>CAYOAV010000031.1:12919-22109 GCA_964402055.1 uncultured Ruminococcus sp. | reverse complement strand
TCGGAAACGCATTTTTATTACATATATTTTTTCAAGAAGCTATCTATCGTACCATAATATTTCTCGGGAGAAACAACATCGCACTGCATATGATCCGCTCCCTCAACTGCAAGATATTCCTTTTCTGCGGCACAATTCCTGTAAAGCTCGTCAAACATTTCAAACGGTACACAGCAATCCTTTGTGCCATGTATAAACAATGTCGGAAGCTTTGATTTTTTTACAGCCTCAACCGCATTCGCAGCTTTAAAGTCAATTTTAAGGAAAAGCTTTGCATAAAGTGAGCCTAAGGTAAGAAGCGGCTCGGAGGGGATATGCCAAAGCTCATGTATCTGATATCTGAACGCATTTTTTACGCTTGTAAAACCGCTGTCCTCAATAACAGCCTTGACATTCTGCGGCAAATCACAAGCCGATGCCATAAGCACCTCTGACGCACCCATTGATATACCGTAAAGTGCGATCTCTGCGTGGGAATCACGGGCAAGAATGAAGTTGATATAGCCCTTAAGGTCGGATTTTTCAAGATAACCCATACCTATATATTTGCCCTCTGTTTTTCCCGAAGCACGTCCGTCAACCGCAAGCACGTTATAACCCATTTTGCGGAAATTATATGCCTGAAAACCGAGATTATACGCATTCCCTCTGTAAGCATGGCACATTATAATATACTTCCTCGAACGCTTTTCAGCCTTGCAAAGTGCGGCATGAACCTTTACTCCGTCACTTGTAAGCAGGAAAACGTCCTCTGAGTTAGCTTTGAACCAATCGGAATATTCCTTGGTACGCTCCTTAAAGGTATCTCTGAAGCTATCAGGCTCTTTTTTTCTGTTCTGCGGAAGCTTATCAACGGTGAAGCCCTTTTTTCGCGGGTCTAAGGTATAATCGCAGAAAAGCTTTCCGACGACTGCGGAAACAGCCGTCACTGCGGCAATCACGGAAATTACGGTTTTTACGGATTTTTTCATATATCATTCCTCCTGTTTTCAAGGGAAAATTCATCTACTGTTTACTGCAATTATACCACATATAACATCGCCGTGTCAATAAGGATATACCTGTTTTTACCCTATTTCAAGGCATTTTTTCAAATATATTTATGCAATATACCGATTGAAAAAAATGTCGGTTTGGTCTATAATGAATACTGTTTTGAATTTTTGAAAGGTGAAAAATCAATAATGAAGGTAAATTTAAAAAGTGAATTTTCGCAGAAGCTTCTGCGTCTTGTTGTTCCGATAACCTTACAGCAGATAATGCTCGCCCTTGTCAGCATTACTGACGCTGTTATGCTCGGTGTACTTAATCAGGATTCCCTGTCGGCGGTATCGCTCGCAGGTCAGGTAACGTTTGTATTCAATCTTTTCGTTTATGCAATAGGTGCAGGTGTTTCGATATTCGCCGCACAATACTGGGGAATTGACGACAGAGTATCAGTTGAAAAAATCCTCGGAATTGGAATGAAGCTGTCGGTGCTTGTATCACTGCCGTTTACGTTCATTTCGTTTTTCTTCCCAGAGCTTTTTATGCACTGCTTCGCTTCGGATGAAATTCTTATTGAATACGGTGCGGAATATCTCCACTGGGTCGCTCTTTCGTTCCTGCTGACAAGTATTTCACAGATATATTTAAGCGTTATGAAAAACTGCGGCTTCGCTTCAAAAAGCTCGCTTATAAGCTCTGTTTCAGTCGTTGTCAATATCATATTCAACGCACTGCTCATCTACGGACTTTTCGGATTCCCTGAAATGGGCATCGCAGGTGCGGCTGTTGCAACGGTCATTTCAAAGATAGTTGAGCTTGTATGGACTATGCTTGTTATGTTCAGAAGCTGTGTTATAAAAATCCGCTTCAAGTATATTTTCCACAGCGATGAAACGCTTAAAAAGGATTACTATAAATATACTATCCCTATCCTCGGCAATCAGCTCGGCTGGGGCGTTGGCTTCACGATGTACAGCGTTATCCTCGGTCATATGGGAAGTGATGCTGCCGCCGCAAATTCCATCGCAAATATCATCAAAAATCTGACGATATGTGCCTGCACAGGTGTTGCCGCCGCAAGCGGTGTTATCATCGGTGCGGAGCTTGGTCAGGGCAATCTTGAAACGGCAAAGGACTATGGCTCAAAGCTTTGCAGAATATCTCTCATCAGCGGAATTATCTCAGGTCTGATTATTCTCTGCGTTATCCCATTTGTCAATCTTTTCGGAACGCTCACCGACACAGCAAGAGGATATTTGCGTATAATGCTCATCGTATGCTCGTATTATGTTATCGGAAAGGCTATGAATATGACGGTAATTTCGGGTATTTTTGCCGCTGGCGGAGATTCAAAATTCGGATTTAAATGTGATACGATAACAATGTGGTGCATAACCGTTCCTCTCGGACTTATTACGGCATTCCTTTTAAAGCTCCCTGTTATGGCGGTTTATGCTATTATAAATATTGACGAAATAATCAAGCTCCCGACGGTTTACAAGCATTATAAAAAATATGTATGGCTCAAAAAGCTAACCCGTGATAATTTGGAAGAGGTATAAAAATGACAGATAAAGAGCTTATAGAAATTTCAGTATCAGCGCAGGAATTTGCATATGCTCCCTATTCACAGTTCAAGGTAGGTGCGGCACTTCTCTGCAAGGACGGCAGTGTTTACACAGGCTGTAACATTGAAAATTCAACATATGGTGCGACAAATTGTGCGGAAAGGACTGCCGTTTTCAAAGCGGTATCGGAAGGCAAGCGTGATTTTTCTGCAATTGCAATCACCTCCTCTGGCGGAGAGCTGACATTCCCCTGCGGTATCTGCCGTCAGGTGCTTTCAGAGTTTTCACCTGAAATGAGTGTTATACTTTCGGATAAAGACGGTAATATCAAGACTTTTTCCCTTTCGGAGCTTATTCCTCATTCATTCAGGCTTTGATTTAATTTTTTTGTAGACAAATCCGAATAAATATGGTAAAATACTGTTATGGAATAAAAAGAACGGAGCTATAGAATATGAAAAAGCTTGAAAATTTCATAAATTGCCTTAATATTCTGAAAGAAGCGGATTTTGAACTCGCTGAAAACAACGATATATACAGAACAGGAATTGTCTGGCAATTTAATTATACCTTTGAGTTTTCGTGGAAAACTTTAAAGGACATATTAATGTTCCAAGGTGTAAAAGCTGCAAAAACAGGATCACCAAGAAATATTTTACAGCTTGCGTATAAGTATGGTTTTGTTGACGATGAAGATACCTGGCTTATTATGCTACAAATGAGAAACACCTCTATTCATATTTACGACGCAGATAAGATTGATGAAATGCTTTATCTTATTCGTGATAGCTTCTTACCTGCTTTTGATTCTTTGAAAAAAACGTTAGAAGAAAAAATAGAAAGTATTAATTGACAAATCACCGCACAGAAAAAAACTGTGCGGCTTTTTTTGTATAATTAACATTATGCTGTTGATTTAGAACGAAAAATAGTGTATAATGATTATAATTGTTGTGTTTTAAAGGATATATTTGAACGGAGGTAGGATATGGCGGAAAAATTTGCCATTGAATGTAAGGAAATAACCAAGACCTTCGGCACGGTCGTTGCCAACGATAAGGTCGATCTTTCTGTTAAATACGGCGAAATACTTGCCCTTCTCGGTGAAAACGGTTCGGGCAAGACTACTCTTATGAATATGCTCTCGGGCATTTATCACCCTGACGGCGGCTACATAAACGTTTCGGGTGAGCGTGCAGTTATCAACTCCCCTGCCGATTCGATCGCACTGGGAATAGGTATGATACATCAGCATTTCAAGCTTGTTGAGGCTTTCAACGCTCTTGACAACATAATTGCAGGAACATCGGGGAAGCTGAAAAAGCGTTCGGTTCTCCGTGATGATATTTCCGCCATAAGCAAGAAGCTCGGTCTGAATGTTGATCTAAACAAGAAAATTTACAATATGTCCGTAAGTGAAAAGCAGACGGTCGAAATACTCAAGGTTCTTTACAGAGGAGCAAAAATTCTTATCCTTGACGAGCCTACCGCTGTACTCACTCCGCAGGAAACCGAGAAGCTTTTTGATATGCTCCGCATAATGAGGAACGACGGCTGTGCTATAATCATAATCACTCATAAGCTTAATGAAGTTATGGCGATAAGCGACCGTGTGACTATACTCCGCAAGGGTAAATCCGTTGAAACTGTACTGACAGCTGAAACTGACGAAAAAAAGCTTACCGAGCTTATGGTCGGCAAGCCTGTCAGCCTTAGTATTGAACGTCCCGAGCCTGATAACCCCAAGCCACTGCTTAATGTATATCATCTTTCAGTTGACAAGCCTGACGGAAGTACTGCTCTTGAAGATGTTACATTTGACATCTTTTCGGGCGAGATACTCGGAGTTGCAGGTGTTGCAGGAAGTGGTCAGAAGGAGCTTTGCGAAACTATCGCAGGACTTACCGAGATACGTTCGGGTGCTGTGCTTTACAACAAGGAAAACATCATCGGCAAAAGTGCCAAGGAAATAATCGAGCTTGGCATAAGTATGAGCTTTGTCCCAGAGGACAGACTTGGAATGGGTCTTGCTTCATCAATGGGTATGACAGGAAATATGATGCTCAAATCATACAGCAAAAGCAAGGGGCCTTTTATCGACAAAAAGCCTGCCCGTGAGCTTGCGGAAAGGCTGATAAAGGAGCTTGATATAAAAACTCCGTCAACGGAGATCCCCGTAAGAATGCTTTCGGGAGGAAATGTTCAGAAGGTTCTTCTCGGACGTGAGATAGAATCCGCTCCAAGTCTGCTGATAACGGCATATCCTGTTCGTGGACTTGATATAAATTCCTCTTATACGATATATGGTCTTTTAAATGAGCAGAAGAAAAAAGGTGTTGCTGTCCTTTTTATCGGTGAGGATCTTGACGTGTTGCTTGAATTATCCGATAAAATAATGGTTCTTTGCCACGGAAGGGTAACAGGACTTGTTGATGCAAAAAATGTTACAAAGGAGCAGATAGGCTTGATGATGACAGGTTCAACAGCGGAGGAGGTGCTTGGAAATGGCTGAAAACACAGCAAAAAAGCTTAATATACCACGCATAAGAATATCCAAGCGTGCCGAGGTCGGAACAAAGCAGGCTATTCTTTTGAGAGCAATTTCAATAGCTGCGGCAATAATCGCAGGCGGTCTGTTTATTCTGTTGATAGGATATAATCCCTTTTCCGTTTACGGAACTATCGTAAAAGGAGCTTTCAGCACCTCAATGGCTTTCCAGGCAACGGTTAAAGTAATGATTCCCCTGCTTATTTCCTCGCTTGGAGTTACACTTGCATTTAAAATGAAATTCTGGAACATCGGTGCAGAGGGTCAGATAATTATGGGAGCTATTTTCGCTTCATACTTCGCACTTTTCCAGTCACAGCTTCCGCATTTCCTCCTAATTCTGATAATGTTTATCGCAGGAATACTCGGCGGAGGTCTTTACGGTCTTATCCCTGCGTTTTTCAAGGCGAAATTCGGCACGAATGAAACACTTTTCACCCTTATGCTCAATTATATCGCACTTAACATAATAGTATGGCTTCGTGATGGTGCATGGGCAGACCCAGAATCGGGCGGATTTCCGAAAATTGCACGTTTTGCAAAAAATGCACAGCTTGACAAGGTTTTCGGCATTCAGATAGGCTGGATAATCGCTTTGGTGCTTACCGCTCTTGTATTTGTGTATCTTAAATTCACAAAACACGGCTATGAAATAAGCGTTGTTTCCGAAAGCCACGCAACAGCACGCTATGCAGGTATGAATCCTAAAAAAATTATGCTCAGGACTATGTTTTTCAGCGGTGCGGTATGCGGCATTGCAGGTATGGTTCAAGCAACAGGCTCGGATATGACTCTTGCAACCTCTGTTGCTGGCGGTGTTGGATTCACGGCAATCATAGTTGCATGGCTTGCACAGCTTCAGCCGATAGCTATACTTATTGTATCGTTCCTTTTCGCTGTACTTGAAAAGGGAAGCAGTGTTATGCAGTCAACCTTCGGACTTTCTACCTATTGTGCCGATGTTTTGCAGGGAATAATCCTCTTCTTCGTGCTTGCAGGTGAATTCTTTATAAGATATAAATTTGTTGCGGCTAAAAATACTGTTTCAAGCGGAAAGGAGAGCGGAAAATAATGCTTATTAATTTCATTGTTGCGGCTGTACTTGCAGGAGCTCCGCTTCTTTTCGGTACTGTCGGCGAAATAATCGACCAAAAATCAGGTCAGCTCAACCTCGGAGTTGAGGGAATGATGGCGCTCGGAGCTTGTGCAGGCTTTATGGCAGGCTACCGTACAGACAGCCTTGTTATCGCACTTATTGCCGCATTTCTTGCAGGTGCGGCGGCGGCTCTTATTTATGCCGTTCTTACAGTCACCTTTATGGCAGATCAGAATGTTACAGGTCTTACGCTCACAATTTTCGGAAGCGGACTTTCAAACTTCATCGGTGAATATAACATAACCCGTTCAGAAACAGGAAATCTTAAGCTTCCTGAAAATATAACCGCACAGCTCAGGAGCATTCATATTCCTGTTTTAAGCGATATTCCTGTTGTTGGTAAACTGCTTTTTTCCTATAATATTTTTGTGTATATAGGTGTTGCGATAGCGATTATCGTGTTTATATATCTGTCAAAAACAAAAGCAGGACTTAATCTTCGTACTATCGGAGAAAATCCTGCGGCGGCTGACGCAGTGGGAATACACGTTGTAAGAAGCAAATATATTAATCTTCTTATCGGCGGAGGTATCTGTGGAATAGGCGGTGCATACTGCTCAATGATAACCTGCGGCGGCGTATGGATGAGCAACTGCGTAAACGGTATGGGTTGGATATCCGTTGCACTTGTTATATTTGCGGCATGGAATCCGATAAAGGCAATCGGCGGAAGTCTTATTTTCGGAGCATTCAGCGTTCTGAAATATTATATGCCGAAATCAATAATCACATTGCCGAATGCTTTTTATGATATGCTCCCATTCCTCATAACAGCATTGATACTTGTAATAACCTCGATACGCAAGAATAAGGGCAGAATGCAGCCTGCTTCATGCGGCGTGAACTATTTCCGTGAGGAAAGATAATAATAAAAGCGATTTACGAGAATTTCCCGTAAATCGCTTATCTTTTTTATTTTTTTATCTGATTGACTTTAACCTTTTTCGCTGTTGGAAGTCGGTAATAGGTTTTTGCGTATTTCTTTATCTTCTTTGCAAGCTCGGGTGTAAGCTCGCCTTCCTTTAATCTCCAAGCCCAGTTTCCGCCGCCGATAGTTGACGGTATATTCATTCTTGCTTCAGAACCAAGCTCAAGATAATCCTGCATCTGAATGATAACAAGGTCGGAAACACTTGAAAATGCGGTTCTTATAAGTCCTCCACATACGCCCTCCTTTTTCGTGAGGTGCATATATTTTTTAGCTGACTTTTTCTCATCTTTTGAAGCTGAATTGTACCAACCGACAGCAGTGTCATTATCATGAGTACCTATATATGTCACGCTGTTTCTGATATAATTATGTGGAAGATAATTACTATCTCCTCCTCCAAACGCAAATTCAAGCACGTTCATACCAGGGTAGCCTGCCTCCTTAAGCATCTGCTTTACCTCATCGGTAAGGAAACCAAGATCCTCCGCAACAAGCTTGACATTTCCAAGCTCTTTTTTGATTGCGTTAAAAAGCTTCATTGACGGACCTTTGAGCCATTCTCCGTTTTCAGCGGTTTTATCCTCGGCAGGAATTGCATAAAAGCTTTCAAAGCCTCTGAAATGGTCTATCCTCGTCAGGTCGAAAAGCTTCGCGGAATATTCAACTCTTGATATCCACCAACCAAAGCCTTTTTTCTCCATTTCTTTCCAGTTATACAACGGATTTCCCCAAAGCTGACCCGTAGGAGAAAAATCATCGGGCGGACAGCCTGCGACCTTTGTTGGTCTGCGATCCTCATCGAGCATAAAAAGCTCTGGATTTGCCCATATATCAGAGCTATCCATTGAAACATATATCGGCATATCGCCGTAAATCTTTATTCCATTTTGGTTTGCATAAACCTTAAGGGCAGAATACTGCTTAAAAAATTCATACTGCATAAATTTCCAGCACAAAATATCATCTGCAAGCTCTGTGCTGTAACGCTCTATCGCCTCGGAGGAACGCAAACGGATATCATCGTCCCATTCCGTCCACATTGACTGCCTGTTAAGATATTTGAGCGACATAAACAAAGCATAATCATCAAGCCAGAAGCTATTTTCCGAACAGAAACGCTTAAACCCAAGCATTTCCGCAGGCTCGGCAGAAGCCAAAAAGCAAGCCGCCGCTTTCTGAAGAATAACATACTTGAAGCTGAAAAGCTGTGCATAATCTGCAAAGCTGTTTTTATGAAGCAGAACACGGAGATCGTGGTCGTCAGAGCTTAATAAACCGTCCTCAATAAGCATATCAAGGTCGATAAGCAGCGGATTTCCCGCATATGCCGAATAGCTCTGATAAGGCGAATCGCCATACCCAGTAGGGCCGACAGGAAGTATCTGCCAGTATTCCTGACCGCTCTTTTTAAGGAAATCCACAAATTCATATGCGGCTTTTCCAAGCGTACCTATACCATAATTACTTGGCAATGATGAAATATGAAGTAAAATTCCGCAACTACGCATCAAAAATCAATCCTTTGTAAAAATATTTAGCTTTTTTCGTTCCTCAATTAATAAGTCAATATCCGAAAAGGCATTTTCAAGAGCTTCACTATGATACCGCTCGTACATATTGTAAATAAACTCAGTCAGCATAAGCGAATCCCAAAGCTCAAGAACCTTATCAGCAGTTGTTCCACGGCTGTTAGCATACTGCTCTATCAAAAAAATGAAAAAATCCATTTCTTCGGACATTTTTATTCCTCCCTGGAATAGCTTGAATTTCTCGGATCTCCTGTCACCTGCTCGCATTCCCACATATTGAATATCGCAGGATAACCAAAATCCCACATTTCAAGCGAACTATCAGCAAGCATCGAATATGTTTCCGATTTTATAAATTTTCGGAGAGCCTCCCATTCAGTAAAACCATATTTCTGACAAATAAGCTTGATAACCTCCTTGTCATAATAATTCAGTATATAGGGCATAATATTTTTTTTCATAAATATATCC
>CAYOAV010000031.1:0-12819 GCA_964402055.1 uncultured Ruminococcus sp. | reverse complement strand
TGTCAATTATCCGCCCATTTGATAACAACCGTATCGCCAAGCTTTAGTTTTTCCATAAAGCCTGCCTTTTTCCCGTTGACGGTGGTTATCATATCTCCGCTTGGCGGTGGATTATCAAGGTCTATGTCAGCTATTGCCATAAGCTCAATAAATTCGTGCGGCTCATTATTCGGACGAGGTTCAAGGGTAACAGTCTTTCCGTTGAGAATAACATAAAATTCATCATCGGAGGAAGGCTGAACAGGTGCTTTTATTTCAGGTGCTGGCTCGGGAACATAACTGCTCTGGACAGCATTTTTTTCCGCAACAGCCTTGGCTATTTTTCCTGCCTTTGATTCCTCGGTTATTATTTTATCTCCAGTTACAATATCATCGCCTGCACGAAGGATATAATCAAAGGTAAGCTGCTTCCCACCCTTGAAAAATCCCACGGAGGATGAATCAAACGGCAGCATTGCCATAAGATCGCCGAGAGTATCTGTTTCTGTTATAATTACCTTATCATTATTCTGAATATCATAATCCTTGCCGACAGACTTTCCGTTCACTGTCACTGTTATACCAACAGGATATTTAACGCCGTCTATGCTTACAGTTTTATCAGAAAGCTCACCTGCGATATCCGAAATATTCACGCTTGCATCCATACCGCTTTCGGCAGGAACAAATTCTATTATATCGCCCTGCTTGACGTTCATATCAAGTGCAACAGGCATACCGTTAAGCGTTATCTGACCCGGAACAGAGAAGCTGCCCTTCATAAGCTGACGCTCGCCGTTAAGCGTAAAGGAAAGATTTTTTCCCGAACGTCCTATTATCTGATTGGTCTTGAAGCCAGCCATAACAAGCATATCGGCAACGCTCACCGCTCTTGTATCGAAAATACGCATTTTCTTACCGTTGAGCGTAACTACCGAGAAATCATAGCCCTTATTGACAACCGCTGTAACGCCTATTCCTATCGGAGTTACATATTCAGGTCCGCCAATACCGATCTTACCGATATTAATATTCTTATAAGCATTTTTACCGCCTACTGCAACACGTTCCTTAGGTATTTCAAGCTTTTCCGCAACTGTTGGTGCAAGCTCGGGGATAAGACTTCCTCCGCCTACAAGGAAAACTGCGGCAGGCGGCTGACCGCCGTTAGCTTCAAGTATACTTTCTGAAATATTCTGTGCAAGAGAGCCGACCGCAGGCGAAAGCGAAGCGAAAAACTCCTCCGCTGTAACGGTTTTCTCGAAGCCGAGAATATCCGTGTATTTAATTGTGCCGCCCTTTGAAGCGGTTATTTTCATCTTTTCTGCGGCTTCAAAATCAACAATATAGCTGCGGATTATTTCCTCGGTAATTTCATCACCTGCAACGGTTGACATTGCATATGCAACAATACTTCCGTTCTGCGATATTGCAATATCCGATGTACCTGCTCCGATATCGACAAGAGCAATGTTGATAAGTCTGACCTCGGGTGGAATAATAACGTTCATCGCCGCAATCGGTTCAAGCGTAAGGCTTGCGACCTCAAGCTTATTCATATCCATAACGGAATAAAGGCTCTCGACAACAACATTCGGCAAAAATGCGGCAATAAGCTCAACACGAACCTTTTTACCCTTATGTCCGATGAGATTTTTTATTTTATAATCATCAAGAAAATAGTTTACTACCGTATGTCCGACGCAATAAAAGACAAGATTTCCCGACTTTACACTTTCATCAAGCTCATTCTGAGCCTTAAATACGGTTTCCACCTCAAAAGCCTTTACAGCCTCCTCGGTGATAGCTTCTTTATCGTCAATATCAAATTCAAGCTCTGTTCTCTGGGTTTTCAAAGCACGTCCTGCCGCCGCAATTGCGACCCTTGACAATGCAACACCTGTTTTTTCTTCAAGCTTAGCCTTGACAAGCTTGACCACTCTTGCAACCTCTGCGATATCCTCGATCTGACCGTCTATCATCGCACGCTGGGTATGAGCATACTCGCTGAACGCCTGAACGGTGAAGCCCTTTTCATCATTGCTTCCGAAAACACCGATAACATTTCTTGTTCCGATATCAAGAGCAAAAATCTCGTTATCAGCTTGTTTTCTTAGCTTTTTCGGAGCAGATTTTTTTGTGGTTTTTGAAGCTGTTTTTGAAGAAGCGGCTTTTTTAGTCTTGCTTGCCGCAGATGAAGCACTGCTCTGCTTTTTTTTGGAGCTGGTGGACTTCACCTCGGTGTTTTCAGCATTTGCAGAGGAAGTCTGCTTAGGTTTTTTTATTACTTTTTCCTCATTTTTTTCGGGAGCTGTTTTCGGCATTTTTATCAGTCCTTTATTTTAAATGTACTTTTTATTTCCTTGACAGCCTCGCTGTCGGAGATTATAAGCAGCTTATCGCCGCTTCTCAATATGGATTGACCTCTCGGGATAATGAGAATACCCTCTCTCGTAATCGACACAATATTAAAAAGTGAGGGCATTTTCATTTCCATAAGCATTTTTCCGTCATAAACGTAATTTTCGGGAAGAGTTACCTCGAAAAGCGAAACAGTTCCGTCATTCATCTGCAGGATCTGTTTTATCTTGTTAGTATCGACCTCACGCTCGATTATCGAAGCGATACTGTCTGTACTATTAATAACGGTATCAATTCCGAACGCTTTTATAACGTCAACATTCTTAGGGTTATTCGCCCTTGCAATGGTCTTTTTTATCCCAAATTCATTTTTCGCAAGCTGGCAGGCTATCATATTGCACTGGTCGTTGCCCGTAACGCTGATAAAAGCGTCAGCCTCCGATGCTCCTGCCGCTCTTAATATCCCAATATCGGTAGCATCGCCGAGGATAACAGGGATATCAATTTCGTCAGCCATTCTTCTGCTGACATCCTTATTTATTTCTATGACAACAGGCTCATGCTTATGCTCCATAAGCGTCCTTGTCAGATAATAGCCGACCTTTCCGCCGCCGACAATAATAACTTTCATCAGGCTTCTCCCTATTCAAAGAATTTTGCACAAATAAGGCTGTCGCCCTTGGCAATTTCATAATTTGAGAGGAAAACTCCTCTTATTGAGCTGTTTTCGTGTTCGATGGCAATGACCGTTTCATTCTGTTCGAGTGAAAGATCGCTCAATCTATGCCCTATCATACGTTTTTCCGCTTCGATCCTTGTGATAACGATAGGATGGCCATTGAGAACAACGCTTCTGTAATCACCCTGCTCGGTTATCGAGGAAATAAAGGTTTCAACGGTGGTATTTGTCGGGCAGATAGTTTTCGGCCCGATTTTTGAAAAGACATCGCTCTTTGTCGGGTCATTGACACGGGCATAAGCCTCATTAATGCCAAAAAATTCCTTTGCTATCTGAACGACCATAAGGTTCACGTTATCATCGGAGGTAACAGCGGCAACTGCATCGCAGTTTTCAATTCCTGCCGCACGAAGAACGTCCATATCAACAGCCACGCCCACGGTAGTATACCCTGTAAAATCAGGCGATAAAGCATTAAATTCATCATGTGATTCGGCAATAACGGATATATCATGACCCAGCTCGGAAAGCCTGTTACAAAGGTTAGAGCCGAGTATTCCGCAGCCGACTACAAGTATATTCATAAATAAACAGCTGTCCTTTCGGTTATAATCATCTTCATTATAACACTTAACCCCCGAAATTACAATAGTTAAAATAAAAATATTCGCAGAAATGCCCTGTTTTTCTGAAAAATAAATAAATTATGTATTTACAAGAAAGAAATTATGTGTTATAATAATTTTAAAATTATCTGACGGAAAGAAAGGAAAATGATTATGCCTGAAATAACATCAACAAATAATTCAGAACAGCTGCTTGATAGAATATTCTCAATCACTCAAGATCTTTATAAAGAGATGTCACGCACCGATAATGTCGCTGACGGAAGTCATACCGCTATTTTCAAGCTTCTTACCGACCTTGGAAGAAATCTTGTAAATGCCGACCGTGCGAGCTTCTGGAAATGGGATAAGCGTGCTCATGAGCTTTGGACTACTGCCGCTGTCGGCACAGGAAGAATAACAATTCCCGAGGGAACAGGTCTTGTTGGAAAGGCACTTGCTGAACAACGTGCTATCGTTACTAATGACCCGTACAACCACCCCGATTTCAACTCTGACGTTGACAAAAAAACAGGATATGTTACAAAATCTATCCTTGTTATGCCTATATGCAACTGCCGTGGTGAATTTATCGGTGCTTATCAGGCTATAAACAAGCTTGACAGCGATGGTCGATTTGACATTGAAAAAGATTGCCGCCGTCTTTCCCTTGCGGCTTTCATCTGCGGAATAACTCTTGAATCGGAAACCTTCCTTGACGATTCCCACCATGACAAGCTTACTGAGCTTAAAAACAGAATGGGCTTCTACAACGATTATAACAAGGATTACAGCAAAATGCTCACCGATACCGAAAATCCAAAGCCGATATCTCTTTTCATCTGCGATATTGACTTCTTCAAAAAGGTCAACGATACATACGGACATAACGCAGGTGACGCAGTTCTTCGCCATGTTGCAGGAATTATCAGCAAAACATCACGCATCTGTGACGGAGTTTACCGTTGGGGCGGCGAAGAATTTATTATAATCCTGCCAAACACATCACTTGATGATGCTGCAGAGGCCGCAGAAAGAATAAGAAAGACTGTTATGGATTCTGTATGTCATTTTGAAGAGCTTGATATAAAGGTAACAATGAGCTTCGGCGTTACCGAGCTTACTCCGCTGAAATCTATCGAAGATAACATCAAGGACGCTGACGAAAAGCTTTATACCGCTAAGGAAAACGGAAGAAACAGAGTAATTAAGTAAATCATTTGTTAAAAAACGAGAGCATACGGAAAATTGTATGCTCTCGTTTTTTATACTAATTCTAAATCGTTCTATAGACAAAGACGACAGATGAAATAATCGCAGTCTAGGAAAGCGACCGCAGGCGGGCTTGATGCCTGGGCAAGGGAGCTTGACGACGAATGCGGTTATTTCAGCCGAGGATTTGTCTATAGGTTGATTGAGGATTAGTATTATTGTCCATAATAAGCGTTCGCACCATGCTTACGCAGATAGTGTTTATCAAGAAGCTCCTGCGGCATACGTCCTGCCTGCGGAGCAATTGACATTGCATGATAATTCATAAATGCGACCTCTTCAAGAACGACTGCATTATGTACAGCCTCCTCCGCATTTTTTCCCCATGCAAACGGGCCGTGATTTTTTACAAGGACAGCAGGAATTGACATCGGGTCTGTATCCTTGAAAGCTTCAATTATAACCGTTCCTGTTTCCTTTTCATATTCACCGCCGATCTCCTCGGGTGTCATTGCCCTTGTGCAGGGTATCTCACCGTAAAAATAATCGCCCTGCGTTGTTCCCATCGGGATAATGCCTGCTCCTGCCTGTGCAAAAGAGGTCGCCCAGCGGCTATGGGTATGAACAATGCCGCCGATATCAGGAAAAGCACGGTAAAGCTCAAGATGAGTTGGTGTATCGCTTGACGGCTTATATCTGCCCTCGGCTATCTTACCTGTTGCAAGCTCGACAACTACCATATCATCAGGCTTCATTCCGTCATATTCAACTCCTGACGGCTTTATAACGACCATTCCGCTCTCACGGTCAACCGCTGAAACATTTCCCCATGTAAAGGTAACAAGTCCATATTTCGGGAGCAAAAGATTTGCTGCACATACCTTATTTTTCAATTCTTCAAGCATTTTCTATCTCCTTTAATCAGCAAAAGCCTTTTCTGCGGCAAGTCCTCTGACATAACGCTTCATATATTCATCAAAGCCGTTTCTTCCGCTTTCATCGGGAGTGACAATAGTTCCCTCCGTCTGACCGAAAACCTCGCCGTCTAGCCAGTCGGGAAGCGTTTTCCCGCCGCCGTTTATCATATAAGAAGCAAGAAGTGCCATTCCCCATGCACCGCCCTCGCCAGCTGTTGACATAACCGAAACAGGTGTATTCAGAGCGTCCGAAAGCACCTGCTGTGCCGCACCCTTAACCTTGAAAATACCTCCATGACCTGTGAATTTATCCGCTTTCATATTTTCCTTTTCAAAAAGGATATCCATTCCGATTTTCAATGACGCAAAGGCTGAATAAAGCTGTGAACGGAAGAATGCTCCGAGGTTTGGAACGCTGTCGGGAGTACGGAAATACATAGGTCTGCCGCTCTCCACGCCTGCTACAGGCTCACCCGAAAGGAAATTATATGCCGTAATGCCGCCACAATCGGGAGAGGAGCTCATCGCATTTGTATAAAGAAGCTCATAAAGCCTTGATTTATCTATCGGATTTCCCGAAAGCTCCGCAAATTCACCGAAAAGCTTCACCCAGAAGTCAAGCTCACAGCAACAGTTGTTGCAATGCACCATTGCGGCAGGCTTTCCGTCGGGAGTTGTTACCATATCTATCTCGGGATAATAAGCAGACGGATTTTTTTCCGTAACAAGCATCGCAAAAACGGAAGTTCCTGCCGAAACATTACCTGTACCTGTACGGACAGCGTTTGCGGCAACCATTCCCGTACCCGCATCACCCTCGGGAGGGCATAACGGAATACCGCTTTCAAGCTTTCCGCTCGGGTCGAGGAATTTTGCTCCATTTTCGGTAAGAACAGCTCCCCTGTCGCCCGCTTTTCTGACCTCGGGGAAAATATCAACAAGCTTTTTATCAAATCCGTGTTCGGCAAGCCTTTCCTGCATAAGCTTCAGATATTCTTCATTATAGCCGCCATTTTTCACAGGGAAAATCCCCGAAGCCTCGCCTATTCCGACAGCTCTGCTGCCTGTAAGAAGATACTGGATATATCCTGCAATCGTTGTTATATGTTCAATTTCGGGGACGTGCGATTCGGAGCTAAGCACCGCCTGATAAAGATGAGCGGCACTCCATCTTTGAGGGATATTGAAACCAAGCAACTCGGTAAGCTCATTTGCCGCCTGAGCTGTCGTTGTATTTCTCCATGTTCTGAACGGAACGAGAAGCCTGTCATTCTTATCAAATGCCATATAGCCGTGCATCATTGCGGAAATTCCGATAGCACCGACCTTGGTAAGGCTCTGACCGTATTTATTTTCCACATCATCTGCAAGAGCTGAAAAACAGCCTCTTATACCGTTATGTATATCATCAAGAGAATAGGTCCAATAGCCGTTTTCAAAGCGGTTTTCCCATTCATAGCCGCCCGAAGCAACAGGCTTGAACTCCTCATCAATAAGTACAGCCTTTATTCTTGTTGAGCCAAGCTCTATTCCGAGATAGGTTTTATCAAGCGAAAGCATAATTCCCCTCCGTTACAGTATTTCCTTTATCCATTTTATGCAATGCGGAACCCAATCCGAGCAATATTTTATTGTATCGGACATATCCTCCTGCTTTGTGACCGTTTCATCGCAGATAGAAAGTCCGTGACCGCCCCTCGGATAGATGTGCATTTCAACGTCCATGCCCTTTTCGTGAAGAGCCTGTGCGATATAAAGCGAATTTTCAAGCGGAACAAGACCATCCTCGCTTGTATGCCAGATAAATGCGTGCGGAGCATTTTCAGTAACCTGATTTTCAAGTGACATTTTTTCAAGCAATGCAGGCTCGGGGTCATCTCCCAAAAGGCATTTCATACTTCCCTCGTGAGTATATTTTCCCGATGTGATAACAGGATAGCAAAGCACCATTCCGTTCGGCTTATCCTCACCGTGTTCGATTCCGAGAGCCTTTTCCGCAAATTCCTCCTGCCAAAAAAGACCAGCCGTACAAGCGGCATGACCGCCTGCGGAAAATCCCATTACTGCTATCTTTTCGGGGTCGATATGGAACTCCTTGCTGTTTCTTCTTACATAAGTTATCGCCGCAAGAATTTCAAGCAGCTGCAACGGATAATGCTGATAATCACAAGCATAATTAACAACAGCGGCGGCAATTCCATTTCCTGCCATTTTCAATGCGACAGGCTCGCCCTCACGCTCGGAGCACCACCAATAGCTGCCGCCGGGACAAATAACAGTACACGGAAAGGTCTGCTCCTTGTCAACCTCGCCCCAAACCTCGGGGAGATAAAGAGTAACCTGTGTTTTTTTCTTTGCTTTTGGAAGATTTGGGAAATGATCCTCAAGAAATATTTTTTTATATACCATAATTTTTATCTCCTGATTTTTGCCATTGTATCAAGCATTTCAAGCTGTTGCTCGAATGCGTTAAGCTCTGTTTTATCATCAATAATAACAAGCTCTGTATCGGTAAGCTTTGCGAAAAGTCGGATATCATCAGCGGTAAGTGCGGTTGAAACGACTGCGTGATGAGCGCCGCCTGCGTATATCCAAGCCGCAGAGCCTGTCGCAAAATCGGGCTTGAGCTTCCACATTACTCTTGCAACGGGGAGCTTCGGCATTTCTTCCTTCTGCTTAACGAGTGTTATCTCTGCACATACAAGTCTGAAACGGTCGCCCATATCTATCATTGAAACTGCGATACCCTCGCCCGTGATACCCTCAAAAACAAGACGTGCAGGGTCAGCCTTGCCGCCGATACCGAGAGGGTGAACCTCTATCTTAGGTTTTTCAGCGGCGAATACTGGTGAAACCTCCAGCATATGTGAAGCAAGCTCTGTTTCATCACCCTCCGGCAGGTCGTATGTATAATCCTCAAGGAAACCTGTTGCACCCTGTCTGCCCTCTGCCATTTTGCAAAGCATAGCCGCAAGAGCCGCTGTTTTATAATCGCCCTCAGGGCCGAAGCCTATCCCGTCAGCCATTATATTCTGAACAGCGATACCTGGAAGCTGTTCCATTCCGTGAAGATCCTGAAATGTATCTGTGAATGCAGAGATATTTTCCCTTTCAAGGAATTTTTCAAGTGCGACCTCATAAGCCGCCTGCTTTTTAACAGCGTCAAGATTATCCGTATTCATAATATACTTAGAGTTATATTCGTTCATTTTATTACAAATTTCAGCGTCTGTGACATTGGAAATGATGTCACAAAGATCACCTATTCCGTAATAATTAACGTTCCAGCCGTATTTGATCTCACTTTCAACTCTGTCGCCATCGGTAACAGCAACATCACGCATATTGTTACCGAACATTGCAACTCTCATACCCTTGCCGAAGTCAACAGCGGCGGCGGTCTGTGCAAAGCGGCGGAGCTTTACAACAACATCATTATGCTTATAATATCCCGAAACTACTTCCCTTTTTATGCCAAGCCTTGTGCAGACAAATCCGAACTCTCTGTCGCCATGTGCAGACTGATTAAGATTCATAAAGTCCATATCAATCTCGCCATAAGGCAGTTTTTCGTTATACTGCGTGTGGAGATGAACCATAGGCTTGCGAAGAGCCTTTAAAGCAGATATCCACATTTTTGCAGGAGAAAATGTATGCATCCACATAATTACGCCGATACAATCGGGGTCAGATGAAGCCTTTGTACAAACGTCAAGAGCCTCTCTGCTTGTCGTTACAACGGGCTGGAATTTAACCTCGGCGATATCTCCGAGCTTTTCGTTAAGAAACGCAGTCATTTCCTTTGAATCTGCGGCAGCCTGTGCAAGAGTTTCCTCACCGTAGAGATCCTGACTTCCTGTGATAAAATATAAGCTTTTCATATTATTATTCCTTTCAAAAAATGCCGATTTACTTTTTCTTTATTATACTATATAAATTAAGCATTTTCAAGAATATTCTTTCTCAATTATAGACATTTATTAGCTTTTATGCTATACTTGAAGCAGGAGATGATAGGATGATAGCAAAATATGAACAAAGCGTGCTTTTCGGCGAGGTCAGAGTATCGGTAAGGAGCTATGGCAGTTTGCAAAATCTTCCCCACTGGCATATGGAATGCGAGCTTATCTATGCGGAAATGGGTTCTGCGGAAATTATGTCGGAAAACACGGTTTATAGCCTTAACGAAGGCAGATGTATCTTTATAAAAAGCGGAGCTGTGCATTATATAAAAGCGGAAGAAAACAGCGTTATTTCGGTTATGAAGCTAGCTCCTGAGCTTATTTCTTCCATTTTCGGAAATAAAGAGCCTGTCCGTCCGCTTATTGACGGCGATTATCCGATAAAGCCTGTTTTTGATAAAATAAGACAGGAATTAACCGAAAATGAGCGTTATTACGATATAATCTGTTCTTCTCTTGCAGAATATCTTATTGCGGAGATTTTCCGAGGAGAAGAAACGGAGCAAGCCGCCGATAAATCCGACAACACGGCATATAAAAAGCTTCTGCGGCTTATTGATGAACGCTATTCGGATATAACATTTGATGAAGCGGCTGATTTTATGTGCTTTTGCAAGCCTTACTTCTCAAAATTTTTCAAAAAAATGTCGGGAATGACCTTTTCGGAATATCTTAACATTGTCCGTGTGAGCGAAAGTGTGAAAATGCTTGGCGAAAAAAAGCTTACCGCAGGTGAAATATCTGCCGCTGTCGGCTTTGGAACGATACGCACCTTTAACCGCATTTTCAAAAAATATACAGGCTTTTCGCCGAGAGAGCTGCCCGAGGATTTCATTTTCATTGGTGGAAAAATGCGATCCGATAATGATGGCTTTGACCCGACCCTGCCTGTTTCCGTTATGCTGTAAAAATTATTGCTCCACCAATTAAATCGTGAAGATTTATGCGAAGAACCGCAACCGAAAGCCTAGGAAGAAAACCGCAGAAATATGCGGATATTTCAAGGTTTTCTGACGACGGATTTCGGGTGCGGAGCAAGCAGAAAATTCAGGAGTTAATTGGGGGAGCAATATTTTCAATAAAAGGGGAAGCGGCTGTACTCCTGCGAATACAACCGCTTTATTGAAAATGAACGGATATAGTAATAAGCTTTAAATATGGTTACTTGTTATTTCCATCATACAGGTCGAATCTTGAAACAAGCTCCTTAAGCATATTTGCCTGACCTGTAAGCTCCTCTGCTGCCGCCGCCGATTCCTCGGAGGTTGCAGAGTTGTTCTGTACGACCTCGGATATCTGCTCGATTCCGATAGTGATCTGCTTGATGCTCTCGGACTGCTGAACAGCCGCCTCTGTAATTTCACGAACCTTTTCAGCCATAAGCTCTTCCTTTTCAACAACATCACTAAGTGACTGCGATGTTGCTTCAAGTCTGCCCATACCAAGCTCTACTGCGTGGATACAATTTTCGATAAGCTCTGTTGTATGGCGAGTTGCTTCTGCGGATTTTCCTGCGAGATTTCTTACTTCATCAGCAACGACTGCGAAGCCCTTACCAGCCGCACCAGCTCTTGCCGCTTCGACAGCCGCATTAAGTGCGAGAATATTTGTCTGGAATGAGATATCTTCGATAGTATTGATAATCTGACTGATCTTATCGGAAGTCTTGCTGATATCGTTCATTGCATCAACAAGCTCTGCCATATGATTGGAGCTTTCCTTTATGCTTGCGGAAGCCTCGTCAGTATAGGTCTGTGCAACCTGTGAATTTTCAGCTGTTGTCATAACCTTACTTGAAAGCTCATCAATTGTTGCAGAAAGCTCCTCGATTGAAGCCGCCTGCTCGGTAGCACCCTGTGCAAGGGTCTGAGCACCCTGTGAAACCTGTTCTGCACCGCTGAAAAGCTGCATAGATGCGTCATTAACCTGTTCGATAGTTTCGGAAAGGCTGTTTCTGACATAACGCATGGATTTAAGTATCTGTTCAGTTTCACCGACATAGTACTCGTGGTGCTGTGTAGAAATTTTAAAATTACCGTCACCGATATTATTGCAAATGAGTGAAATATCAGGGATAACATTATTGAAAAATCTGACAGTTTTTCTTGCGGAATGTGCAAGCGAGCCAAGCTCATCCTTTGAGGTATATTTAACGTCAGCCTCGCTGATACGTCCGTTGGAGATATTCTCCATAGCCTCCTCGATTTCCTTAACAGGCTTGACGATAGCATTTGAAAGCACTACTGTAAGTATAATGATAAATATTGTTACAAAAGCAACGCATATTATTATAAGAATTGTAACTACCTTCTGCGTGAAATTCGAGTTGTCATGTCTTGTATTTACAGCATCAGTAAGCTCATCTGTAAGCGTTTCAAGGAGAGTTGTGACTTTATCAAGATTCGGCTTGTACTTCTCCTGATAGATACGGAAAGCGGCGGCATTGCCCTCATCGGTACGCTTTTCCGACTCAACAAGGATTTCCTGCCTTATAGTCTTACAGCTATCCATAACAGTGGTTATCTCATCAACATCGCTCTGGAACTGTGGGTCAAGGGTGAGGAATTCATCAAGATAATTGAAAAATTCTGTTCTGTGCTGTTCAATATTTGCAAGCACTTCATTATAATCAGCTTCGGTTTCAACTGATGTTATTTCAAGTATATCTACTTGGAAAATTCTGATAGTACGTCTTGCCTGCATAAGATAATTAGTTGCTGGGATAGAGATGTTTACATAATTTTCGGCGGTATCGCCCATAGTTGAAATTGATACAAGGGAGAGGGCGCCAAGAACTAAGGTGAGAATAAAAACTACTGCAAAGGATAAAAGGATTTTAAATCTGACTTTGAGATTTTTCATTTTAATTCGTCCTCCATATTAATATAGTGTTCAAAAAAAAAAAAAAAACAATACATTTTTAATGAACTATCACATTATATCATTTAATTATGGAAACCTAATGCCTTATTTATGAATTTTGCCTACTTATTTGTAAACCTTTTACTTTTTGTCGGAAAGTGTCAATATTGCTCCACCAATTAAATCGTGAAGATTTATGCGAAGAACCACAACCGAAAGCCTAGGAAGAAAACCGCAGGAAT
>CAYOAV010000030.1:0-22671 GCA_964402055.1 uncultured Ruminococcus sp. | reverse complement strand
CATTTTTATATAATTCCTGTCGAAGTTCCGATTTGTTCAGTACAATATCATTTCCGATATTTTTATACTTACCGTCTTCGTAAATGAAATATTTTTCCAGAATAGATAGGTTGTTGTACGGCTCGTCAACCATTACTTCGGTTTCTATTCCTACTAATTCATTGTCTATAACACATATATGATCTTCGAGTTTAATATCTTTATATTGGTATCCGTTTCGTATATATATGTTATCTCCTATCTTATTAAATTCCTTCTGCGCATAAGAGAATTTAACATTGATAACGTGTTTAGTATATTCTTTTTTGTTTATATTGAAAGAGAAGTCATGTCTGCGATATATTTTCTCATATATTTCACGGAGCTTGATTAAATCAAGACTATAATCCAACGCATTAATAAATTTTTTTACATTGATGTTACCTGTTTTTGTCCGTATACAATAACCGGATCTATTGCCATTTTTTAAATTATTTGTATTATACAAATCTTTGGCTTCAGCGGTTAAAATATACACTGAATTGTTTTTAGATATTTACATCATCCTTTTTTATTATTTATTCTTTGATAATGTTCCGACATATAGTAGAATATCATCTTATATTTTCTTTCTTTGTAATTAAGTAATGAATTTGCTTTTTTGTATTCTGAATATTTATTGCAAGCTGTGTGACATCCGACAATACGGTCACAACAGTTATAACAAGGAGAAAGAAGCTTTATGTTTTATCACGACCTTTTTGTAATTTTTGTTAAAACTCATATAATTCTTTGATAATCACCACCTTAAATAAAAACGAAGAATGTTGCTTATACTTTTTGGGCTTTTGTTATAATTTCGTATTTCCCTTTAGTATCTACAAACAAATCTACAAGCTCCTGCTGAATTTCAATATAATTATCTGCGTAAAGTTTCTTTTTTAACTCTTCATCACTTTTTACAATCCTTTCAATGATTTCTTCATCACTCCAATCTCGTGAAATAACACCCATTTGATTAGCGGCAGTTTCAACGAGCTTTTTTCTGTTGTTTTTATATACGGTTTGAAAATGTTTATTCAATCGTTCCACAACAACCCTGTTTAATTCAATTTGATTTTTTTGACATTCATCTATAAGCTCTTCTCCTATAATACTTACATATTTTTTTATACTATCTTCTCCGAAAATTATCTGAATTGATTGATAAACACTATCCCAACCCATACGCTCTTTAAATAATTTATTCAAACCATTATAGTATTTTCTATAGTTGTAAGCATTGATAAAGGCATATTCTGGGTGATTGTCAAGATATTCTCTTGTAATATCAATAATATTACTAATTTCATTGTTGTTTGCTGAACGCATTTTACGAGTTTTTCTTCCTTCTGTAAGAATCTCTTCAACAATCTTATATCTTTTATTTCTGATAATAAGCTTTCGGCTCTCCATAGAAGACAAGGCACTTTCAATTATATTATCTAATCTACGATTGGTATGTACCGAGAAATCGTTATAATAATAGAACGACTGCTCAGTTGTCATATCATTTTGATGTTTTTCATAAAAGGCTTTTAAAGCGTTTTGCTTTTCAATATCGTTGATATATTTTGAATTAACCAAACCTAAATATAAATATAATTGTCTTTTTGTCATATCAATTTCATTAGTTCCTTCAAGGGACAATCTCTCTGCAAGGATATATTGAATGAGTTTTGAATATATTACATCTTTACGAAATTCGTCTTTCGGATAAGGTTCAGCATATACTTTGTCAATAATATAAGATTGAGATTTTTCATTTTTATGAAAATCAAAATATCTTGCCCAATCCTGTAATTGCAATATTTTTCCTTTTCCTGTTTTAGAAGGTTCATCAAGCAATTTACATAATTCATTATAATTCTTTACTAACATTCCGTGTTTTAAATTTTCTGTGTTCATTAAATCCTCTTTGACTTCAAAATATGCCAATAATATTGTCACTTTAGTATGCCAATATTACTTCATTTAAAAAACTTGTCACCTATGGGGTGCAAATATATTATATATATTTATTTACATCCCCTTGGTGACAAGTTTTTTTATAGGGTGTAAATATAATCATTTTTTGTATATAATCAAGAATAAAAAATAAATCTTATAATCCCGTAGGGAACATTTTTTCACAGCGGAGTAACAAAGATATGAGCGTAGCGAATATCTGTTACTCTGTCTGTGAAAATCAACACTCGAAGCATTACACAAGATACAAGCGAAGCGAAGTATCGGTGTAATGCGGAGAGTTATCTTTAGTAACTATATTTATTTATTGAAATATTAATTCATAATTAATATAAGAGATTAAAATGTTTTCATTGATATTTTAATTATTTGGTTATTAATTGGACGAGTTTGATATTATTATAGTTTACTGTATAATATTTGATAGTGTTTTCAAGGTAACAACAATATTAATTGCTACATTCTAGTGATAAAAAATAGCGAAAAACGCTATTTTTATTTGTTATTATTAATCATTATCAACAATTTCCATAATATTGGAGAATAATGAATACAACTTTTCAACTTTATCTGGTTTATCAACAGTAACAGCTTCTGTATTAAAAATTTTCTCTAAATCAGTATACATAGGTTTTATTTTATCCTTAGTTTGACCAGCATAGTGTAATGTGGTATTCATTGAATCATGATTAAGCATTTCCTGAAGACTTATCATAGTTGTCAAATCATTTGGGTGTAACTTAATAGTCCAATAAGCAAATGTTTTACGAAGACTGTGAGCGCCTAAATGATAAGGAAGATTGAGATCTTTTTTTATTTTTATCATTAGTTTATATAAGTTGTTCGGTGTCATTGGTTCTTGAGAAGTGCTTGTTTTTGAAAACAAATAGTCATTATAAGAAAAGGAAGACAATGAATCAAGATAGGAAGACAGAGCCTGTTTAGCGGCTTCATTAATAAAAGGATAGATTGATTTTCTTGTTTTAGATTCAAATGCTCTCATTTCATCTGTTATTGTTCCATCAGGGTTAAGTACATCAGATATTCTAAGGTTTAGTAAATCAATACCTCTTATTCCAATAGAAATACCAAGAGTGAATAAAGCGTAATTCCTTAATCTGAGCTGAGTAGTACGACCGTTATTGAGAAGATAATCTTTAATTAATAAAATATCAGATTGTTCTCGAATAGGGTCGCAAGGACTGGCTTTTCTTTTTCCTTGAGAAGTATAGTTAGATCTATTAATTGGTTTTGTAGGGCGTTGAGCAATATCAAAATAAGTACAACCTGTCTGAGAATTAACATTAATTGCAAGATTTGAATTTAACATATACATTCTCCTTTTTATTACTTTTTTATAGTGTGTGTAGCATAAAAAAATGCTATGAATACTATTTCGATTACTATAAATCTATTATATCACTTTAGAATGGTTTTCGCAATATTTTTTAACATAAGTTTTGAGTAAAAATCTCTTTTTAAGGAATTTTGTAGAAATATACAATAAAAATAGAGTGGATAGTGTGAAAAATGGTATATATTACAATAAAATTATCATTTTAGGGCAATATTTGATTTATTCAATCTATTTAAAAAGATATAATGTAAATTTATATGTAACGTTTTTTAAATAAAGTAGAACAAATATTTTGTACATTATGCTGAAAAACACACCGAAAAATTATCTAATTTATTATATAAATTTTTGAGGGAAATGTGGTTGTATAAATGTAGCAAAATGCGAACCTAACATAAAAGAAAAAATGAAGAAAATGGATAGGGTAATTGTTAAAGGTGGTGAAGATGAATTGGAACTATTATAAACGGTGGAGTTGAAGACAAAGAGATTTTGATGATTTGGAGGTTTTGAAGATAATAAGGGAAATAATCATAGGAATTTTGGTCAGAGATATTTTTACTGACTATAGGAAAGTATTGAAGCTTCAGTAAAATAATTTGTTATCCAAACCCCTTTTTAAAATTCCGACTATGTGAAAAAGTTGGAAAAACAACGTAAAATAGCCACTTTTGGGGATTTTGAAGATGAAATAAACAAAACTATTGACTATCAGAAAATGTTATGATATATTATAATCACAGTCAAGGGAAAAACAAAAAGACAAAAAGAGAAAATAAACAAGACAAAAAACTTGATTGAATGCCATAACAGCTCTTTGTTAAAGAGGTTAAACATTAACACGGATATTTAATATTACATTTTACTCTATCCGTTGTACCTTGATAATTTAATAGGCTTGCAAACAAGCGGTAAGACTTAGTTTTACCCTCTTGTTATACCCTCAAAAAAAAGGGTTTGAGTACAGGCGGTTCAATTTTATAGTATAGCCTCTGATCTGATTGCTCAAATAGTGTATAACTATGCACTTTTGAATTGACGATTAAGCCTGTCCTATACGGTTAGGATCACACCCTACAAATAACAATGTTAAAACCTCTAAAGGGCTTGTTATGCTGAAAATACAATTAGTACGCATCGCCAAAAGTTGCAAAAAAATTGTGTAAAAGTGACAGTTTTACACGATAGGACTAAACCTATATAAAAAAAGAAATGCCTTGAGCCGCAATTCTCATAGGCTCAAGGCATCCACATCCTCAAGGGAGGAGGTGTGAAAAATGATACAGCAAAACGCTGTAATACTGAAAATAGTTGTAACGTTTTCTGACGGCTCAACTAAAACAGTATATGTGTTAGTTAAAAACTAACCTATCACACTTAAATTGTACCATACCTCTAGGCATTTGTCAAGAGGTATTGTGTACATTTTTCGAAAAAAATATGGGAATCTGTTTAGCATTGAAACACGGCACATAAAAACATATTTACGCACATACAGTAACACTACGTTGCACCTTGTGAAAAAATGTAATAAATTTGTGTGCCGTATTGAGTGCTAAACGCTCAAATAAACAATATTTTGCACTTATGCGTTAAATAAGAGAAATGAGGTTATTATGCCAACTACAACAACAACTACCATCGCAACAGCTACAACACTTCAGGAACTTGTAACAGCGCCGTTCACTTTTAAGAAAAAGAACGCTGATGGAGTGTTTGAGTCTATCACCTCTACACTTGCAGCCGAACTTTTCAACAGACTACCCGACAGCAAAACCTTCAAGGCAAGTTGCGTATACAACTATATTCATGATATGTACGTCAACGCAACACATTACGCCACCGTCAAGGGCGATAACCAGCGTAAAAAGTACGCTGATAAGCTTTCAGAGTCAGTCAAAGCATGGGCAGATTTTGCAGGCATTCCCACAAATGATTTGACAGGTTTATACATGGCTTGTGGTCTGAAAAAGTCAACCTCTAAAGGTGTAGTTGACAGCGCTTTACCCTCTGAATCTACCTTCACTAAATCGATGCTTTATGTATCTTACACTCGTATAAACAGCGGTGTTTGGCAGACAAAACCAGTAAAAACAAGCGAAAACACAACGAAAACAGTTAAAACCTTTGATGAACTTATTGAATTATATATGAATAACTTTGGCTTTAGCTATGAAGCAGCTAAAAATCTTGCTGAACACGCAAAAGAAGTCAAAGCAGAAGTCGGTAAAGCAGCATAAACATATTAAATACAAAGTGATACCCACGCAAGCCGCACACTTTTAAAAAAGCGGCTTGTTCCCATTATAAAATTGCTGTCCTATCGGCGTAACGGGGAGAAAAGAGGAATTTTTATGCCTACTGTATCAACTATTACTGGAAGTGTTAAGAGTATTTCACTCAAACGAACAGTAAACCCACTCAATGACGATGAAATTATTGTGTACTATGATGGTATCGCTATTGTAGTCAATAAGCGTCAGTGGAATCTTCTCAGCATTAACGCACCTATCGAACGTATCGAATCAGTATAACTAAGGGAGGGGAGAACGGTATAATTTTTTTATTTGCTATGTAGCAAATAATCGTTCTAACGATATAAAATGCTTATCGCCGAACAAACAGTCACGTTATTTTATTGTAATCCGTGAATTTTCCGCTTAGTGACGTGATAGGTGTTTATTTTTTCAATTAAATATTTCAAAGTGTTCTAAAGGGCAACACTTCAAAAGCCCTATTCCAAAGGCAAAAGCCTTAATAATAATTATTTTTTTGGAGGAAAAACCATGAACATTAAAACCATTTTTGCAACCGCTTTATCTCTTGTAATCGCATCAAGCTCTATTGCTACACCCGTTTGTAGTTGTGGGATTTTTGATGAGGGAGAAGACCTTCCTATAATTGAGATGTCGGATGTTGCAGAACTTTTTAATCTACCTTATCCATCCGCATATCGCAATTTTTACATTATGACGAACGGTGTTATTGATAATAACAATGACGTTTTTGTCCTTGATACTGTTTGGGAACTCTCTGACTATAACTGTAATTCTGAATCAGGAGATGTTTGGGTAGTGCTTAATGATCATGGTACTTGTGAAATAACCGACGATGAAATCGTTGAAATATTCAAAGCACCTGACGATTATAGCGAAACCCTTGCTATATTTGAAACTGTTACAGAGCATATGCAAAATATGCTTTGATTAAGTCTATACACACCAAAACCATAATTCAAAAAGGAGAAAAAATTATGCCTATCACATCAAAAGAAATTATCACTCTTCCCGTTACAAAAGCATTCCTTATGACGGATGATAATAACCATCCGTTCGTTATTAGTTTTCACGTTGATACAGATAATTCAAACAGTCATGTCCTCTACTTTAACGTAACTAAGAATAGTTACTATTCTTTAACTAAAGTACCTATCTTTTCGGGTACTTGTTATTCCGAAAACACAATTACCAAAATGCTTGTTGCTTTTGGTTGTTCTTATGTTAAGCGAATTCCTGTTGAGCGTTTATCAATTATTTCACAGGATTTTTTTGAGGGAATAGTAGACGGAATAGCAATAATTAATTGCAATTCAGAAATTACAAACCCCGATACTGTAGCGAATTCTGATAATAATTCCGCTGAATCTCTTGAACATTTCTTTGAAGATTTTGAGGAGGGGATAAGTATAGTTGAACTTCCTTTTCAATCGTAATCTGTATCTATAATTAAAAAAAGGAAGGAGGTGTAATATGCCTTTACAGGAAGAAATCGCAATGTTAAAAAACAACATTGTAATTATAAAAAATAAAATGGCTCACGCACAAAATAAGCGTGATTTTTTATTGCTCAAAGACCAGCTCCACACAACACGGATGGAGTTAGTAATGGCACAAGCTGAAATGCGTAATGGCTATGGTATGTCAGATTAATAATCTGATTTTCAAAATCAAAAAGAGGTGATTATATGAAAATAAAAATCAAGAATGCCGAACGCCTAAAAAAGCTGATAGATTTTATTGCAAAAACTGTAACTGCTTTTGTGATTACATTAGTATTTGCAGTTCTTGTAATAGCGGCTGATATAGCAGAACATCCTGAATTATCAAATTACGAGCCTGACACAAGCACAATTTCTATAGCGTTTGATATTATCAGGACAATTGCATAATCAATTTCAAGAAGCTTGTAGCTTTATGAAATAAAAACCGTAATTCAATTTCAGTATTTCAGTTTTACGGTTGTTCTTGAAATGCTGTTTTAAAAGCTTATAATTCATTTTTTTAAATTTAAAAGGAGAAATTCATTATGAACGCTATCAATAATACAAAGGCAGTAACAGAAAAGACAACTTTCACAACCAAGGAAGTCGCAGATATGCTTGGTCTTTCTCTTAGCGGTTTTTCCAGTTATCTTTTCTTACATAAAGAGCTTCGCACACCTACAGTTAATCTTTGGACTATCGACCAGATCAATAAAATTTTACAGGTTCGTAACTCTAATACCAGAAGCAAAAAGAACACATCCTCAACAGATATTACAGTTTCCGAAAAAAACTATTCAGTATCTACAAATTCGGCAACACCCGAAACATTGTCAGATATGTTTAACGCTTTTCTTGAAATTGAAAAGGAAGAGGAAGAGTCTGAAAACAGAACTGCTAATCGCAAATTCAAATATCTATTTGATAATATGTCAGAGGGGGATTTACAGAAGTTTTTTGAATCGCTGACAGAACGATTTAAGTATAGTTATATCGTTAAAGAGGTTGAGGAAATACAAAGTCAGACTCTTACTTGTATTCATAACGGCAAGCTTAAAGGAATGTCAAAATACAAGCTTACTTATAAAGCGTTTTTAAAGCTTTGTAAATTTGCCATGGAAAATAATTGCCCCCTGAATATCCCTCAGATACCAAATAGTAACGTGTAATTCAAAAATCCAATATTGAACCAGACCCCACTAACAAGCTTAGTGGGGTTTATTGAGTATTGGATGCTCAAATTATAATCATTTTAACGAATCTGATTTTATAATCAGTAGAAAAGGAGAAAAAATATGAATACTAACGAAATGAACGCAGCAGTAATTGCAAATGCAGAATCCGAACAGGAACAAACACCTGTATATGGCGCTAATTATTATACTCAAAAGACAATTACGCTTTTTGGAAATCTTGATGTACAGGGTGATTATACCGAATATGGAATTAAGAGAAACATTCAAGAATGGCTCTATAATAAAGCCCCGTTGTTTGATCTTCTCCGTAAGCACCCTAACTGGAATGAAGAAGCTAAAGCTATAATTATTCCTGCGTTTGAAGAAATCAGAGAAAGTAATATAGAAAACAAACTCGATAAAATTAATGCACTTGTCGAGAATTGTTTTTCAGCAGAAGATAGAAAATCTTTTTCGGAAAAATTATTTCCTTGGAATATTATGACTGTTTTTGCGAAATTAGTTGAAAAACAGTTTATTGAGGAAAATAACAATGCTGTTAATATACTTAACAAAGCATATCCTGATCTTAGAATTCATAACGGACAAAAGACAAGCCGTGTTATAAATAAGCTTATGAAAATTTTAGGAATTGATAAACATCCCGATTATAATAAATATTATGCAGCTTTTGCTGATGCTTGTAATCCTTTAACCGTAAAACGTACTTCTATTCTTTCCGCTAACTGGCTCGATTTTATGACAATGAGTAATGGCAATTCTTGGTCAAGCTGTCACGGAATAACACCGACAGCAAGTTATCAAGGCTGCTATAAGGCTGGTTGTATGAGTTACGGAAACGATAATATCAGTTTGATATTTTATACTATTGAAGATGGTCATACAGAAGATTTCTTTGCTGTTAAGAAAATCACAAGACAGGTAATATTCTGGCAATATCCTGTAATGGTACAGGAAAGACTTTACCCACAAAGCAACGACGATGATAATGGAAAAAGCTCTAATTCTATTGTAAAACAATATAGAGAACTTATTGAAAAAATCTTTTCGGTCTGCACTGAAACCCCGAATCTTTGGGAACGGGCAAAAGAAATTAAAATAGAAGAAAATGAAGATACATTTATGTACCATGATTGGGACTATTTCAATAATTGGATTGTTAAAATCAAAGACGTAGATATTGAATCAAAATATATTTATGTTGGAAACGATTGTTATTGTCTTGCTTGTGGCGAGAAAAAATACTTAAATCACGATGAAGATACAGGTACTTTATATTGTAATGATTGCGTTCCAACACATTATTGCGACCACTGTGACGGATCGTTTGATGAAGACGACCTTAATTATTGCGAAGATACAGGTGAATACCTTTGTGAAGATTGCTGTGGTTTTTGTGATTTTCATGACAGATATGAACATACATATTCAACACGATATGTTAATCACGATTTAATTCATGTTGTTAATTATGGTAATGTTTGTCAAGAAGCTTTGGACGAAGGAAATTTCTTTTACTGCGACCATTGTAAACAATATCATAGTTACTCTAATAACAATTGTCAAGGAGTTGATAATGAAATTTGGTGTGACGATTGTGTAGATACTGAAGCTGTATGGTGCGATGGATGTGAAGAATATCACTATGATTATTATACAGCTACATTTACAAATTCAAGAACAGGGGAAGTATATTGTGCCGATTACGCAGAAAATAATGACTTGCTTGCATTTTGTGCAGAATGTGGTTGTACAGAACTTATAGACAATATGACAGAAATTAATGGGAAATTTTATTGTGACTATTGTAATACCGAAATGGTAACACAAAACGCAGAATCGACTATTAGCGAACCTGAAAATGAATAAGAGGTGTAAATAATATGAGTAAAAAGAATAAAAATAAGAAAGCTATAACCCCCGAATTTAATTATCAGATGCCTAAGCTTCTTTCTGAAATTGTAATCAAAACACAGTATCAGCTTAAAAGCTTTTGTAATGATTATCTCGAATATAAGGGATATAAAACAATAAACAAAAAGGGGTATCTTTATGCCGAAGGTAATATCCCTGTAATGCTAATTGCACATCTTGATACTGTGCATAAGGAAACCGTAAAAGAAATTTATGTTTCTAATATGGGTAATATTATTTCTCCGCAAGGCATAGGTGGCGATGATAGGTGCGGAATTTATGCAATTCTGAAATTAATAACCGATACAGACTTAAAACCGTATATCCTTTTTGCCGAAGATGAAGAAATAGGTTGCGTGGGTAGTGAAAAATTCGTAAAAGATATTAAGAACTATGATATTGACGTTAATTTCTTAATCGAAATTGACAGAAGAGGAAATAATGACGCTGTTTATTACGAATGCGATAACCCTGATTTTGAAAAATTTATCTCATTATATGGCTTTGAAACAGATTACGGAAGCTTTTCTGATATAGCTGTAATTGCTCCCGTGCTTGGAGTAGCAGCAGTTAATCTCTCATCAGGTTATTATAAGGCACATACTACAGATGAGATAATCAATATTGATGACCTTAATAATATAATTAATAGAGTTACTGCAATTGTAACTGACGTTGCCGATAACAAAACAGAAAGATTCGAATACATAGAGAAAACAAGACGAACATATAAAAAGTCAAGCGTGTATGGCTGGGATTGGGACGATTATGGCTATGATGATTACTTTGACGATTTTTATAACGAACTCCCCGATAATATCTATCATCTAAAAGATGTAATTGTTTCTAATATTGATCTTTCACAGGGAGTAATCATAATTCCAAGAACAGGTTCTGATACACCCGATATCGTAATTGATGAATTTTCACCTGAAGCTTGCGACTATTACATTGACGAAAATGGAAATATCTATCTTTATTATGATAATCTCGGAGGTGTTATGAAGGTTCATGGAAGTTATGCCTTAACAGCAACAGGACTTTCAATGCAAATGGATAATTACAATCTTGAAATCATGAAGCTGTACGGAACAATCGAAGACTTGGACGAAGATTCTGAAATAGAAGTCAGCGAAACAATGGTAAATCAATAAGAACCTAAATAACATAGGTTCTTAATTTTTTAGGAGGAAAAAGCAATGGCGATTACAAATTCAGAAATTCAGAAATATGATGTAGATTATTACACAAAGAAAACAATAGCAATGCTTGAAGCCAAGAATTTTCAGGGCTGTTATACAGAAAAAGGAATAAAAGCCAACGTTAGAGCTTGGATGAATAATAAGCAGAGCTTGTTTAACCTTCTTCGTAAACACCCTAATTGGAATGAAGAAGCAAAGGCTGTTGTATTTACTAATGAAGAAATTCGTATGCCTAATCAGAATGATTATGTGTATTATATGGAAACTATATTGAACGAGGCAAAATTTATTAGTAAAACAGACACAGAACTTAAATTACCCAGACGTAATCCTGACAGTAATTATAGGTATGATTACACTATGCTAGATGTAATTAACTATTTTAAAAAACGTGTTTTTGAGCCTAATATTAATGAAAATGCAGTTGATCGTATAAAATATGATTATCCTGAAGTTGCAGAAGCAATTCATATTTCCGCCGGTCAGAAAACAAGTCGTGTTCTTAATCGACTTTTTAAATTATGTCATATTAACGAATTGCCAGAATATAACAGGTTATTCGCAAAATTATCCGATTCAATTAATCCGTTGACAACAACCAAGATAAGCGTGTTGTCGGTAAATTTTATCGACTATCTCTTAATGTCTAATGGTAATTCATGGTCAACCTGTCAGACAATTGTACCGCATAAAGATTGTAGTGGTATTTATAGTGCAGGAACTCTCTCATACGCTAACGATAAATTGACAATGGTTTATTATACTATTGATAAAGATTACAAGGGAACTGACTTCTGCCTTGAACCAAAAATAACAAGACAGCTTTTTTTCTATAAGAACAATCTGCTTGTGCAGGAAAGATTATATCCCAAAACACACGATTATGATAATATAGCAAGTGATATTTCTCTTGTATCACAGTATAGAAATGTCGTGGAAAATATAATTGCAATTTGCGAAAATAAGCCTAACTTCTGGGAGAAAACAACTGTTGATATTTGCGCGACAAACGATTCGTTTATGTATCGTGACTGGGATCATTTTTCAAATTGGGTATACAAAATCAAGGACGAAGAATGCCCGAAGCGAATTATTGTTGGAAGTACAAGCTTTTGCTTCAGATGCGGAGAAGAAAGAAATAATAACGATGAAGATAGTGAAGCAGAAAAACTTTATTGCTGTGATTGTCGTTACTATAAAAGGTGTGAACATTGCGGAAGAGAAATTAATACAAGTTTTAATCCAAATTATGTTCGTATAAATGATAAAATTTATTGCTTGGATTGCAATTACATAACGTATTGCTCCTATCATGGACAGTACGAAATAAATGAAGATAATAATTTTGTTGAATTGGAAGGTTTGGGATTGATTTGTCAGGATGGTTTTAATTATTTAGCAGACCAGCATAAAATATTTAAATGCGTAAACTGCGGAAAATATGGTTTAATATTTAATCGTTCTAATGTACTTTTCAGATTTTATAATGGCAAACCCATATGTATAAACTGCTTTAACGAAATACCATCCGATCAAATTAGTTTTAACAGTCTTGAAATGAGCTATATTTCATAATCAAAAATAGAAAGGAATAAAAAAATATGAACGCTACAATTAATTCAAATTCTTCAAATAATAAAACTGTAAAATTTACAATGAGTAAAGAGATTAAAAAGGATATTTCCTATTATGACAATAAGTATGGATATAATCGGGTTAAATATTATGGAGATATAAATAGTTGTAATTATAATGCTTATCCCACAACCAAAAATATCCACGGCTTTGAAGCGGTTCTGCCCGAAGATTTTAAAAATATTATTAAAATGGAACAGACACAGCTCAAAACCTTTCTTTATAATCTGTTAAAGGAAAAAGGATATGCTCCACAGTTCAGAGAGGGTTTTATATATGCAAAAGGGGAACTGCCCGTAATGCTTGTCGCTCATATGGATACCGTACATAAGTCAGCTGTAAAAGAAATTTATGTTTCTGATAATGGTAATATTACTTCACCACAAGGTATTGGAGGTGACGATAGGTGCGGTATCTATATGATAACCCAGCTTATGCAGTATAAACCATATATTCTTTTTACAGAAGATGAAGAAATCGGAGGAGTTGGAGCAAAGAAGTTTGCAGAAGCATACGAGAAAAAGCTAATCGAAAATATAGATGTTAAATATCTTATCGAACTTGATCGTAAGGGTTGCAATGATATGGTATTTTATAATTGTGATAATTCAGATTTTGAAAAATACATTGGCAAATTTGGTTGGGATAGCCGTTACGGTACATATTCTGATATTTGTACTATTGCTCCCGTGCTTGGAGTAGCAGCAGTTAATCTCTCATCAGGTTATTATAAGGCACATACTACAGATGAGATAATCAATATTGATGATGTAATGACAAACATAAAACGTGTCCGTAAAATGATAAAGAATTCAAAGAATGAAGATGTGCCAACATTTGAATATCAAGAAACCTCTTATAACTTTTCACAAAATTTTGATAGAATGTTATATGATAATTCGTCTTATGTAATAAAGAAATCTTCTGCCCCAACTATTATGGATGGTGTAAAAATAACTGCGTCAAATAAAGCCGAAGTTGAAGCTGAAGCTGAAGCAATAACCGATAATACAGAAAAAAGAACACCAGAAGTTAATAATACAAATAATGTTATAGCGAAAATAGCTTCGATATTTAATAAAAAGAAAGTGTAATCGAAAGGAAGTGTTTTATGAATTTTATAAATGATTTTTGCAAAACCCCAAGATATATTCAAGATAGAACAACTCTGCTAGACAAAAGCACACAAGTTGATAAAGATAATTATAAAATAAAGAAAAACTTTTATTCTTCATCTCCGACAAAATCAGATTATGCCAAAACAATGAGTTTGTTTCACGATTTCGGAATGAATATAAAACAAATTACAATCCCGATTTTTGAAACTAGAAATCAGCTTTACAATTGGCGAAGCAATTACATAAAGGAATATCTGTCTACGAAAGATTATTGATAATGAAAATACATATAACAAAATATATAACTAAAAGGAGAGAATTTATGTTAAGAATTGATAATATGAAATTTGAACTCGGTCTGGTTGTACAGACAAGAAGTATAAGCGAGGCGAGAGAAAACGATAAAGCTTTTGACAAAGAGGTTAATAATTGTTTTTTACGTTATTGCAATGCAGATTGGTCTGATATGGAATATGAAGAAGACAAAGCTATGAACGATGCGGCTATTGTTAATAACAATAATAGAATATTTGCAACTTATAACACAAGCAAAGGTAAAATCTATATCATAACCGAATGGGATAGAAGTGTTACAACAATCTTATTTCCAGAAGATTATTGATAAGTATACTATTATAATAGTATATGTGATATAATACCAAAATATATAAGGAGAATTTAAAAAATGAGTACATATACAGAACAGGCAAATGAATTTTTGCAGAAAACGCATGCAACCATATCAATCGAATATATGGGACTTAGCGTTAACAAAAACTGGAATGAAACTGATTGCAGAGATTTATATGAAGTTACTCTATCAACATCGAAAGACACAGTGCTTTTTAACTTCTGGGACTCTATTCGTAATACTAAAATTAATCATATGGATATTGACACATATGCTAAAAAACGTTTTAAATGTACTTACGAGAATCTAACACTACAGGATAAAACAAAAGCACAAAAAGAATTAGCTGAAAAGAAAAAAGAGGCAAAACCAACAGCCTATGATGTTTTGGCTTGTATGACAACATATGATCCCGGCTTATTTGCAGATTTCTGTTCTGAGTTCGGATATAACAAAAACAGTCGCCGTGCTTTAAATACTTATCTTGAGGTACAAGAAGAGTACGCAAAATTAAAAAAGATTTTTACGGCAGAACAAATAGAAGAACTTCGAGAAATTCAGTAAAGAAAGGAGAGTGCAAGGATTTTCTTGCTAATCAAATTATGAAAGAAACGTTTGAAAAAATTTTTGAACAATCTGATATCGTATTATTTGATACACCAATATACAGGTCTGAAACTATCAACATATCAATACCTGATATTGAAACTGAATTGATACAAACGGCTGGAAGATGGTGCGAAAGATATGCCAGTGATTTGTTCATAGAATGGGAAAGTATGCAAAAAAGTTTGAAAAAACATATCAAAAATAAAAACGCTGTAAAATCTGAAATATTTATATTTGGCTTCAGACACAATGGCGTTGACCACGATGCATATGTTATGTTTAATATGAAAAATCCTAACTGCCATATATCCGAATATTATAGCAAAATTTATGCTGTGAAAATCCAAGATATAATGCACGATTCAGGAGACAAAACGATACAAATTACAATGAATGATATTCTAAACAACGTTATGTTTTATAATATTAATCAGTAAAGGAGTAAATGATTATGGCAAATTGGTGTTCAACACGTATTGAATTTGAAGGCAAGCCTTCACTTATAAAAGATTTACAGAAAAAAGTAACAGCTTATACCGATAAATCATTTATCAAAACAGATTTTGGTGATAACTGGTTGGGCAATGTTCTATACGGTTTCAACATGGAAGACCGTATAGATAACAAAGACCCTGCAATACAGTTAAGATGTCGTGGTGAAATTTCAGATATAAGCAATGTTTATGAAATCAATGAAAACAGCTCTACATTTACGATCTGGACTGAAACAGCATGGTGTCCGATGATTAAAATGTGGCTTGAGATAATCAAGAAATATTATGATAATGCAATCAAAATTTATTGGATTGCAGAAGAATCGGGTAATTGCCTATACGAAACAAATGATATTCTGCATTTTCTCAATGACAGATATTTTATAGAAATGTGCATCAATGATGATTGGACATCAGAATATGCAGCTACTGAAGAAGAAGCATTAAAAATAATAAACAATTTTCTTAAAGAAAATAATCTGCCTATAGGCGATAAGCTTGATGATTTTCGTGATTGTGAATATGAAGAAGACTATAAATCGATATACATATATATCCGTGAGCTTGAGGAAGTTTCAAATGATCAGGTTGATTGATAAACTTTTCTGTACACACAATTGGACAATACTTGATAAAATTCAGGTATTGTCTGATATTGGTACTGATTATACGATAATGATTTTAGCATGTAATAAATGCGGAAAAATACGCAAGATCAAAATATTATAATACAATACAACAAGAAAGGAATTTATACAAATGCAGAATGAATTGTTTACAAAAATGTATGCTAATGCCGAATCTGTTGAAGTAATAAAATTTACTACAGCCGACGCAAACTTTTATGACATGTTCACTATATCTTCGATTACAGATACATTAATTTCAACAGCTGGACGTATATGTAAACGGCATAGCAGTGATTTGTTAATTGACCTGAAATACATTAAAAAAATACTCAATAAACACGTTGATTCAGAAGGATTACTACCACCTGACTTATATATCTTGGGCTTTCGTGAAAATGGTGTGGATTCTGATACAAACTTTGCTTATAACATAAATAAGTCTGAAAACATAACAGAAGACTATTCAAAAGTATATGCTATTTGCATTGAAGATAGCTATGATGGTTATTCAAAAACAATAGCTATAACACTAAAAGACATCACACAGGTTGTAATATCTGAAAACGAATGCTGTAATATTAGAAAACTGACGCCAACGAGAAACAGCTGGTATAAAAATGGTATAACACATAGCAATAAGAAGTAACATCTTTCAACAGCCTTGTTGAGAGATTACATGAAAGGAAAACGAGTATGTTTATGGCTAACAAAAATACGCTAACTTTGGCAGAAGCCAAAGATATTATGCAAAACAGCAATGGTAATCTTGACCTCAGTAATACATCAATAACTAAATTACCTGATAATTTAACAGTTAATGGAAATCTTGATCTTAGTTATACACAAATAACTAAATTACCTGATAACTTAACAGTTAATGGAGAGCTTAATCTTAGCTGTACACCGATAACAACATTACCTGATAATTTAATAGTTAATGGTTGGCTTGATCTTCATAATACACTAATAACTGCATTACCCGATAATCTAACCGTCAACGGTGGTCTTTATCTTTATAACACATCAATAGAAGAGTTACCTAACAACTTGACTGTTAATGGATCGCTTAATCTTGAAAATGTACCTATAGCTAAATTACCTGATAATTTGACAATTGAAGGTGATCTTGATCTTAGTTATACACAAATAACTAAATTACCTGATAATTTAACAGTTAATGGAAATCTTGATCTTCGTCATACACCAATAACAACATTACCTGATGATTTAACAGTTGGTGGCAGTCTTAATCTTCGTTATACACTAATAACAACATTACCTGATGATTTGATAATTAATGGTTGTCTTAATATTGGACATACACCAATAACTGCACTACCCGATAATTTGACAATTGCATGTGATCTTGATATTAGTAATACATTAATAACGGCATTACCTGATAATTTAACAGTTGGTGTCAATCTTTATCTCGAAGATACACAGATAACAGTATTGCCTGAAAATCTGACAGTTGGTTGTAATCTTATTCTCAATGATACATTAGTAACAACATTACCCGATAGTTTAAAAATCGGTAATAAAATTTATTCCGATAACAAAGATGTAATGAAACAGCCATACACTAAGCTTATCAACGGAACATATGAACCTAATCGCTATTTGTATGCTGACGGTATTTTGACATATATATGTAAAACTAAAACCGTTGGTAAATATACGCTATATATTGGAAAAAACAAGAATGAAAACGTTGTTTCAGATGGTATTAACTATGCTCATTGTCGAACATTTCGAGAAGGTATTGCTGATCTTAATTTCAAAGCGGCAAAAGACCGTGGAGCAGAACAGTTTAAAAACCTGACTCTTGACAGTGTTATAAAAACAGATGAAGCAATAACTATGTATCGTATTATTACAGGTGCTTGTAAGCAAGGAACAGAGGACTTTGTTAATAGTCTGAAAGACCTGAAAAATCAGTATCCTATAAGAGAGATCATAGATTTGACAGTCGATCAATATGGTGCTGACAAATTTAAAGAATTTTTTGAAAGGGTATAGAGTAAAAAAATGACATTGATTGAAAAATTAATTGAAGCAGGCTATCCAAGTAAAGACATATATCATCATTATTCTGACCTCTATATCTTCGTTACACCATTGACGACTAAGATAATAGATGTTTGGTTTGAAGAACAAAACTTGGACAAAAAACTATTCGTATCGCTTTTCAGAGACAATGTTACTGGCAAGCAAATGTATGACATAGCATTTCAGTATTACGAAAGAGGAGATAAAAATGGCTTATCAGAGAAAAACTCGTGACATTTGGCATCTTTGGGTAAACTATGGTTACGGCTGGGAACACGAGCTGACTGAGTATTCCAGAAAAGAAGCACAACAGCGATTAAAAGAATATCAGAAAAACTGCCCGCAATACCCTTGTTACATATCTAAGCACAGAGAAAGGATTGAAAACGATGAAAGAACTTGATTTCATATTAGACTTCGCAAGAGATAACGATTTTGGTTATGATTCCTGTCGTGAGCAACTCAGAAGCCTTTGGACTGCATATTGTCTACATAATAATTTATTGCCTGACACACGTCTTTATGACAATGACCTTCTTGAGATTTGGAATGTTGTAGAGAAAAACACAACCCACCCATGGATATGGACAGATAGCGAAGAAAAAATTGAAGGATTTGAATTATTCGATTTATATATGGGAAGTGAGCTGTGTTAAATGGTAAAATTTGTATATGATGGCATACTCGATGCCAATGAATTTGCAGAATGTTATTCAAACAAGTATTTCACACGCTGTAATACGTGGCTAGAAGCTTATAGTTGTTTAGCAAGTGAGAATATATGGATTAGTAAAGGGCATAACTTATCTGAAACAGACAAACTGTGTGATGATGCTTCATATGTGCTTGTGCGTTTCTCAAAACCGAACAGTTATACAGAATACGAATACCGTATAATGTGAATTCAGAAAAAATATTATAAGAGATTTATGAAGAATCTTGAAAATATTGATAATTGGTAAAAGGAGTTGACAAGATAAATAATGATTAGTATTTATTATTATAAAGTCTTGAATAATGGTAAAAAACGAAAAAAATATATAAGTGCTGAAAAAGAAATAGATTTGGCTTTGAAATGTGTTTATACTTATGTCTGGTTAGAATATAAGAAATACGCAAAAAGTATTCTTTTCGTACATAGAACCACAAAAGAAAATGAGTTAATGCTTGAAATACGAAATACAAGAAATTATTATTTGCTAAAATGTGATAATACAGACAGTAATAATATACAGCAATTTCAATTGATAGGTGATATGGCACGGGATAGATAAGCATATATATGCCAATTATAGTAATGTTGATAAGCTGTCAGACATACTAATGTTTGTTATAAGTTATGTTTTGAGTAAATGAGGTGTACTAATGCGATGTGCAGAACTTGAAAAATACATAGGCAAAAACGTGTCTGTTAAATTATTTGACGGATATGTATATAATGGTGAGCTTCACAAGACAGGTGAAGAAGAATTTAAAGACGACCCTAATTTCAGCATACCTAAAAATTATTATTTCTTGACAACAAAGGGAAAGCCCAAACGTTGTATAAGCTGTCTATTCAGATGTTCACATATAAATCATATAGAATTGCTATAAAGGAGAGATAAAAATGTCAAAAACAATAAAAGGCTACAAAGTATTTAATCCAGACTGGACTTGTAGAGGTTTTCAATATAAAGTCGGCGAAACATATACGCATAATGGTAAAATTGAAATCTGCAAAGAAGGTTTTCATTTTTGTCAAAGGGCGGTAGATTGCTTTAAATGTTATGCTTTTGACAGTAAAAATAAAGTTGCAGAGATTGAAGCCTTGGGTGACATTAAAACTGAAGATATTAAATCAGTTACGAATAAAATTAGAATTGTTCGTGAAATTGAATGGCAGGAACTTTTAACCATTGTGAATACTGGAAAAAATTGTACAGGTTTAAATAATTCGGGTAATCGTAATTCGGGTAATTACAATTCGGGTTATTACAATTCGGGTGATTACAATTCGGGTGATTGGAATAGCACCGATTACAGCACAGGATTTTTTAACAGTAAAGAACAACCAATTTATATGTTCAATAAGCCTGTTGATATGAATAGAAAGGATATTTATAATCTAAGAGGTATTCGAATTCTTAACGATGCATTTAAACCCGCCGAGTGGGTAAAAGTAGATGATATGACACAGGAAGAAAAAACAGAACACCCTGAATATGAAACTACAAAGGGTTATTTGAAAACTAAAGATTTTAAAACGGCTTACAAGACAATGTGGAGTGAACTTACCGATGATGAAAAAGAAGCGGTTATGCAACTACCAAATTTTGATGCCGAAGTGTTTGAGGAAATAACAGGTATTAATGTAAAGGAGTAAAATTATGAGTAAAACAATTGCGCTAAAAAACATCCCCGTTGGTACGAATTTTAAAATTTGGGATAGAGAATTTACTGCTTTGAAGCAGGAGAATGACAAGACTTTTGTTCTACAAAACGGATTAGTAACAACAATGCCATTCAGGGAAGAGAATGAAAAATATACAGTCGCTCCTAATGATTTTAGGGATAGCTCTGTAAAAGAATACTTAAACACAACTTATATTAATGAACTCAAAGAAGCAGGAGCTAACGTTGATAAGGATATTCTCCCATTGACTATTGACTTAAAATGCACAATGGGACAGCACGAATACGGAACAGACATAGTACAAGCAGGATTGCTTACACTGGAACAATACGGTGAGTTCTTTGACATCATTCCGCTGATTAAAGATGGTTGGTGGTGTCTCGCTACACCTTGGAAAACGCTAAGCCGCTCCCCACTCACCAGCCGTACCCGCAACGTGTGGAGCGTCTACACCAATGGCGACTACAACGGCAGCTACTACTACTATTCGTATGGAGTGCGTCCCGCTTTGAACTTAAATCCTGAATTAAAAGTTTTTTACGAAGATGATAGTACAGTTACAGATAATAATGATTCTGAAAATTGGAGCGATTATATCAAATATCTACACAAGTGGGCAGTAGAACACGATGATGCAGAATTTAAGGGTAATAGTCCTGCTTGTTATGATGAATGGCGTGATAATGAAAGTGATAACTGAGATAGTTAAGAAAGAAAATAAAGTATGAAAAGTAGCTAACATTTTTGCTGGAGGTAATCACAATGTTTTCTTTGTTTAAACCTATTAACTTTATAAAAGTAGTATCAAATAAGAAGAGTGAACAATCCGCAGAACCTTCTGCGGATTTGTTTAATGGAGAAGTGCAGAAGTTTGATAAATATGGATATAGTAAAAACGGTTGCTTTGACGTGAATATTTATTCTTATTATTTTAAAAAACGTTGTAATCAAAACAAGAAGGCAACTGATGTAAATTATAAGGATATTTTATAATTGCTATTCAAAAAGGAGATATTGAAATATGAATACTAAAATTTGTAAGGATTGTTTGTACTCTAAGCCCGTGTCAAAAACAAATAAAAATCGTTGTTGTACATTGTATTATAACATCAGAATACAATTAGTTGAAAAATGTCCTATGAATTATAACGATAGCGATATTGAATGGGTCGATTTAAAGACAATAGAAGATAAACAGAGAGGTCATGCTCTGTATGTCGGAGTTTGAAAGGAGAAACGAATATGGTTGTCAGATATGATTTTTATACATCGAATAAGAATAAAAAAGGAAGATTGCTTCTTTTAAATATAAATAACGCTCTTTTCGTTTTTGAAAAGGCTAATCAAATTTGCAAATTTGGTTTTTGAATACTTTGCTGTCCAAAAAAATGTACAGCTGAACCTAAACAGTGAAAAACAATTGTATATATATTGACTATTATAGATAAAGATGATATAATAATTGTATAAAAATAAACGAACAAATATTCGGAGGTGCGTTGAAGTTGTTTTTTTGGTCAAGCCATTTATTGAAAAACAGATATGTTTATAGTGAAACTGTAGGGCAGATTGAGAAGTATTATGAAGAAAAATGCCGAGAGATTTTTGAAAATAAATTTTCTGATTCAGTAAATTCTAGCGCTCGTTATCTTCATGCAATTCCTCGTAAATGGTATGAAATAACGCTTTTAAA
>CAYOAV010000029.1:1893-23137 GCA_964402055.1 uncultured Ruminococcus sp. | reverse complement strand
ATATATCAAGAAGAATGATAACCTGTATAGGTTTTCAATAAAAAATATGAAAAGGAGCGATTTATTATGAAGCTTTTGGAAAACAAAATTGCTATGGTAACAGGCGGCACAAGAGGTATCGGTGCGGCGATCGTAAAAAGATTTATCGAACACGGTGCAACAGTGATCCTCTGCGGCTCAAAAAAGGAAACAGCCGATAAAGCCGTTGCCGAAATCAGAAAAGAATATCCTGACGCTAAGGTCGAGGGCATGTTCCCTACCCTTACCGATCCGAACTCCGTAAGTGAATGCTTTGAAAAAATAAAAAGCTCCTACGGAAGGCTTGATATCCTTGTAAATAACGCAGGAATTTCAGCAAGAGAAAGCATATACGACTATAACCCAGCGGATTTTGAAAAAATAATGGATCTGAACGTAAACGCCGCATTTTTCTGTGCAAGAGAAGCCGCAAAAATTATGAAGGAACAGGGCGGCGGAGTTATACTCAATACAAGCTCAATGGTAAGCCTTTACGGTCAGCCAAGCGGAGTTGGATATCCTGCGTCGAAATTTGCAGTCAACGGACTTACAAAATCTCTTGCAAGAGAGCTTGGCAAGGATAATATCCGAGTTAATGCCGTTGCACCGGGAGTTACAAATACCGATATGGTTGCCGTTCTCCCTGAATCAGTTATCGCACCAATTATAAACCAGATTCCTCTTCACAGAGTAGGTCAGCCCGAAGAGGTTGCAGACGCATTTGTGTTCCTTGCAAGTGATATGGCTTCCTATATTACAGGTGAAATACTTTCTGTTGACGGAGCTGCAAGATCGTAGTATTCAATAAGTGGCTTGCTCGTCATTTAACATGGCAAGGGTTGACTGAGCAATAATAAATGCAGTTCACAAAAAGTGGACTGCATTTTGCTATAATCTAATCCGGAATGTGAATTTTTACTACGATTGGTGTTTTTGAATAGAAACGCATTAGTATGTTCTATGTTTGAACGAAACGGTATACATATAAAATAATCACAATGGGTCTCTATAAGTAAACAGTAATGTGGTCTATCCGATTTGTAAAGCAGTTCAGGATATTTAGAAGTTGGATAATCCGTTATAAACTTATTTGAAAGCTTATAAATATCATAATCAAAACTATAATCCATTAGGAATCCGCTGATTAAAGCAAAGCGTTCGTTTCGCCGTTTTGAAAAATGTACGAGTTTGCGCCTTTGAGTACATTTTGAAAAACGACAGAAACGTATTAATCAGCGTTTTCTTAGAATGTGATTAAACTAAACACCAATACTATTTAAAGCTCAAAGCTCGAAAATTCTAGCTGAAAATCTTTTAACTATTAAAACTGATTTTCGGCTTGATTAATTCACTCTTTTAAAGACTTAAAATAATCAACGGTTTTTATTATTATTTCCTGTTCTTGCTCATTAAGATCAGAAATATCTATCTTTACACGATCGTCAAGACTTAGCAGATAATCGGTTGAAACTCCGAAAATGCGTGATAATTCAACTAAATATATGCTTGAGGGTGTGGAAAGTGACATTTCCCACGAGTTTACAGCACTTCTTGAAATGCCCAAACGTTTAGCGAGCTGTGTTTGGGTAAGACCAGCCTTTTCACGAAGTGTTTTTATGCGTTCAGCTATAAATAAAATCATACTATACCCTCCTAATGATTATTATACTCTACTTTAAATGATATAAGAATATCACTATGGATATTATTTTACTAATCACCAATGATTAAAACACTTGACAAATAAGGGTATATGTGATATAATGTAAAAAAATATAGGAGGATGCTAATATGGGCGAAAATGCAACAAAATTTTGTAAGCACTGTGGTGTAACTATACCAGCTGACGCAGTTATATGTACAAATTGCGGAAGGCAGGTCGAGGAGTTCCATTCTAATGCAGCTGCGGCACAGCCGCAAATTGTTATCAATAATTCAAATATGAATACTAATACCAATAATAACGTTAATGGTGTTGTTATTGCTGGTAAACCAAAGAATAAATGGGTGTCAATAATCTTATGCTGTGCAGGATTTTTTGGTTTAGGAGGATTGCACAAGTTCTATGAGGGGAAAATTCTGTCAGGAATCATTTATTTCTGTACATTTGGATTATTATTTATTGGTACAATTATTGATCTTATAGCGTTGCTTACAAAACCTACTACATATTATGTATAATAAAAATGCAGTTCACAAAAAGTGGACTGCATTTTATTTATTTATCCAAGCTTTGAGCCGTTCGGAACATCGTTGTCGATGAAAATTACTTTCGCATCCTCTCCGACATCAGCCGCAACTATCATTCCCTCGCTCTCAACTCCGCAGAGCTTCGCAGGGGAGAGGTTAGCTACTACTATTACCTTTTTGCCGACAAGCTCCTCGGGGGTATACCATTTTGCAATTCCCGAAACTACCTGTCTGCCGCCCATTCCGTCGTCAAGCTGTAATTTAAGAAGCTTTTTAGCCTTGGGTATCTTTTCACATTCCTTTACCTCGGCAACTCTGAGGTCAACCTTGCCGAAATCGTCAATTGTGATAAGGTCAGCAAGCGGAACAACGTTGGAATTTTCCTCGGTTGGTTCATTTTCCTTGATAAGTGCGTTAAGCTCATCAATTTCCTTTTCAACATCTATTCTCGGGAAGAGCAGGTCGCCCTTTTTAACGGTGACATTTGCGGAAAGCACACCGAATTTTCCAAGCTTATCATATTCAACGTCGCTTTCAGCCGCACCTATCTGTTCCCACACCTTTGGCATTGTTGCAGGCATAAACGGATAAAGCACACCTGATATGATTCTGATAGCTTCAAGCAGGTTATAGAGAACTGCCGCAAGTCTTGGTTTATTTGCCTCGTCCTTGGCGAGAATCCAAGGTGTTGTTTCGTCAATATATTTATTTGAGCGTGAAACGACCTTGAATATCTCAATAAGAGCGTCCTGGAGCTTGGTGTTTTCGATACATTCATCGGTTTTAGCGAGAAGTGAAGAAGCTTCTGCGATAAGCTCATTATCGAAATCTCCGCTCTGCTTTTCGGTTGGGAGAGTTCCATCGAAATATTTTATTGTCATTGCGACTGTTCTTGAAACGAGGTTGCCAAGACCATTTGCGAGGTCGGAATTGATACGGTTTATCATTATTTCATTTGAGAATGCACTGTCTGCTCCGAGAGCCATTTCACGCATAATATGGTAACGGATAGCGTCTGCACCGTATCTTTCACTTAAAACAAAAGGATCAACTACATTTCCGAGGGATTTGCTCATTTTCTGTCCGTTAAAGGTTATCCAGCCATGTACGGCGAGGTGCTTAGGAAGTGGAAGTTCAAGAGCCATGAGCATTGCAGGCCAGATAATAGCATGGAAACGCATAATATCCTTTGCAACCATATGGACATCGGCGGGCCAGAATTTATCGTAATCGTTATGAGCATTATTTTCATAGCCAAGTGCTGTGATATAGTTGGAAAGAGCGTCTATCCATACATAAACAACGTGGTCGGGGTCAAATGTGATAGGAATGCCCCATTTGAAGCTGGTTCTTGAAACGCAGAGATCCTCAAGGCCTGGCTTTATGAAGTTGTTTACAAGCTCGGTAGCTCTTGTTTTCGGGCGGAGGTAATCAGTTTCTGTAAGGAGCTTCTCAATTCTGTCCGCAAATGGGGACATTTTGAAGAAATAAGCTTCCTCCTTTGCTTCTATGACATCTCTGCCGCAGTCGGGGCATTTCCCGTCAACGAGCTGTGATTCCGTCCAGAAGCTTTCGCAGGGGGTGCAGTATTTTCCGACATATTCGCCCTTATAGATATAACCCTTATCGTAAAGAGCCTTGAATATTTTCTGCACGGCTTCAACGTGGTAATCATCGGTTGTACGGATATAGCGATCGTAGCTTATGCCCATACATTCCCAAAGCTTTTTAAAGGTTTTAACTATTTCGTCAACATACTGCTTTGGTGTAACGCCTGCGGCTTTTGCTTTTTCCTCAATTTTCTGACCATGCTCATCCGTTCCTGTGAGGAACATAACGTCATAGCCCTGCATACGCTTATATCTTGCGATAGTATCGCAAGCAACGGTTGTATAGCAATGACCGATATGCGGATTTCCCGAAGGGTAATAAATAGGTGTTGTAATATAGAAAGGTTTTTTCTCCATAATAATTCCTCCCGAAAAATAAAATCAGGTATATTATACCATATTCCGCACTGAAAATCAAGCGGAACACAAAATATGCAAAAAAAATCCCAAGGCAACGAGCCTTGGGAAAAAATGAAATAAAATAAGATGAAATAAAATATGTGTAGAACAAAAGAAAGGAGACAACAAAACGGATGTTAAACATTTTAAAGAATTTAGAAGAATTCTAACATCGTTATTATTATAAACCATATAACGGCTAACGTCAACAGTTTTTGGCTAAAAAAATCTTTTTTGTATAGTTGCACAATTATCTGCATATACAATTGTGATATTTAGGCAACTTTGCCGCTTGGTGTATAGAAAGGATTAGAAACTGCGGCAAAAATCAGCTATATGTTGTGTAATATAATTACAAAATCCGCAGTATGTTAAATGGTTATATCTTTATATTATAGCTTAATTTTATTGTTATGTCAACACTTTTTAGAGGATTTTTGAAAATTTCTGATTATTTTAAAAAAGTGGTATTTGCGTTGAGAAAAATAATTATTTCTGGATATTTTTGGTAAAAAATAAAGTCAAGTGTCATTTTTACTTACATATTGAAAGTATTCGGGGGGGGGTGTATAATAACAAGTGGGGATGTATGAAGATGAAAATCTGACATTTCACGTTAAAAAAATTAAAAAGGTGGAATTTAAATTGAAAACAAGACTTAAAATAGTAATACCTGTCGGAATATCACTTATAATAATTGTGCTTGCGTTTGTATTTATTCAATTTAAGGCAAAGGAACAGACTGATGCTGCAGTAATGATTGAAAAAGCATATAATTTTATTACAGAACAGAATTTTGAAGAGGCAATTGCTGTTTTTGAGAAAATAATTGAAATTGATCCTAAAAATACTGACGCATATATTAGCATTGCAGAAATATATGAAGAAAATCGCAATTTTGATATGGCTATGGAATGGCTTGATAAAGGCTTTGATGAAACGGGTAGTAATCTTATTTCGGAAAAGCTTGAAAAATTGAAAAAGGCTAAGGCTACAGGAGAGTTCATATCACAGGGGATATCAACAATGTCTTTGGATGCATTGGAAAGATATTTAAAGGAAAATGAAATAAAATATTCTATTATCGAGGAATATAACTCTGACTACAATAAAGGTGAGATTATTTCATATAGCTTTCCATCGGATGGTTTTATTGACAAGAATGATGAGATAAAAATTGTAGTAAGCTTGGGAGATGAAAAGAGCATTGTCCCTGATGTTGTGGGAATGACAAGAGAGGAAGCAGAACAGCTACTGAATAATTGCAATTTAAAGGCTAATTTTTTTGAAAAGGAAAGTGAACTTACTGAAAAAGGGTTGGTTATTTCTCAAAATATTCCTGAAAAATCAAAAGTTCCCGCAGAATATGAGATCGTATTAGAAATAGGAGCAGGTCAAAGGATTGTAGCACCGACAGTATTTAATCAGCATATATCAGAAGCGAAGTCTGTACTTGATAAAGCAGGTGTTAAGTATAATATTGAGTATGCCGCCAATAATGATACATTTAAGGACTTTGTGTTTGATCAGAGTACAGAGTATGGGCAGGAAATATTTGAGGATGAAATTATAACACTTTGGGTCAATTCATCGGGTGAAGCATCTGAAAAGATTCCCCCATATAGTGGACTGACTGTTGATGACTACATAACAGAACTAAAAAAGCTTGGATTACCCTACCAAGTTTTGATGTGTCCAACCGAGGATATATTACCTGGATATGTTGTTTCTATATCTGGTGGTAATGTTGGTGAATATTATAATGGTATTCATGTAATTACAATTTATGAATCTTTTTATGAAATAAGTTGATGGTGAAAAAGATGAAAAAAATATTAAGTCTTTTGGCAATCTTCTTTTGTTTGATATTTATGTCAGCTATTAACGTGAATGCCGAGGATATGCGGATATATGGCGATGAGATAAAATTTACGGTTTCTGTGACGAATTGCACTGAAGATGAGAATGACGGTGAAATCCTGGTTGAAATAATAAATCCTGATGAGAGCTGTTCTTATTATGTCAGCTTCGATATGCTAAAGGGAAAATACTATAAGATAAATGTTCCTAAAAAGATTAACTATGTAAATGTAAAAGCAGGAAATTACTACATATCAATATTGAAAAAGGATAAAAAAGGCGTTAAAACATATTCAGATACTGTTACCGTAAATGTTGAAAACGGCGAAAAGTCTTACCCGATAAAAATATCAACAGAAAATACATCGGATAAGATATTTAAAGATGGCAAAATTAAGCTCTATATTGATAATTATGATGAATCGAAAAAATATGAAGTGAGCATTAATGGCGGCAGCAGTTGGAGAAAAATGTCGGGCGAGGCTCTTTCGATAATAAACTGTCAGGGCGGAATTTATAAAATATGCGTCAGAGAAGAGGGTAAAAAAAGAAAATCTGCAACGCTTAATGTTTATGTTGCAGAGCCTGAAACAGGAAAAAATAAGTATATTCCTGTTGATATGATATTGCAGAAGCCCGAACTCCCAACAGGTTGTGAAATAACATCGCTTACAATGCTGCTTAATTATATAGGCTATGATGTGGATAAGCTTGATATGTCTGATAATTATCTTCCAAAGGGAGAATACAGGGCGGCTGATTACAGGGAGGTTTTTGTCGGCGATCCGAGAAGTGTATTTGCTTATGGTTGTTTTTCAAAAGCTATCGTTCAAGCCGCAGAAAATTATCTTGCTGAAAATGATAAAGAGGGAAAATGGGTAGTAAGGAATATAACAGGCTGTTCAGCAAATTCGCTTTATGCGGCAATAGATAACGGGTATCCGACTGTGGTCTGGGCGAGCGTTAATATGAAAGGAACGAAGGTTGGAAGATCATGGGTCGTTCGTGAAACAGGCGAAACAGTTACATGGGTTTCGGGTGAACATTGTTTGCTGCTTACAGGATATAATATGGATAAGGGAGAGGTTTATATAAATGATCCCTTAAGAGGAATTGTAGCATATGATATGAAGCTTTTTGAAACAAGGTTTAATCAATTGGGGCAGGAGGCTGTCATAATTGTTCCAAATCAGGAAAGCTCTGATTAATACAACAGCACCACATAGAGCTTTTCAACTCTTATGCGGTGCTGATTTTTAATTGATATATTCCGCTGTCAGCTCCCCCCAATTATCAAGAGCTGTCCGTGCGATTTCTGGGTCATACATTATTCCGATGTTCTTTTCTATTTCACTGCGGCAGATGTCAAGCGGAAGTGCTTTTCGGTATGCTCTTGCGGAAGCCATTGCATCTATTGAATCGCATACGGCTATTATCCTTGCTCCGAGGGGGATTTCCTCGCCGACTGCTCCAAAGGGATAGCCTTTTCCGTCCCAGCGTTCGTGATGATGCAGTATTATTGCGGCTATTCTTGAAAAATGCTCCGATCTTGAAAGGATATCCGCACCTATTTCGGGGTGCTTTTTCATAAGCTCCCATTCTTCGTCGTCAAGTCTGTCGGGTTTAAGCAGAACTCTGTCGGGAACTCCGATTTTTCCAATATCATGGAGATGTCCTGCGATATGTATTTCCTGCGTTTCAAGCGGTGACAGCTTCATTTTTTCTGACAAAAAGCAAGCCATATCGCTCACACGTCTGGAATGGTCGCCCGTATAAGGATCTCTTGCGTCAAGAGCAGAAGTAATACATTCTACAAATTCATGATATTCATACGTTGGTTCACAGTCACAGCTCATATGCGTCATTCCTTTTCTGCGGTCGTATGGCAAGCACAGCTATTCGGGCAGCAGGAGCAATTACAGCCGCATGAGGATTTGCCCTTTTTCTTATCCATATAAAGCTTTCTTATTATAAGAAATACGATGCCTGCAACGATTATTCCGACTATTAATGTACCCATAAGCAAAACCTCCGTTTTTTATGTATGCTGAAAAGCCGACTCGATGGACGGCTTTTCAATAAATTATTTTTAGATTTTAACTGTTCTTGTAAGTCTGTTGCTCTCCTTATAAGGACGAACGAGCATATAAACCATAAATACAAGAAGAATAACTGCAACCACAAGTCCGACTGGATTTACTGCACCTGTGAAAAGAAGACCGAACTGATATATCATAAGTGAAATTGCATAAGCGAAAAGGCACTGGTAAGCAATAGCGAACGCTGTCCATTTTGCGTTGTTCATTTCACGCTTGATAGCACCCATTGCGGCAAAGCAGGGAGCACAGAGAAGGTTGAACACAAGGAATGAATAACCTGAAAGTGCGGTGAAATCAGATGTCATAAGCTGCCAGATCTCTTCGCCGTTTTCGGAAAGCTCGCCGCCGAAGTGGTAAAGCGTACCGAATGTTGCGACAACGTTTTCCTTTGCGATAAGACCTGTTACAGCGGCAACGGCAGATTTCCAGTTGCCCCAGCCGAGAGGTGCGAACAGCGGTGCGATAACTCCGCCGACAGCTGCAAGAACGGAATTGTCAAGATCCTCGATCATACCGAATGAGCCGTTTTCAACTCCGAAGCTCTGCATAAACCAAAGGACGATTGTTGAAAGGAGAATGATAGTACCTGCTTTTTTGATGAATGACCAGCCACGCTCCCACATTGAACGGAGTACGTTTCCTACTGTTGGGAGATGGTAAGCAGGAAGCTCCATTACGAACGGAGCAGGGTCACCTGCGAACATTTTTGTCTTTTTGAGCATAATGCCTGAAATAATGATTGCCCCCATACCGATAAAGTATGCAGAGGTTGCAACCCAGCCTGCGTTATCGAATAAAGCACCTGCAATAAGACCGATTATCGGGAGCTTTGCACCGCAGGGGATAAAGGTTGTTGTCATAATAGTCATTCTGCGGTCACGTTCGTTTTCAATTGTACGGCTTGCCATAATACCCGGAACGCCGCAACCTGTACCGATAAGCATAGGGATAAAGGATTTACCTGAAAGACCGAATTTTCTGAAAATTCTGTCCATAACGAAGGCAATTCTTGCCATATATCCACAGCTTTCGAGGAATGCAAGGAAAATAAACAGAACAAGCATCTGCGGAACAAATCCAAGCACTGCACCAACACCGCCGATAATACCGTCAACGATAAGACCTGAAAGCCAATCTGCACAGCCTATATTTTCAAGGAGTGTAGCCGCACCTGGGAGTACCCATTCACCGAAGAATACGTCATTAACCCAGTCGGTAGCCCAACCGCCGACTGTTGTTATCGAAACATAGTAAACAATAAACATAACAACGGCAAAAATAGGAAGTGCGAGCCAGCGGTTTGTGACGATTTTATCTATTTTATCCGAGGTTGTCATACCGCCGTTATTTTTCTTTTTAAGGCAGTCCTTTATGATAGTACCTATGTAAATATAACGCTCATTTGTGATAATGCTTTCGCTGTCATCGTCCATTTCCTTTTCAGCGGCGGCAATATCAGCTTCGATATGAGCTTTATCCTTAGGGGAGATGTTAAGAGCCTCGTAAACCTTTTCATCACGTTCAAAAAGCTTTATTGCGTACCATCTCTGCTGTTCCTCGGGAATATTATGAAGAACATATTCCTCGATATGAGCGACAGCGTGTTCAACGCAACCACAGAAGCTATGCTGAGGGATTGTTTTTTCTCCCGATTTAGCCGCCTCAACAGCCGCATTTGCCGCAGTATCTATTCCTGTTCCTTTAAGTGCGGATATTTCAACTACCTTACAGCCAAGCTCCTTGGAGAGCTGTTCAATATTTATCTTATCGCCGTTTTTGCGTACAACGTCCATCATATTTATTGCACATACAACGGGTATTCCGAGCTCTACAAGCTGTGTTGTAAGATAAAGGTTACGTTCAAGGTTTGTACCGTCGATAATATTGAGTATTGCGTTGGGACGTTCGTTGATAAGATAATTTCTTGCAACGACTTCCTCAAGTGTATACGGTGAAAGCGAGTAAATTCCAGGTAAGTCGGTGATTATAACATCCTTATTGCTTTTAAGCTTACCCTCTTTTTTCTCAACGGTTACACCAGGCCAGTTACCGACGAACTGATTTGAGCCTGTGAGTGCGTTGAAAAGGGTTGTTTTTCCTGCATTCGGGTTACCTGCAAGAGCTATTTTTATTTCCATACGATCAGATATCCTTTCATAAAGTTAGATAATGCTAATAGGGTTAGAAAATGCTAACCTTTGCATAAAAATTAAATGCTGACTTCAATCAGCTCTGCGTCAGCTTTTCTGAGCGAAAGCTCATAGCCACGGACAGTTACTTCAATCGGATCGCCGAGCGGTGCGACTTTGCGTACATAGATATCAACACCCTTTGTGATGCCCATATCCATAATTCTTCGCTTTACTGCACCCTCGCCGTTGAGCTTTTTAACGGTAACAGATGTTCCAAGCTTTGCGTCCTTAAGCGTCATACCAATCTCTCCTTACACCATAATTTTGCAAGCCATTTCCTTTGAAACGGCAACTCTTGAATTTTTGACATTGACGATAACATTACCGCCGATCTCGTTCACAACTGTGACAGTACCGCCTGCGACAAAGCCAAGAGTTTCAAGAAACTGTTTTGTATCGGGATTCCCTCCGACCTTTCTGATAATATTTTCCTCGCCTGATGTGGCAAGCGTCAGCGGTATCATAAAAACACTCCCTTGCTGTTAGCGTAAGCTAACATATTATCATCAATAATGGTTAGATATGTCTAACCTCTAACCGCTTATTATTCTAATCCTTTTTTTGCATTTTGTCAAGGGTAATTCTGGCAAATGGTTATTTTTGTATATATGCACATATCAAAAGCGTTTATCACAATGATTTTTGGTGAAAGATGATGCGGAGATAAGCCTTGATTTTAAGCTTATCTCCGCAGATTAATAATCTTATCAAATATCATTGATTATTTTCTCACAAATACTTTTAACCTGAAGATCGATTAGTTCGGTTATATGCTTTTCAACTGCTTTATAGCCTGCTGGATTTCCTGCATAGCCTAATGGAACAGCTTCTTTGGCAATTGCACCGCCTTGGAGCCATTTTTCAAGACCCTTTCCGTCTAAAGATGATGAGCTTAATTTCAATGCCATATCGGTATTTACCTGTTCGGGGCAAAAATACTTCATAACAGCTGTTTCAAACGCTCCTGCGTGTATATCAAGCAAACCCTGTTCCTGTGGGTCAGTTTCCGCAAACCATTCAAGCGGATATGGTGGGTCAAAAGCTGTCAGGAAGCTTTCATTACCTTGCCAGCCGTGCAGCTCTAACTCCATAGCCTCCAGAACAAGCCTTACGGATATATCAAGATCTGAATTAGCTCGTTTTATCGCTTCGATGATTGAATTTATATGCAGGCTGTCACCGTGATAATTGAAGCAGAATATTTTATTAAATCCGAATTTTTTAAGATTTCCAAGTATTTCAAATATAACCTGTGACATAGTTTCGGGTGAAAGGGAAAAGCTGCCTGCAAATCCGCCTGTGCAATGATTAACTCCCCAATAATAGGGCGGTGCGATAACACTTTTGCAGCCGAGAGAGTACAGCTTTTCCTTTACTTTTACGCATATAGCGCAGCTCCAGTTAATATCTGAATCAAGTGAAATATGCGGACCATGCTCCTCAATGACTCCAATCGGAAAAAGTACGATTGTGTCCTGTTTTGCTAATTCTTCAATCTGTTTATAGGTCATTTCTGACATAGTATCTTTAAAAATATTCATAGCCGCTCTCCTTTTTACTATTGATCAGCAGATCCCTAATTTAAAATTTTCTGCTCCTCCAACGTCTTAATTCCTGCGATAAGAATATCAATAGACATTTCAAAGCTTTTTTCTATTGAAACAGGATTTCCAAATGAATTATTATTCACAAGCATTGAAAAGCCTTGTAAAAAGCTTCGCAGTGTACGGATAATATGCTCGGCATTTTCCTTTGAAATACTGACACTTTTGAATATTCTGTAGATGACATCGAACATTCTGTCTGTGCTTTGGTTATTATCCTCGCTTGCGTATTTGTTGTACCATAGCATTACTTCAAATATTCCCGAATTTTCAGTCGCAAATGAATAAAAGGCTTTGCACATAGCACGAATAGCGTCATAACCGCTGACTCCTGCCGCACTTTGCAGCATATGCTGTTCAAGCATTTTCCACCCGTAATTCATAATATCCGTTTTAAGCCCGTCAAAGCTTTCTATGTGGTTATATAGTGATGCGGCTTTGATTCCAAGCTCATTCGCCAGACTTCTGACTGTAATATTATTTATGCCGACCTGATTTGCTTTTTTTGCGGCAAATTCAATTATTTTTTCCTTATTAAGACCTGTTTTTGCCATATTTATCACCTTGCTTGACTTACTCTATTAGTATTATAACTAACAATGTTAGTTTTGTCAAGATATTTTGAGTATTTCTGCAATAAAAAATCACCATATCCCAGAAAAGGATATGGTGAAAGCAATTTTTATATGTGATTAAAGCTCTGCGATAACCTCTACCTCGACCTTTACGCCCTTTGGAAGCTTTGCGACCTCTACGCAGGAACGTGCGGGCTTATTGGTGAAATATTCGCCATATACAGCGTTGAATGCGGCAAAATCGTTTATATCATCAAGGAAGCAGACTGTTTTCACCGCTTTTTCAAGAGATGTACCAGCTTCTGCAAGGACAGCCTTAAGATTTTCACATACCTGCTTGGTCTGTGCTTCAATTCCCTCTGCGTCAACATTGCCTGTTGCAGGATTGATTGCGATCTGACCTGATGTGAAAACAAGTCCTCCGACCTTTACAGCCTGTGAATAAGGACCGATAGCGTCAGGTGCGTTTTTAGTATAAACCTTTTCCATTTTTTATTCCTCCGTTTAATTATTTGTAAGTATAAAGCCTGCGTTTGTAAGAGCTGTTTTTATCTCGTTTATATGTTCAAAATTCCTTGTTTCAAGGAGTATTCTCAGATAACAGCCGTTGATATCAGAACCCTCGCTTGCACGTTCGTGGTGGATAGAAATTACATTGCCGCCCTTTTCTGCAATTATATCGGAAACACCCTTGAGCTGACCTGGCTTATCAATAAGCTCGATGCAGAACTGTGCGGTTCTTCCCGATGTGAGCAGACCTCTTTTTATCACCTTGGAGAGGATAGTAACGTCAATATTGCCGCCTGAAACAAGGCATACAACGTTTTTACCCTCTATATCGGGTATCTTATCAAACATAACAGCGGCAACAGGAACTGCACCTGCACCCTCGGAAATAAGCTTCTGCTGTTCGATAAGGGCGAGTATAGCTGCGGCAATTTCATCATCGCTTACGGTTACTATCTTATCAACATATTTGCTTACATAATTGAATGTATTTTCGCCTGGTTCTTTTACCTTGATACCGTCTGCAACAGTAGAAACGCTGTCAAGGCATTCGATCTGCCCATGCTCTATTGACTGGAGCATACTCGGAGCGCCGCTTGCCTGAACGCCGTAAACCTTAATTTCGGGGCGGAGGCTTTTAAGGGTGAATGCAACGCCTGAAATCAATCCGCCGCCGCCGATAGGAACGACAACTGCGTCAATTTTATCCAGCTGTTCAAGTATTTCGAGTGCGATAGTACCCTGTCCTGCGATAACATAATCATCATCAAATGGATGGATAAAGGTATATCCCTTTTCGTCACGCAGGCTGATTGCCTTAGCGTATGCGTCATCGTAAACTCCCTCTACAAGGCATATTTCCGCACCGTAGGAGCGTGTTGCCTCGATTTTTGAGATAGGAGCGGAGTCGGGCAGGCAAATTATTGATTTTATTCCGTTCTTTGCGGCGGCAAGTGCAACGCCCTGAGCGTGGTTTCCTGCACTGCAGGCGATAACGCCCTTAGCCTTTTCCTCGTCAGAAAGCTGTGAGATCTTATAATAAGCACCTCTGACCTTGAATGAGCCTGTGACCTGTAAATTTTCAGTTTTGAGGTAGACATTGCAACCTTTTTTTATCTTCGGAGCGAAGATAAGGTCGGTTTTACGGACTACTTCCTTAAGCTTATGTGAAGCCTTGTAAACACTATCCAGAGTAAGCATAGCAAATTTCTCCTTAGTTTAATAAAAAAGCTCCCACCTCGTCAAGAGGTGAGAGCATAAAGCTGACACGGTACCACTCTTGTTGCTGTAAAAAAACAGCCACTCGATTCTCTATAACGGGAGAACCCGTCAAAGCCTGAAAAACATCGGCTCTGCCGCTCGGGGGTGATCTGAACGAACTGCTTCCAAGCGGCTTCCACCAAAATGCCGCCTCTCTGTATGAAAGACCATGTTTGCTCCGTCCCCGTCAACGCATTTACTGATACCTTTATTATAAACCTGCTTTTTATATTTGTCAAGAACAAATTATTAATTTTTGTAAATATACAGGGGAAACCGCATTGAATTTGATATTAAAAATGTAGGGGACGGGTCGCCCGTCCCGTGGTAAAGCAGAATTGTTCTCCGAAAACCTCGGGTGGGGACATCCTGCCTGAGTTATGAATTTGCGATCGAATTTCCTGTATAAAGCTGGTAATATCTGCCCTTTTCATCGATAAGCTTATCGTGAGGACCTCTTTCGATTATCCTGCCCTGTTCAAGAACCATTATACAATCGGAATTTTTAACTGTGGAAAGGCGGTGGGCGATAACGAAGGTTGTTCTGCCGTACATAAGACCGTCCATACCTCTTTGTACAAGGGATTCTGTTCTTGTATCAATGGACGAGGTTGCTTCATCGAGGATAAGTGCAGGGGGATCTGCAACTGCGGCACGGGCTATAGCGAGAAGCTGACGCTGACCCTGTGAAAGGTTTGCACCATCGCCTGTAAGCATTGTATTATATCCATCGGGAAGTCTTTTAATAAAGCTATGTGCATTTGCAAGCTTAGCGGCGGCGATACATTCTTCATCGCTTGCATCAAGTCTGCCGTAGCGGATATTATCCATAACGGTGCCTGTGAAAAGGTGTGTATCCTGAAGAACGATACCGAGAGAGCGGCGGAGATCTGCTTTCTTTATCTTATTGATATTAATGCCGTCATAGCGGATCTTTCCGTCCTGAATATCGTAAAAGCGGTTGATAAGGTTAGTGATAGTTGTTTTACCTGCACCTGTACTACCGACAAAGGCGATTTTCTGACCCGGGTCTGCGGATATTTTTATATTATGGAGGACGATTTTATCATCGTTATATCCGAAATCAACATCATCGAAAATAATGCGTCCCTCAAGTCTGGTATAGGTGGTAGTTCCGTCCTCATGTGGGTGTTTCCATGCCCAAAGACCTGTTCTTTCGTCACATTCCTCAAGCTCGCCGTTTTTGTTTTCCTTAGCGTTGACAAGTTCAACATAACCGTCATCTGTTTCGGGTTTTTCATCTATGAGATCGAATACACGCTTTGCACCTGCCATAGCCATAATGATAGAGTTTATCTGCTGGCTGACTTCGGAAATAGGTCGGCTGAAATTCTTGTTAAGGGTGAGGAATGATATAAGAGTACCGAGTGTAAGTCCCGAAACGCCTGTAAGAGCGAGGACTGCACCGAGAATTGCACATAAAACATAGCTGATATGACCGAGGTTGCCATTTACAGGCATCATAATATTAGCGAACTGGTTAGCACTTTCGGCACTTGAACGAAGCTCATCGTTAAGCTTATTGAATTCTTCCTTTGCCTTTTCCTCGTGGCAGAAAACCTTAACGACCTTCTGACCCTCAAGCATTTCTTCAATATAGCCATTGACAGTACCGAGATCCTTCTGCTGCTTGATGAAGTAGGTCGAGGATTTTGCACCGAGCTTTGCTGAAACGAAGAACATTACTCCGACCATTGCAACGGTAAGTATTGTAAGCGGAATATTAAGCACTATCATACTTACAAAGGTCGTAATAACGGTAATGGTTGAATTGATAAGCTGTGGGATACTCTGACCGATAAGCTGACGGAGGGTATCTATATCGTTGGTATATATCGACATAATATCGCCGTGAGCGTGGGTATCAAAGTATTTGATAGGGAGCGTTTCCATATGAGTGAAAAGGTCGTTTCGGAGATTGCGGAGAGTTCCCTGTGTAACGTTTACCATAATTCTGTTATAGGAATATGCTGTTACAATTCCGACTGCGTATACTCCGATAAGGCGGAATATCGCACTTGCAAGCGGTGCAAAATCAGGTTCAAGACCTGCGGCTTTCTGCTCTGTCAGAGGAATTATATATTCATCGACAAGCTCACGCATAAACAATGTTCCATACAGTGTAGTTACAGATGTTACGATGATACATATAACAACTATTATAAAATGGAGCGTGTAATTTTTCAGCATATATCCGAGAACACGCTTCAAAGAACCTGTGTCCATATTCTTTACGTTCTTGAAGTCCATTGGAGGCCTTCCGTTTCTTGGACCGGGCATATAGATCTCTCCTTTCCTCAGTCGGCAGACGGCTCGTCAAAGTCGCCGCTTCCGCCTGTCTGTGCGTCATAGATTTCCTTATATATTTCATTTGTTTCAAGCAGATTTTCGTGCGTATCGAAGCCGCTTACAGCACCGTCATCAAGGACGAGTATTCTGTCAGCGTCCTGAACGGAGGAAATACGCTGTGAAATGATAAGCTTGGTTGTTCCTGGGATTCTTTCTGCGAATGCCTGACGTATCTTTGAATCGGTCGCTGTATCGACTGCACTTGTTGAGTCGTCAAGGATAAGGACCTTAGGATTTTTGAGCAATGCTCTTGCGATACAAAGACGCTGCTTCTGACCGCCTGAAACGTTAGAGCCGCCCTGTTCTATATGAGTATTATATCCATCGGGGAAACGTTCGATAAATTCATCTGCACAAGCAAGTTTACATACTGCACGGCATTCCTCTTCGGTTGCATTTTCATTGCCCCAGCGGAGATTATCGAGGATAGATCCTGAGAAAAGCACATTCTTCTGGAGAACAACGGCAACGCTGTTTCTGAGAGCTTCAAGGTCATATTCCTTGACATTTTTTCCACCTACAAAAACGCTTCCGTCTGAAACGTCATAAAGTCGGCTGATGAGGTTTACAAGGCTTGATTTTCCGCAGCCTGTTCCTCCGATGATTCCGATAGTTTCGCCGGCATTGATATGGATATCAATATCGTTGAGGATATTTTCCTCGCTTGTATTTGCGTAGGTAAAATTAACGTGATTGAAGTCGATTCTTCCGTCAGCGATAACCATTTCAGGATTTTCGGGATTAACGATATCAGGCTGTTCGTTGATAACCTCGGCGATACGCTTTCCGCTTGCTTCGCTCATTGTGAGCATAACAAAAATCATAGAGAGCATCATAAGTGACATAAGAACACTCATTACATATGAGAAAAGTGAAGTTAATTCGCCTGTTGTAAGGCTTCCTGCAACAATGAATTTCGCACCGAGCCATGATATAAGTATGATACACATATAAACAACGAACATCATTATCGGGTTGTTGAGTGCGATAAGGCTTTCTGCCTTGACAAACATCTTATAAATAGCGTTGGAAGCGTTTCTGAACTTCTCACTTTCGTGATCCTCACGGACAAATGCCTTTACAACTCTTACTGCCGATACATTTTCCTGCACGCTTGCGTTAAGGTCGTCATATTTTCTGAAAACTACTTCAAAAAGCTTTGAAACCTTGCCGATAATGGTAAAAAGTGCGATTGCAAGCAATACGAGAGCCACAAGGAAGATAAGGCTGAGCTTTTTATTTATTATGATACACATTATAAGACTGCATATCAATGTAAAAGGAGCTCTTACCGCAATTCTTATCATCATCTGAAAAGCATTCTGAACGTTTGTAACGTCCGTTGTCATTCTTGTGATAAGACCTGCCGTGCTGTATTTGTCGATATTTGAGAATGAATAATGCTGTATGCTTTCATACATTGCGTGACGAAGATTGCACGCAAAGCCTGTTGATGCAGTTGCGGCAAATTTACCTGCAAGAACGCCGCATACAAGGCTTAATCCTGCAACAACGACCATTATAACTCCGTATTTTATAACGGCGTTGATGTCGCCCGCTGAAATACCATTGTCAATGATCTTGGCTGTAATAAGCGGAATGATGATTTCGAACAGAACCTCGAGGGCGATAAAGATCGGAGTGAGGATCGTTTGCTTTTTGTACTGTTTGATTTGTGCTATAAGTGTTTTTATCACAGCACATACCTCCTTTATATATTTTTCATATTTAAGAGAATGGTTTTAAGCCCGTTGTTGATGATATCCAGTTCATCGCCTGAAACTCCGCTGAATGCGGCATTTTCAAGATAAATCCTGTCGTTTTTGAGAAATTCGGCGAAATCGACAGCTTTCGGAGTAAGTCCGAGCTGCTTTTTTCGGTCGTCACCCTCAACGGCTTCCATTCTTAAATACCCCTTTTTCTTCATTCCCTTTAAAAGCAGGGAAACCGAGGCTCTTGAAGTTCCGAGTATTTCGCATAGGTTGGTCGAGCAGAAATCCGTACCCATGTTTTCGTAAATATACATAAGGCAGAAGCATTGTGCAGAGGTCAATCCGCCTTGCTCACCGAGAGTGCGGCAATGACTTTCCATAGCGGTAGATATCTGCCGTATAGATTCAAAAATACCCGAATTTTCCATTTTTTCATCTCCTTTCCTAAAAAATGTAATAATATTATAGCAACATTCACCAAAAATTAAAAGTGGAATATTGTGATTTAAAATAGTTTGTTTTATTAACAATCAGCGTGTTAAACAAATTTTCACACAGCTTTCACAGGCTTTTGTCTGATATGACAGTTCACAAGAGTTAGAAAAAGTATATATTTAGTGCGATAAAAAGTCATAATTTGGTGGTATAATATAATATAACTATAACTGTCGAAAGGAGTGAGCTTGTGCCGCCGAAAAATCAGAATGAAGACGATCGCCTTAACTGGCGATATCAGGATAAAGCATATAACGAAATTTTTAAGGCATGGCGAAAAAAACGCCGTGATTCGGTTGGCTTCTTTTATGTCGATAATCCGAATGAGCTGACTTATCTTGACGGCTATGGCTTTGTCAGGGATTATCCCGAAGCGGCAGAACGGAAATCCTTGAAAAATGTGCTGAACGTTATCGGTGTGACCATGATAATAATCGGGCTTTTTGATATTTTTCACAGGTATATTATCCCAGGCTTGCTGACATCGTTCGGTGCGGATATTTATTTCGACAGATATACCAAGGTTTTCTATGGCAGCGAATGGCTGATCATTCTGGTCGATACGATTATGAGCATACTGAAAAGGCTCTTAGCTTTCCTTTATGTTTATAAAAAGTTGAAAATGCCCATAAGGATTATGATTCCGACTAAGATTACAAATAAAACGCTTTTCAATTATTCCGTGCCTGTGATGATCTTTGTTTCGGGATTGTTTGCTGTCGCATCGGCAATCTGCGGAGGGATACTTAAATCCGCAGGAGTTGCAAGCAGGAAGCTTTTTGATATTCCCGATAATAAAGCCATGCTTTTCATCTATCTTATTGTCCATGTCATAATTATCCCCATAATAAGCGAAATCCATACAAGGGGAGCGTTAATGCAGCTTTTAAGGCAGTTCGGAGATGGCTTTGCGATAATAATAACGGCGGCTCTTACAGGACTGATAACCTATAACGTCAGTGTTTTCTGCTTTTCGTTCGTGACAGCCATTGTTATAGGTTATTTTACGGTAAGAACAGGCTCGGTCGTGACTGCTGTAATTATGAGAATAACCGCACAGGCAATTTCCTATGGCTTGTTCCTGCTTGATGAAATGCTTGACGGCGAAATCAGGCTTATCGCAATTGCGAGTGTAATATTCATATTTATAGCGGTCGGACTGGTTTTCTTTATAAGGCTTCTCAACAGGCATAGCGATAGCTTTGCACTTGCTTTCAAGATAAGATACCTCGGATTTATGGATAAGCTGGGAGCATTGGCTTCATCGATTCCTATTGTTGTTGGTTTTACAATAATTATTATCCATACTATATTAAATATAAAGTTTGATTTATGACGAAAAATGATGAATACTATTTAAAAAAGGCTATGAAGCTTGCGAATGAAGCCGCTCTTGACGGCGAAGCTCCGATAGGTGCGGTTATCGTGCGGAAAAAGGACGGCGAAATCGTCGGCGAGGGCAGAAATACCCGTGAAAGCGGCAGGACGGCACTCGGACATGCTGAAATATCCGCAATTGCAGATGCTTGCGAGAGATTGGGCGGCTGGCGGCTTTCGGGGTGTGAAATGTTTGTTACGCTTGAACCCTGCCCGATGTGTTCGGGGGCGATAATGGCGGCAAGGCTCGACAGAGTTGTTTTCGGGGCATATGACGATAAAAAAGGTCTTGCGGGTTCAAGAGGAAACCTTTTTGAGCTTTGCGGAAGTGATACTATTATAAAAGGCGGAGTTCTTGAAAAGGAATGCTCCGAACAGTTAAAATCTTTTTTCGGAGAATTGAGGAGAAAGAAAAAGGGTATGAACAATATCAGGCTTATAAAAATAAAATCAGCGGAGCAGGTCAAGCAGCTTGCCGAAATCGCTGATGAAATATGGCACGAATTTTTTCCTGCGATACTTTCAGCGGAACAGATTGATTATATGGTCGAAAAATTCCAATCGGAAAAGGCAATGCTCCTGCAGATGGAAAATGACGGCTATGAATACTATTATATACATCGCAATGGAATCCATATCGGATATACCGCAATAAAAAATGACGAAAACAGGTTATTTTTATCGAAGCTTTATTTAAAAAAAGAATACCGTGGAAAAGGCTATGCGTCGGCGGCATTCGGAATGATAAAGGCTATCGCACGGGAGCGTTCGCTTGACGGAATATGGCTTACCGTGAATAAATATAACGAAAACGCTATCAAGGCATATGAAAAGCTTGGCTTCAAGAAAATCGGCGAGGGCGTTACCGATATTGGCAATGGCTTTGTGATGGACGATTATTTCTATCAGTACGATATCGCCAACGTTCGGAGCATAAAAGCCGAGGACAGGCAGTTTTTCCTTGAAACAGCTGATA
>CAYOAV010000029.1:0-1793 GCA_964402055.1 uncultured Ruminococcus sp. | reverse complement strand
GTCGGAAGATATCGGCTTGAAGTTGAGCCTGAAAATGAAATTGCATACAATCTGTATAAAAAGCTCGGATTCCGTGAGCTTGGATATACACAAATGATAAAGGAGATGAACTGAAATGTCAATCAGATTTTATAACGCAAGAATTTTATCCTTTGAAAATGGTATAAGCTTCGGCGAGGTTCATACTGACGGCGATAAAATAACCTATGCTGGAGATGAGCCGCCAAAGGGCAGGTTTGATCGTGAGATAAACCTTAATGGCAACCTTATTATGCCGTCCTTCAAAAATGCACATACGCATTCGGCAATGACCTTCCTGCGTTCCTATGCGGACGATATGCCATTGCAGGACTGGCTGTTCAAACAGGTTTTCCCGATGGAGGCGAAGCTTACAGGCGAGGATATTTATACATTTTCAAAGATAGCCTTTGCTGAATATCTCACAAGCGGAATCACGGCGAATTTCGATATGTATTTCGAGCCTGAATATATGGCGGCGGCAAGCGAGGAAACAGGCATAAGGACAGTAATGTGCAGCGGTGTTGCAGGAAATGCCGATGAATGCGACTTTGCTCTTAATAAGCTTGAAACATTATACAATAAGTATAAGGACAGAAGCGAATTTGTGAGCTACCGACTTGGATTCCATGCGGAATATACAACGGATATTTCTATTATAAACGGTATAGGTGAGCTTGCTAAAAAATATAAAGCCCCCGTTTATATGCATAACAGCGAAACCTTATCCGAAACAAGGGAATGTATCGAGCGTCATGGCTTGACCCCGACAGAGCTTTTTGAAAGAGCAGGCATTTTTGAATACGGCGGCGGCGGCTTCCATTGCGTTTATATGACAGATAATGATATCGAAATTTTCCGCAGGAGAGGTCTTTGGGCGGTGACAAATCCATGCTCCAACGCAAAGCTTGCAAGCGGCATTGCACCTCTTGAAAAAATGGCGGAAAAGGGCGTACGCCTTGCAATAGGAACGGATGGTGCGGCAAGCAATAACGCTCTTGATATGTTCAGAGAAATGTACCTTGCGGCAGTTTTGCAAAAGCTTGAATTAAAGGACGCTTCTGCGATGTCTGCGGAAAAAATACTGAAAATGGCGGCTAACGGCTCTGCGAGAGCTATGGGACTTGACGACTGCGACGATATAGCTGTCGGAAAAAAGGCTGACCTTATCGTTATCGACCTTAACGCCCCGAATATGCGTCCGTTGCATAATATAGAAAAAAATCTTGTATACAGCGGTTCAAAGCAGAATGTATTGATGACAATTTGTGCAGGAAAAATTCTTTATGAAAACGGCGAATTTGCGACTATCGACCTTGAAAAGACCTATGCGGAAGCAGAAAAACACATAAAGCGAATGATAAACGAATAAGGAGAATAAAAATGAGATTTCATCTTCCAAGCTTTACACAGCATTATAGCCTTAATAAATTAATGATAGAATATATCAGAGATAACCCCGATTATTTCGTTGATGGACTGGAAATTGCGTCTGTTTTCGGCTGTTTTGACGGCTCTACATGGAATGGCGGCAGAGGAGTAAGCGGAGAATTTGACCGCAAATTGACGGAAATAGTTATAAAAACCTTTGACGATTTAAAAATCCCTCTCCGCTTCACGTTCACAAATCCGATGATTACCGAGGAGCATTTATCGGATAAAAATTGCAATGAGATACTGAAAATGGCTGATAATGGCTTGAATCAGGTTATCGTTATGAGCGATATGCTTGAAAATTATATCCGTGAAAATTATCCGAATTATAAAATAACCTC
>CAYOAV010000028.1:19490-23154 GCA_964402055.1 uncultured Ruminococcus sp. | reverse complement strand
CGCCGCATCATAGGCTCGCCTCGCTTCTTCAAGCTCCATCGGTACCACCCTCTTTATTATAGCATATTTTCAGACAGATTTCAATAGAAAATCCTCATCATCTCATCAAACGCTTGCTATAAATCTTCTGAAAGCTTCAATTCCCTTTTCGTCACGCTTATAAACGCCTGCGTGTTCAAGAACCTTTGCAAAAACCTTGCCGATTTCAGCTTTAATAACACTGTCGGCATTTTCAGCAGTGATACTATCAGCAAAGCTCTCCGCCCAGTCTGCGTGTTTTTCAAGCTCTGGATAATTCCTTACCGCTCCTATTCCCTCGTTCACAAGCACCTGCTCAAGCTTTTCCATTTCGCCTTTAAGACGTGCAGGAAGAACGGCAAGCCCCATTACCTCGATAAGACCGATATTCTCCTTTTTGATATGATGAAGCTCTGAATGTGGATGATAAACTCCGAGAGGACATTCCTCCGTTGTAATATTATTACGCAGAACAAGGTCAAGCTCAAAATCGTTGCCCCTCTTTCTTGCGATAGGCGTAACAGTATTATGCGGAACTCCGTCCGTTTCAGCAAAAATAAACGCTTCCTCATCGGTATAGCCTCTCCAGGCGGTCAGAATTTTATCTCCAAGCTCAATAAGTCGCTCATAATCGGGTGATGAGATCCTTATTACCGACATCGGCCATTTTACCCTGCCTGCTTTAACGTCCTCAAAGCCTTTAAAGGTAAATTCTTCCTCGATAGGAGCTTTTTCCATTGCAAAGGTATATCTTCCGCCCTGAAAATGCTCATGCGTAAGTATCGAACCGCCGACTATCGGAAGATCAGCGTTTGAACCTACAAAATAATGCGGAAACTGTTCAACAAAATCAAAAAGCTTAGCAAAAGCGTCACGGTCAATTTTCATCGGGGTATGCAGGCAATTGAGGACGATACAATGCTCATTATAATACACATAAGGCGAATACTGCAATGCCCAGCGGTCGCCGTTTATTTTTATCGGGATAATGCGGTGATTTTCTCTTGCAGGGTGATTAACTCTGCCTGCATAGCCGACATTTTCCTCACAAAGCTGGCATTTCGGATAGGAGCTTTGCTTTGCTTTGAGAGCCGCCGCAATTGCTTTCGGGTCTTTTTCAGGCTTTGAGAGGTTTATAGTGATATCAAGAGTACCATAATCCGTTTCAGCAGTCCATTTAACGTCCTTTTTAATGCGGTAACGTCTGATATAATCGGTATCACAGCTAAGCTTATAATAGAAATCGGTTGCCGCCTGCGGTGATTTTTCACGATATATTCTGCGGAATTTTTCTATAACCTCGGACGGACGTGGTGTAAGGCAGCCCATTATTTCGGTATCAAAAATGTCCTTATAAACGATACTATCCTCAATTATGCCCTTTTCAACGGCATATTCAAGTATATCCGCAAGCACTGGTTCAAGCTCCACATTGCAGTAATTTTCATCGGGAGGGAGATACTCGTCCAGTCCGAGCTTATGGATAACGGCATTAGCGGCATAAATTCTGTCCTCCGCCGTTATAAGATTGTTTTCAAGGCCGTAGCAGATAAGCTTTCTTATCGCAGTATGTATATTGTCTATCATAATAAATGCCCCTTTTCGGAAAATAATAATATACTTTTATTCTATCATAAAATCATTACGATTGCAACTATTTTTGCAATTGCTCTCTCATTAATTTTTCTATCAATTCAAGCTCGGCAAGTCCCGATGAAAATGCCGTTGCACCGCCTGACGCAGTACCCAATTTAAGTGCATATTCATATCCGCCCTTTTCAAGACCTGCTATAAAGCCTGCAAGCATTGAATCACCTGCTCCGACAGAATTAAGGACTTCTCCCCTGCAAGCAGGACTTTTATAGACCCTTCCGTCCTCGCATACAAGAATTGCTCCCTTTTCAGCCATTGAAACAAGCACATTTTCAGCACCCATTTCCTGAAGCCTTTTCGCTCCCGAAATTATTTTTTCCTCTGTATCAAGCGTTTCACCGAGCATTTCCTCAAGCTCAAAATTATTAGGCTTAACAACGAACGGCTTATATTTCAGAACATTCATCAAAAGCTTACCCGATGCGTCAACTGCCGCACGGATACCCTTTCCGTCAAGTCTTTTCAGGATATCCTCATATATATTTTCAGAAAGGCTTGACGGTATACTTCCTGCAAGGACGAGCGTATCACCCTTGGAAAGCTTATCAAGCTTTGAAAAAAGCTTATTTATATCATTTTCAGAAACAGATGGACCCTTGCCGTTAAGCTCTGTTTCCTCGCCCGATTTTATTTTTACGCAAATTCTTGAAAAGCCGTTTTCAAGCTCAATAAAATCGGTATTAACACCCTCGTTCTGAACTCCCTGTTCAATAGCCTTACCTGTAAAGCCTGCGATAAAACCGAGAGCCGTTGAGCTTATACCAAGCCTGCCGAGAATTATCGAAACGTTGATACCCTTTCCTCCGAAATAAATTTCCTCTGATTTTGAGCGGTTCACCCTGCCAAGCTTCATTCCGTCTGTATGAACGACATAATCAACCGCAGGATTGAATGTAACAGTATATATCATAAATAATCACCTCATATTTTCCCAAGCAGACAGCCAAGATATCTTTTTACGTCCTCTTTTGTGCATTTATCGAAATTTGAAAATGCCCATTCCATAACAAGTACAAGGGTGTTGCTATGATGTGCAACAAGTATCTCCTTCGGCACGGAATTACCTGTATAAACGCCCTGTTCAAGAAGCTCCCTTATTTTATTTCCCATAAAAAATTTAAGGCTTGTGAACATATATCCGCTCTCATTATTGAAGCTTACTATTTTAAGTATAAGCGGAAGATTGGACGCACTAAGGTCATAAACCTTATCCGCAAAGGCATATATTACCTCCTCCTTGCCGCCAAGCTTTTTCAGCTCGTCAAAGCCTATCATCTGCGAAAGCTTAATCCAGCAGCAGGTCAGCAGGTCGTATTTATCGTCAAAATAGTTATAAAAGGTCGCCCTCGGATAGCCGCTGTCACGGCATATTTCATTCACCGAAACGCTTTCAAAGGATTTTTCTGCCAATAATGCAAACATACTTCCCGTAAAAGCATTTATTGTTCTGACAGCACCTCTTGAAAGCCTTTCGGTCAGGTCATATTTCATATAACACGCTTCCTTTCGTACAAATTTGGATATTTGTCTAAAATTATACTTTAGCAAAAATCTGTATCTTGATGTAAGTATAAATTTATTATATCATATAGTCAATGATTTTGCAAGTGTCAAAATACAGAAAAGTGTAAAATTTTAAAGAAAAAGAAGAAAGAAAGGTAGGTTTTATGGAGGAAAATAACAAGACTGAAAGCTTTATGGTGAAGCTTTCAACATTCATTGTGGATAAGCGGAATCTGTTTTTTCTGATTTTCGCTATTCTCATCATATTTTCGCTGTTCTCACGGAACTGGGTGGAGGTTGAAAACGACCTTACGGCTTATCTCCCCGACGGAACGGAAACAAAATTCGGCTTGGAGCTTATGGAGGAGGAATTTACCACCTTTGGTTCAGCTAAACTATCCGTTGCGAACATCACCATTGGCGAAGCGGAGAAAATTGAGCAGATAATTCTTGATAATGACAGCGTTTCGACCTGCGGCTTTGACGATTC
>CAYOAV010000028.1:0-19390 GCA_964402055.1 uncultured Ruminococcus sp. | reverse complement strand
TTATTGATAAAACTCATCATAAAAGCTTTATCCCGAAAATTGATTTTGTCGGAAAATTCGCATATGCTACAAGAAAGGTCGTTCCGTTCGTATTCGTTGCAGTCATAATCTGTGCGGCGGCTCTTTCGGGAAAAACGCCCTATGTTTACAGCTATGACACGATAGAAACGCCTATAATAAACGAAAATCAGGAGGCTGACAACCTTATAAAGGAAAATTTCGGAACGAAGAATATGATGGCTCTTATCGTTCCGACAGGCGATTATGACACGGAAAAGGAGCTTCTTGACGAGCTTTCCGCAAAAAGCTACGTTGCAAGTGCAGTCGGTCTTTCCAATACAGAGGCTCTTGACGGCTATAATCTTACCGACAGGCTCACTCCACGTCAGTTTTCCGAGCTTACGGACGTTGATTTTGAAATTGCCGAGCTTGCATATGCGGCATATGCTGTAAATGATGATAATTACGGCAAAATTGTCGGCGGCATATCCTCATACAGCGTTCCGCTTATGGATATGTTTATCTTCATACATAAGGAAATTGACGAGGGCTATGTTACTCTTGACGATGAGCTGACGGACACTCTCAATGACGCTTATGTTCAGATAAATAATGCCAAGCTCCAGCTTCAGGGCGAGAATTATTCCAGAATGCTGCTTTATTTTGATTTGCCTTTGAGCGGTGACGATACCTTTGCGGCAATTGACGAGGTTCGTGAAACGGCGAAAAAATATTACCCAGACGGCGGCACATACCTTGTCGGAGATTCAACTGCGAATTATGATTTCTGCACCTCATTCAGCACGGATAATGTTGTTGTAAGCGTTATTTCAATTCTTGTCGTGCTTGTAGTTCTGCTTTTCACGTTTACATCTGTCGGAATGCCGCTTCTGCTGATACTTGTAATTCAGGGCGTTATCTGGATAAACTTCCTTTTCCCGATAATTGAGCAGAAGGATATTTTCTTTATGGCATATCTTATAGTAAGCTCGATCCAAATGGGTGCGAACATTGACTATGCTATCGTTATTTCGGGCAGATATATGGAGCTTAAAAACAAGATGAATCACCGTGACGCTATTATACAGACTATGAATTTAAGCTTCCCAACCATTATAACATCGGGCTGTATCCTTGCTATCGCAGGCGGTCTTATCGGTCAGCTTTCCTCCGAGGCAACAATAGTCGGAATCGGTCAAGCTCTCGGCAGAGGTACGGTCATCTCCCTCATTGTGGTTATGTTCGTTCTTCCGCAGATACTTCTTCTCGGCGGCGGCATTATTGAAAAGACATCGTTCTCCGTTCCGAAGAAGCTAAGACGGCATACTTCAAGCGGCAGAATAATTGTTGACGGACTTGTAAGAGGTAATATAAGCGGCACTGTAAACGGCATTTTCAAAGGCACTATTGACGGCAACGCAGACCTTAACATTATATCGGGAAATGCTGAAAACGTCATTTCGGGTCTGCTCCCCGATAAGGAAAATTCAGACATCATCTGCGGAGAGGAGAGCATATAAATGAAGAAGTCACGCTTTATTTCCATAATACTTTCAGCGGCAATGGCTCTTAGCTGTATCACGCTCCCGACATCGGCGGCTTATTCAGTATACAGCATCAGCACTGCGGAGGAGCTGGAGGAATTTTCAAGGCTTTGCAGACTGGACAGCAGTTCAAAATCACTCAAGGCCGTTATTGAAAACGATATTGACATCACGGGAAAGGAATTTACTCCGATACCGATATTCTGCGGAACACTTGACGGACAGGGACATACCATAAAAGGACTTTGCATAACAGAGCAGTCGGGACGTGGATTTATTAATATTATCGGCGAAAACGCTGTTGTAAAAAATCTTAACATAATCGGTATCGTTCACCCCTCCGACACATCGACCGCTGTCGGCGGCATTGCAGGAACGAACAACGGTGCTGTTTTCGACTGCACATTTACAGGAAAGGTATCGGGAGCTTCTTCTGTCGGTGGAATAACAGGTGAAAATTCAGTTGGAAGCTCGGTTTATAAATGCAGCTCTGTCGGCACTGTCGAGGGCACAAAATTCACAGGCGGCATTAGCGGAAAAAACAGCGGTGCGATAGTTCAATGCGTGAACAACGCTTCCGTAAACACCTCCAACGAAGAAAAAAAGCACAGCCTTGAGGATATCGACCTTTCCTCACTCACGGATTATGACAGCTTCTCGGAGGGTGATTCATCGTCAACGGACACGGGCGGTATCACAGGCTATTCCACAGGCACTCTTTTAAGCTGCGAAAACAACGGTACTGTCGGTTATCCTCATATCGGATATAACATCGGCGGAATCGCAGGAAGAAGCTCGGGACTTATTGCAAACTGCGTGAACAACGGCATTCTCAACGGCAGAAAGGACATCGGCGGCATTGTCGGTCAGATGGAGCCTTACATTGTTACAGATATAAGCCCCGATAATATTGACGCACTCCGTGAGGAACTGGAAACGCTGACAAGCCTTATTGATTCGGCGGTGACTGAAACCCGTGACAATTCACTTGTTATGAACAGCACTCTTGAAGAAGCCTCGGGGTATTTGCAGAATGCTACTGACAGTGCTGATAATATTCAGAAAAAGCTCACAGATTACGGCGACAAGCTGACCTCTGAATTTGACAGGACAAGCTCGGTAATTGCAGATGCAATTGAACGTCTTGACAAGATAACAGGCGATATTCCCGATGCTGTGAACAGCCTTTCAAGAGGAACTGACGGCATTTCCGAAGCATTTTCCGCTCTTGCTGACACTCATCAATACAGTGAGGACACGACCGAAAGACTGCGTATACTTTCCGATAAAATAAAGGCTTCATCTGAAAAAGCAGGAACAGCGGCTGAAAAAATCGGCAAAGGAATAGAAGCAATATCAAACTCGCTGAAAAATTCATATTCACAGGACGAAGCTTTTATTACCAATGGCTTTTACGATATTGTTTACGGCACGGAGGAGCTTGCCAAGGCTGTAAAGGAAATTTCAGACGCTATACAGGATATTTCTGACGCACTTTCGGGCGGTTTTGAGATTTTCCCGAACATATCGAATGAATTATCCTCACTTTCAAAGGCTGTTTCCAACGCCTCTGACGCTATTTCACAGATTTCCTACGGTGCAAGGACAATCGCCGAAAACACCAACATTGACGTAAATGAGATTTACAACGGTCTTGTCAGCTCATCTGACGGCTTCAAGGCTCTTTCGGAGGCTCTTGACAATATGGAGGGTTCTTCTGAACAGCTTAATTCAATTCTTGATAACACTCACAGCACAGGTGATGATGTCAACAGCTCCGTTTCAGGATTTTCTGACGCATTTTCATCATTTACTCTTGCAGGAGAACGCTTTTCGGAAATTTCAGACGATATAAGCGAACTTTTCGATTTCCTTAACAATGTTAAAACCGTTGAGATAGGCACTCCCGATGAGAGCATACACAATGACACGGAAAACCTTTATTCAGCTCTTACATCGTTCATAACTGCGGCTGATACGCTCAATGTCCAGGCTTCAAACGCAGGACTTGCCCTTTCTGACAGCCTTGTGCAGATAAATGAACACGCATACGCCGCCGCAGATATAATAACCGATATGCTTGACATTGACGATGATGAGGAATATATCAAGGACACCTCCGAGGACGGCACTGACAGGCTCACAAGCGGCAAGGTCAGCGGCTCTGACAATTTCGGCGATATAAACGGTGATATAAACGTTGGTGGAATTGCTGGTCAGATAGCAATTGAATATGACTACGACCCCGAGGACGATATTTCAGGCAAAATAGACTCCGCTCTCAACAAAAAGCTTGAAACCAAGGCGGCGGCTGTAAATAACAGAAGCTTCGGAACGGTCACAGCAAAAAAGAATTGTGCAGGCGGAATTGCTGGTCAGATGAGCCTTGGCATTATCAAAAATTGTGAAAGCTATGGCAAGATACTCTCCGAAAGCGGCGATTATGTCGGCGGCACGGCAGGTAAATCAACAGCGAAAATTATCGGCTGTTATGCAAAGGCTATTCTTTCGGGCGGAAGCTACATAGGTGGAATTGCAGGAAGCGGCGATGTTATACAGGATTGCCGTGCGATAGTTGACATAACTGAAAGCGAAGCATATTTCGGTGCGATATGCGGCAGCTCCGAGGGAGAATTTACAGGGAACTATTTTGTTTCGGACGAGCTTTGCGGAATTGACGGTGCAAGCTACAAGGGAAAAGCCGAACCTATCCCCTATCAGATGCTTATGACAATACCGAACATTCCCAAGGAATTTAAGCTTTTCACATTAAAATTCATTGCAGATGATACTATTGTTGATGAAATAAGCTTTTCCTACGGTGATTCCTTTGATGAAAATATTCTTCCAAGGATTCCCGAAAAGGATGGCTGTTATGCACAATGGGATTATGAAACATTGAATGAGCTTCATATTGACAAGGAAATTTATGCTGAATATTTTACAGTAATTTCCACTCTCGGTTCAGAAGCTGACGGAAAAACATCATTGCTTGCCGAAGGAATTTTCACGGAAAATGATGAGCTGGAGATAAGCTATGCGGAATACGTTTCTCAAACCGCCGCAAAGCCTTTCCTTAAAGAAAAAACCGAGCTTTGTGAAAGCTTCACCGTATATCTTCCCGATGATGGTTCGGAAAAGCATACTCTGCGTTATCTTGTAAACATCGAAAGCAGAACAGAGCCTGATATTTACATAAAGCTCGGCAATGACTGGGAAGAGGTGGAAACAAGGCTAATCGGCAGCTACCTGTCTTTTGAAGCGGAAGGCACTTCCCCCGAAATACTTATCGTATACAGGACACCTGATATCCCACTTATAATTATTGCAGCTCTGATTGTTATTGCAATTATCGTAATTTTGATATTATTGATAAGCAAAACAATTAAAAAACGCAAAAAAACAAGAAATTGAAAATGTATGGAATGAGTTTTCCATCCTGTAAAAAAATCCGCAATTCACATCAATTTATGTGAACTGCGGAATTTTTTTATTGGATAATGACCCATTTCCCTTTGGATTTTTCCATAAAAAGGGTTTTATCCATCTTTTCATGTGTATCTTCGTTATAAACTGTCACCTTTATATTGACATTATAACCGTTTTCAGCCTTTTCCCTTGAAACAAAATCTGCTGAAACCGTAAAATCCTCGCCCCAGTCGGCTATATATTCCTCACGGAGCTTGTCAAATTCACTTTCGGATATGACATTTTCACCGAAGCATTGGCTATATTCCTTATAAATGCCATGCGTAAATGAATTATATGCCTTATCTATCGTTTTCATCTGACCTTTTGCCATTGAGCTGATAAAAAGCAGGATAACAAGAAGTATCGCCGCCGCAATACAAAAGAGCTTTGCGGCGGTCTTTTTTGCCGAATTAATTTTCATTATTTTTCCTTAATCAAGTATCGCACCCTTAGCGGCGGAGGAAACATTGTTTGCGTAACGCTTCAAGTAGCCCTTAAGCTCCTTTGTCTTTGGCTTAAATTCAGCCATACGTCTGTCAATTTCTTCCTGCGGAACGTTAAGAGTAAGCTTACAGTTCGGAATATCAACAGTAATTGAATCGCCGTCCTGAACTATACCGATAATACCGCCCTCGGCAGCTTCTGGTGAAACGTGACCGATAGAAGCTCCTCTTGAAGCACCGCTGAAACGTCCGTCGGTGATAAGTGCAACCGATGAGCCAAGACCCATTCCCTGAATTGCAGAGGTAGGATTGAGCATTTCTCTCATTCCAGGGCCGCCCTTAGGGCCTTCATATCTGATAACAACAACATCTCCCTCAACGATTTTGCCGCCGAGAATAGCCGCCTGAGCGTCCTCCTCGCAGTCATAGACCTTTGCAGGACCTGTATGTGTGAGCATTTCGGGAACAACTGCACTTCTCTTTACTACGCAACCATCAAGTGCAAGATTTCCTTTAAGTACAGCTATGCCGCCTGTTTCACTGTAAGGCTCTTCGACAGGACGGATAATGTTAGTGTCCTTATTGATACAGCCGCTGATATTTTCCGCAACTGTTTTGCCTGTAACGGTGATAATATCAGTCGAGAGAAGATTTTTCTTGTTAAGCTCATTCATAACAGCGTAAACGCCGCCAGCTTCGTTGAGATCCTCCATATAAGCGTGACCTGCAGGAGCAAGGTGGCAGAGGTTAGGTGTTCTTGCACTTATTTCATTTGCAATATCAAGGTCGATTTCAACTCCGCATTCATGAGCGATTGCAGGAAGATGAAGCATACTGTTTGTTGAACAGCCGAGTGCCATATCAACGGTAAGAGCGTTCATAAATGCCTTTTCAGTCATAATATCGAGAGGACGGATATTTTTTCTGTAAAGCTCCATTACCTGCATACCTGCTTTCTTGGCAAGACGTATTCTTTCAGAATAAACAGCAGGGATAGTTCCGTTGCCCTTAAGACCCATACCGAGAGCTTCTGTAAGGCAGTTCATGGAATTAGCTGTATACATTCCTGAACAGCTTCCGCAGGTCGGACAAGCCTTATTTTCATATTCTTCAAATTCTTCCTCGTTGATTTTGCCTGCGGTATATGCACCAACAGCTTCAAACATACTTGAAAGAGAGGTCTTGCTGCCCTTAACATGGCCTGCAAGCATAGAACCGCCCGAAACAAAAATCGTAGGAACGTTTATCCTTGCCGCCGCCATAAGCAGACCGGGAACATTCTTATCGCAGTTAGGTATCATAACGAGTGCGTCAAAATGATGTGCAAGAGCCATACATTCGGTCGAATCGGCAATAAGTCCTCTTGTAACGAGGGAATATTTCATACCCTCATGACCCATTGCAATACCGTCACATACAGCGATCGCAGGGAAAACAACAGGCGTGCCGCCAGCCATGGCAACTCCCATTTTAACAGCCTCAGTTATCTTATCGATATTCATATGACCAGGAACAATTTCATTGTATGATGAAACGATACCAACGAGAGGACGCTCCATTTCCTCCTTCGTCATACCGAGAGCGTTAAAAAGAGAACGCTGGGGAGCTTTGTCAGTTCCCTCACAGAAAAAGTTTTTGCAGTCTTTACATTCCATTTTATTTTACTTCCTTTCGGATCAATTTCCAAAATATTTAGCGTAATTAATTATATACTGCTTGGCAAGTCGGTTGAATTTGGATTCATCGAAACAGCGTTGGAAATCCTTATCGAGCGTTGAAAAGCGTTCATCTCCGCAAAATTCGAGGAAATCCTCAAAGCCTCTTCCGACAGGTCTTGAGCCGCCGCATTTTTTTACGGCTTCATCAATAATTCCCGCAATTTTTTCATAGCCGACAGCACGGAAGCCGTTTGCCGCAATGCCGAGAAAATCATTTGAAAGATTGAACAAAGCTTCCGCAAAGCCGCCTGATATCTGCCGCAGAGCTACCGCTGAACAGTATATATTAAGGCAAGGAGTTGGCAGAGCGTTGAGCTTTTCACCCATATCCGACCAGTCCTCTTTAAAGCTTGATTCTATCCAAGCTGTAACAGCACCGACTATTTCATTTTCGGGCATTTTTTCAAGCTCGCTTCGTTCAAGCTCACGATATTTCTGCTGATTTTGCATAAAATCGTCAGCGTTGCTATCCTGTCCGAGCTGACCGAAAAAATCAAATTTGCTCATATTTCACCTTATGAATTGCCGAGGAAAGCCGCACCGATGATGCCAGCGTCATTTCCAAGCTCTGCAACGGTTATTTCGGTGTTGCAGTCAAGCATTCTTGTATAAACCTCTTTTTTCACAAGCTCTTTCATAGGAACAAGGAGTGGATCGCCCTCATTGCAAACACCTCCGCCGATACAAAGAATATCAGGCTGGAAAATATTTATAACGTTGGTAATTCCTGCCGCAAGATACTTTATGTACTTGTCAACGACAGCCTTTGCCGCAGTATCTCCTGCACGCATAGCGTCAAAAGCATGACGAGCGGAAACCTTGCCGTCCTTTTTCTCATATTCAGCAAGAATACTGTCAGGATTTTCAGCAATTGCCGCTTTAGTCATATTGATAAGACCTGTTGCCGAGGAAAATGTTTCAAAACAGCCCTTTCTTCCGCAGGTGCAGGCAGGTCCGTCAACCTCGATGACCATATGACCTATCTCTGTTCCTGCAAGATTTCTGCCTGTAAAGATTTTACCGTCAATGATAACGCCTGCACCAACGCCTGTTCCGAGTGTGATACATACAGCGTCTTTAGCTCCCTTTGCCGCACCTGCCACAAATTCACCGTAAGCGGCGGCATTAGCATCATTTGCAACATAAACAGGCTTATTTATATGCTCATGGATATAATCTCTTATGGGAACATTTTCAAAGCCGAGGTTATTGGAATATGGGATAGTTCCGTTTACATTATCGGCAATTCCGGGAGTGCCTATGCCTATCCATTCGATATCATCGATGGAAATTCCTGCATTCTTAGCCGCTTCAAGGCTTACCCTTGCCATATCATCGGCAATTTCCTTAGCAGGGCGAGGGCAGTTGGTCTTGGTCGTTGCCTTTGCTATTATCTCATAATTTTCATTTACAACGCCTGCCTTGATATTTGTTCCGCCGAGGTCGATTCCTATGTAATACTTCATTTTTTATATCTCCTTATCAGTCAATTCTTGTAAGAATAGCTTGGGATTTTCCGTTTACAGTGTAATTTCCAAGTCCTGCAGGCAGGAAAGCTGTTTCGCCCTTTTTGAGGGTTATTTCACCGTTTTCAGACTTGATCGTAACATCGCCCTCAAGAACGAGTATTGATTCAAATGAGGTACTGTCTGCACATAATTCTGCGGAGCTTTCAATATCAAGCTTATAAACGGTAAAATATTCACATTTTGAAAGAAGCTGCTTTGTATAGCCGTCCTCATTAACAGGAGCAGTCACGGGATAAGGCTCAGCTGGGCAGAGCTTTGTGACATCAAGAGCCTTTTCAATATGCAATGGACGGGTTTTTCCGTCTGCACCGACACGTCCGTAATCATAAACACGATATGTAGTATTGGAATTCTGCTGAATTTCAGCGATAAGAATACCCTTGCCGATAGCGTGTAGAGTTCCCGAACGGATAAAGAAAACATCACCCTTTTTAACAGGAACGGAATTTGTAATTTCAAGAAGAGTGTTATTTTTTATCCTCTCCGCAAATTCCTCCTTGGAAACATTTCCCTTGAAGCCGTAAATAAGCTCCGCACCCTCATCGCAGTCAACGATATACCACATTTCTGTCTTACCGTATTCGCCCTCGACACGCATAGCATAATCATTATCGGGGTGAACCTGAACGGAAAGATTATCCTTAGCATCGATAAGCTTTATAAGAACAGGGAAATTCTCAAAGCGTTCACAATTTAAACCGAGAACAGCCTTTCCCTCTTTTTCGATATATTCAGCGAGCGGCATACCCTTAGCATCGCCGTTGTCAATAATGGAATTACCATCCTTATGGCATGAAAGCTCCCAGCTTTCGGCAACCTTGTCAAAATCGCAGTCCTTACCGTAGACATCACGAAGTCTTGTGCCGCCCCAGAGATAATCCTTAAAAGCAGGCTTTAATTTCAGCGGATACATTTAACATTCCTCCAAAAAACAATTATTACTTTGATTATACAACATCTTTGCCTCAAAGTCAACCATAGCGATCCATAAAATAATCAATAAAAAATCTATTCCTTACGATATATAATGATCTCAAATTCGATTTCCGTTGTAAGACTTGTAAGAGCCTGTAACCTTTTGTGTCCCTCTTCTCCAGTTTTGTAATAATAAGGTGTCATTGAAAAAAGGTTTTGTATATCCTCATTGTTGTCAAGGGTAATTTCAGAATGTACCGTCAATCTTTCAAGCAGTGAAAAACCGTTCGGTATTTCCTGACTTGGCTCATTAAGGTAAGGCTCATCATAAATTGCTTCCTTTAATTGCCATAAATGACGTTCATCGGGGATAACCATTATCAGAATGCCATCCTTTTTAAGCACACGAATAAATTCCTCGCCGCACCAAGGAGCGAAAAGCGTTGTCACCATATCACATGAGCCGCTTTCCACGGGCAGATGAAAAACACTGCTCACCGAGAACAGCACATTTGATACATTTTCTGCCTTTGCACGCTTTGCGGCAGCATCAGCTGCGATTTTTGATATATCCGTACCCATAAAAAAAGCTTCGGGAGCTTTTTTTGCCGCTGAAACAGTGTATATGCCCTCTCCACACCCTGCGTCAAGAATAACCGAACCGTTCTTGGCATACTTTTTCACGCATTCGGTGAAGCGTTCTATAAGAACATCATAATATCCCTTGCTTAAAAAGCTTTTTCTGGCATTGACCATAAGCTTGTTATCCCCAGGAAGCTTCGTGTTCATCTGTTGAGCAAGAAGCAGATTCACATAACCGCTTCGGGATATATCATAAACGTGATTATTTTTACAATAAAGGCTCATATCCCTGCGGAAAAGCCTTTCACCGCATTTCGGACAGATATGACTGTGTAATTCCTTCATTTTTTATGCTTTCCTTTCGGATTTTTTTGTTCAATCGGGAGCGAAACCGTAAAAGACAATCTGTTCCCATTTTTGTACAGAGCGGTGATTTTTCCATTATGAGCTTCTGCAATTGCCCTTGCCGCAGATAAGCCGATACCACTTCCGCCGCTTTTCTGATTTCTTGCACTGTCGCTTCTGTAAAAACGTTCAAAAAGACGTTCAGGCTGGCAGTCGGGCAGGAGTTCACAGGTATTTTCAACGTTGATTACAGCGTTTTTTCCGATTTTTTCAAGCGATATATTTATAACGCTTTCGGCGATAGAATATTTTACAGCATTATCAAGCAGTATTGAAATAAGCTGTGTGAACATTTCCTGACTGACCTCGGCATAAATATTTTCTCTGATATTTTCATCAAAAGTAATAGAACGCTGTTCGGCAGGCTCTTTAAAAAGCTCCGCAGAATTAAGCATAAGCTGTGAAATATTTTCATTTGATACAGAAAGCTTAAGTCCGTCCTCATCTGCACGGGAAAGAGTCAGCAGATTTTTCATAAGCTCGTTAAGGCGAAGCGTTTGCTTTTTGATATTCTGCGTATATTTGGATTTTCCGCTTGCTCCCGTTATTTCGAGAGCCTCGGTGTTTGATAAAATTATCGCAAGCGGAGTTTTCAGCTCGTGGCCTGCATTTGTGACGAACTGCTTTTGCTTTTCGATATTTTCTGCTATCGGATTTATTGCCGCCCTTGAAAGAAGCACCACAAGCAGAAACGTCGCCGCCCAGCAGAATACTCCTATCAGCACCGAAATTATGAATACATTTGCGGTATTTCGGTTTTCCTTTGAAATATCAAGGAAGAAAGCGGTCGTTTCATTTTCCTGCTCGCTGACAATATACATAAACGATTTAAATCTGCCGCTTCCCCTCTTTTTCGCAATAACGTTTTCTGCATAGCTTTGAGCCTGTTCAGCCGTTACAGAAGAAATACGTTCAGTATCTGTAAAAATGACCTTACCGTCAGAGGAAAGCTTTACCGAAAAAAATCTTGCCGAAAGAGCGTTATCCTCCGTGATAGGCTCATTGAAGAAAAAGTGCTTTTTATCGTCATTTAACGGAGGAAAAATTGGCGGTGGATTATCCGATTTGCGTATTTCATCGATAAAACAGCGTTCAAGCATACGCTCGGATTCGTTGTGCGTTATTATGAGATTGATAATGTTGATAGCACCGAGAAGAAAAACAAGCAGTATCGTGACCGCAGTCATTGCGGTGAAAATAAATTTATTACGGAGCTTTTTTATCATTTTATTTCCTCCAGAGTATAGCCTGTGCCACGCTTTACCTTTATTTCGGCATTCGCACCAAGAGCGGAAAGTCTTTTACGAAGATAGGAAATATAAACCCATACAGTTCCTATCTCTGCATCGGAATCATAGCCCCATACCTTTGATAAAAGCTCGTCCGAAGAAAGATATATCCCCTGATTGAGCATAAGCTGTTCCATAAGGCGGTATTCAAGCCTTGGCAAGGTAAAAGAATTGCCATCGTATGAAAGCTGTGCCGACTGCATATTAAGAGAAAGTCCGCCGCAGGTAAGGATATCGGGAGTAAATTCCTCACGTCTGCGGAGCATTGCCCTTATTCTTGCGAGAAGCTCGCCGAACTCAAAAGGCTTTGCAAGGTAATCGTCAGCTCCTGCGTCAAGTCCCTCTATTTTATTTTCGACCTGTGATTTTGCTGTCAGAAGGATTATCGGAGTTCTGCAACCATTTTTCCTTAATTCACGGATAACCTCGATACCGTCCATCTGCGGCATCATAATATCAAGTATTATACCGTCATAGTTATCAGCAAGAGCATAATCAAGTGCGTCCCTGCCGTTATAAACAGCGTCAACGATATAGTTGCTGTGCCTTAAAATATCTGTTACCGCTTCGGACATATCCTGCTCGTCTTCGGCATATAAAAGCTTCATAAAAAATCCTCACTTAATCAAGTAGCGTTTCCTTAGCAATGTGCAATTATTTTTTGAATCAATATATAATATATATCGGCTCAACTTTTTAAAACTTTAAAAAAATCGGCAGTCCCCAAATTCAAGACTGCCGAAAAATATTTAAAATGTGTTACCACAAAACGGGCAACCCGTCCCCTACATTAACTGTTAACGGACTTCAAAGCTCTTATCGCATTAAGAACCGCAAGTATCATAACTCCAACATCGGCAAAAATCGCAAGCCACATATTCGCAAGACCGAACGCTGTCAGTGCAAGGCAGGCAAATTTTATCAGAAGTGAAAAAACGATGTTCTGATATACTATGCCGATACATTTTTTTGATATTTTTATCGCCTTTACGATTTTTTCCAGGTCATCGTCCATAAGCACTATGTCAGCCGCTTCAATTGCCGCATCTGAACCCATTGCTCCCATTGCGATTCCGATATCAGCACGCATAAGCACAGGTGCGTCATTTATTCCGTCACCGACAAAGGCAAGCTTTTCTTTTTCCGATTTTTTGGCAAGAAGCTCCTCTGTTTTTGTCACCTTATCAGAGGGCAGAAGCTCGCTGTAAACCTCGTCAATGCCGAGTGAAGCCGCCGCTTTTTCAGCCGCCTGCCTGCGGTCGCCTGTGAGCATAACAGTTTTCTTTATTCCAAGCTTTTTCAGTTCTGCTAATGCTTTCTTTGAGGTTTTCTTTTCACGGTCGGAGATAACGATATGCCCCGCATATTCTCCGTTCACTGCTATATGAAGAACTGTTCCAACGCTGTGACATTCTGAATATTCCGCTCCGATTTTCTGCATAAGTCCGATATTTCCAATCGCAACCCTGTCACCGTCAACAACCGCTGTGATACCGTGACCGCTTATTTCTTCAATATCGGAAACACGGCTTCTGTCTATCTCCTTGCCATATGCCCTTTGCAGGCTCTTGCTTATCGGATGGGAGGAGGAGCATTCCGCAAGTGCCGCATATTCAAGCAGATGTTCCTTATCCATTGTTATATGATGATATTCCGTTACTTCAAAAACGCCCTCTGTAAGCGTCCCTGTCTTGTCAAAAACGATATATTTTGTTTGCGATAACGCTTCAAGATAGTTTGAACCCTTGACAAGTATTCCCTCACGGCTTGCACCGCCTATTCCTGCGAAAAAGCTTAGCGGAATGCTTATAACCAACGCACACGGACAGCTGACAACAAGGAATGTGAGCGCACGGTAAAGCCATTCCGACCATAACGTACCGCCGCCCGATATAATTCCTATTATCGGAGGAATAATTGCAAGTGCGGCAGCTCCGAAGCAGACAGCTGGTGTATAAATTCTCGCAAAGCGTGAGATAAATTCCTCGGAGCGTGATTTGTTCATACTTGAATTTTCAACAAGGTCAAGTATTTTTGAAACGGTCGATTCACCAAATTCCTTTGTTGTGGTTATTTTCAGAACTCCCGAAAGGTTTATACAGCCGCTTATTATTTCATCGCCCGATTTTACATCACGGGGAATATTCTCGCCCGTAAGTGCGGAGGTATCAAGGCTTGAACTTCCCTCGCAGACAATTCCATCAAGCGGTATCTTTTCGCCCGGCTGAACAACGATAACGCTTCCGACAGCAACTTCGTCAGGGGAAACCTGTTCAAGCTGACCATCCTTTTCAAGATTCGCATAATCGGGACGTATATCCATAAGCTCGGTTATGCTTTTTCTGCTTTTGCCAACAGCAATGCTCTGGAAAAGCTCGCCTGTCTGATAGAATATCATAACCGCAAGAGCCTCATCGTAATCGCCGCTTTTGCTGTAAATCGCAAGTGCAAACGCTCCGACAGTTGCAATAGCCATAAGGAAATTTTCATCGAACGGACGTAGGTTTTTTATACCTAAAAATGCCTTGCGGAGAATGTCATAGCCGATAAGAATATATGCCGCAAGATAAAGCACAAGCCTTATTATACCGTCAATCGGCAAAATATGGTAAATTATCACTAGCAATGTGCAGACTATTATCCGCACAAGCATAATTTTCTGCTTCTTTTTCATAATATTAAAGCTCAATTTCACAATCGGGTTCAGCCTTTTTACAAGCCTTGAGTACAGCCTTCATAACCGCCTTCGGGTCACTTCCTTCGGAAAATTCCACGGTCATTTTCTGCGTCATAAAGCTGACAGCTGCATTTTCAACTCCGTCCGTGTTTTTAGCCGCCTGCTCCATAAGATTTGCACAATTTGCACAATCAACCTCAATAGCGTAAGTTTTTTTCATAATATCATATCCTTTCAATAAAATTGCTCCGTTTTGATTAAACGTTCATTGACTTATCGTTATGCTTGTAGTATAATATATTTCGATAATACAGTCAACAGCTTAAAAAGGATTATTACCGCACGGGCGAATTTTTTGTCCGTTTGGAACAATTAAGGAGCAAAAAACAATGTCTGAATTTGAATTGCCGCATTTTCACGATGAAAATGAATCTGCGGAAAAGCTTTGCGTACATATCAATAAAAATGACGGCTTCAATAGTGCCGCCGATGTTTTTTCACAGCTCTCCGACCCTGCAAGAGTGCGTATTTTCTGGCTTTTATGCCATTGCGAGGAATGCGTGATGAATATTTCCGCAATTATGAGGATGTCAAGCCCCGCAGTTTCGCATCATCTTAAATGCCTGAAAGAAAGTGGACTTTTAGTCAGCAGAAAAAACAGCAGAGAGGTTTATTATAGAGCCTCCGACAGTGAGGAAAGCCACCTTTTGCATATTATGATAGAGAAAATACTTGAAATGAAATGCCCCGATGAGCCGACAAACGATGAATGCTCGGATATAACCGCCTGTATCGGCTTCACCTCAGAACAGGTCGATACAGCCCATCGCATTCATGATTATCTTACAGAGCATATCGGCGAGCGGCATACTATAGAATCCCTCTCACGCAGGTTTCTCATCAATCAGACAACGCTGAAAAATGTTTTCCGTGCGGTTTATGGTAATTCCGTTGCGGCTCATATCAAGGAGCATCGTATGGAGGCGGCGGCAAAGCTTTTATCTGAGGGAAATATCTCCGTTTCTGAGGTCGCTTCAAGGGTCGGATATGAAAGCCAGAGCAAATTTACAGCCGCCTTTAAAGCCGCTTATGGTATGCTTCCAACTGAATATAGGAACAATACTGGAAGTTAGTATTTTTTGAAAAAATTTGATTAAACTGTTGAAAAATATATTTTAATATGTTATTATATTAATAAGGAGCAATCCTGCGTATGAACGGAGGGGTAACGTGGACGGAAAAAGACAGAAAATACGGCATCAGCTGCTGATCGTTGTGCTTGTGCCGATTATAATGCTTGGAATACTTATCAATTTTATAGGCGGTTTGCTTATTTCAAGCTTTTATTCCAATAACGTTTATAACCAGCTTAAAATTTCGACAGATGTCCTCCTCGGCGGTATGGAGCTTATGGAAAGCGGAGATTACAGCTATGAGGACGGAACCTTAAAAAAAGGCAGTACCGATATAATCGGTGCGGAAATGTTTTATAATATAAAGCAAAAGGACGGCATTGATACCACCGTCTTTTGGGGTGATACAAGAGTGCTTACTACCCTTCAGGACGGCAACGGCAATTATTACGTCAGCACCAAGGCTGACAGCGAAATCGCCAAGCAGGTGCTTGAATATGGCAATGATTATTACCTCAAAAGCGTTACAATAAACGATACGCCCTACATCGGGTATTACAGACCTATGGCAAACAGCACGGGTGCTATCGTTGGAATGATTTTTGCTGGAAAGGATAAGCATTCCTATTATTATGAGGTTGGATTGATACACTTCTGGCTGCTGGTATTTTCAGCGATTGCTGTCGCAGGGGCGGCGTGGGTCTGCCTTAGCTATTGCCATAAGCTGGAAAGAGATATTGAATCGCTCGGCGGCTTTCTCAGCGAAATTGAAAAAGGAAATCTTGACCCTGTACTTGATGAGAAGCTGACAAGCCGAAAGGACGAGATCGGTGAGATTGGCAAGCGTGTTTCCGCAATGAGAGATCAGCTGAAAAGGCTTGTTGAAATTGATCCGCTTACCTCGCTCAACAACCGCAGAAGCGGAATGAAAAAGCTGCAAAAGCTTCACGAAAGCGGCGTTGATTATACAATTGTAATGTGTGATATTGACTTCTTCAAGAAAATCAACGATAATTACGGGCATTCCGCAGGTGATGAGGTTTTAACGCAGGTTTCCTCGCTTATGCTTGACAGCGTGAAAAATTGCGGCTTCGCAAATCGTTGGGGCGGAGAAGAATTTCTGCTTGTTTATGCAATGAATGCAGATAAGGCGGTTGAAAAAACAACGGAACTAAGGGAAAAAATCATTTCGCAGAAATTTATTTTCGGAGAGAGCGATGTTTCCGTTACGATGACCTTTGGCATATGCAGAGGAAATGCATCTGCCGCCATTGAAGATAATATAAAAATTGCCGATGAAAGGCTTTATTGCGGAAAACGCAATGGAAGAAACAGAATTATATTTGAATAAAAAATCGGGTCGATACTCAAATGTACCGACCCGATATTTTTATTCAGTTGATTTTTAATCAGAGAGAAGCTGCCTCGTCAACAACCTTCTTGATAGCTGCAACTGCATCGTCAGGAAGCTTATCATAGCCGCCCTTGTCTGTTGCAAACTTTTCAACGCTTGTAAGGCGGTTCTGCATAGCGTTCTTAAGCTGCTCTGCATAGTCCTTATCGTTGAGGTTAACCTCAAAGTCGCCCCAAGGCATAATTTCCATATCCTCGAAAGGACCCCACTTCTCGAACTTAGCCTTACCTTCAACGATTGTTTCAAGGATACCAAGTGTATCAGCAGGCTTAACCTTCTTGCCCATAAAGTCGCCTGTGTTGATGATGTAGCAAGCTACGTTCTTTTCTTCAACAAGCTTCTTGAACTTCTCATAGTCGTTAGCAAGAGGATATGTTCTGAATGGGTTAGCGTAAGGAACGATACGAAGTGCGTTCATATCTGTACCAGCCTTTACACGCTCAGCGGTAGAGGTCTTTGTAGCAAGTGTTGCACCCATTACAGAAGCAAGAGCTGCACCCTTGAGCTTGATAACAGGAGGAATTGTAGGATCCTTCATGATCCAGAAGATAGCGTTAACAGGAGAATCGATCTTATCAACACGGTTAGGTGACCAGAGCTTGGACTTAATAGCACGACCGTTACCGTTTCTGATATCCTCTGTTACGAGCTGGATCTTGCCGTCCTCGTCCATTGTTGCGGAGCAGTTCTGGCAGGAAAGGAGATACTTATTATCAGGGCAGCCTGTAGGATAGTCAGCTGTCTTATCGAAATAAGTAGGTTCAAGTGCGATAGAAGCACAGGTATCAGTATTGATGATGAATGCGTCATCGTGGAGAACCTTGATTGCAGGGTACTTATCGCCGTGCTTAGCGTGAGTAAGGGTGGACTTACCTGAACCGGAAAGACCGTAAACGGAAGCAACGAACTTAGAGCCGTCAGCAAGAGTATATTCCTTCTGACCGCCGTGGCAGGAAGCATAGCCGTTTCTGTTAGCGAGTGCCCAAGCCATTGTAAGAGTACCCTTCTTATGTTCGCCGAAGTACTTCATACCGAGGATTGCAGCGCAGTTCTCGTTTGTATCGAAGTAGCAGAGTGTAAGAGGGTCAGAAAGACAGCTGTAATCAACGTCAGGGCTTTCTGTTGGCTTCCACTGTGGATCGGAGAAGATGTAGATATCAGGCTCCTTACCGTCGCCGATAGCCTTGGAATCCTTATACATCTTTACATAATCATCTGACATATACTGGAAGTTGAGCATCCAGTTATAGAGAAGGTTCTCTTCGCCCTCTGGGATGAGGAGATGAGCCTTTGCGATAAATTCTTTATCAAGACCAACGAAGCAGGTAGCGTGATAGAGCTTCTTGAAACGTGTCTTATAAACAGCGTCCATAACTACCTTATCGAGCTTAACCTCATCAACGCCAGGTTCGCCCTTGATACGTCTTGCAGCAGCATAACGGCCTGTAACTGCACCGTCATTGAAAAGAAGAACCTTAGCGTCAGCGTCAAGTCCGAACTCCTCACCACGGTAAACAGGCATATCAGTAACGATAGTACCAGGAGAATTTTTTGCGAGGTTATAAGCCTCCTTAAGAGTGTTTACTTTTACAACGTTGTTGCCGTAAAAAGCAGCCTCGATGATTGAACGTGTTCTGGAGAAACCGACTTTACCTGCGCCGATTTCGCTGATAGGGTAATTGGCTTTTGTTGACATTTGCATAGACCTCCTAAAAAAATTTAACAAGAACAGCCTTAGCTGGACTTATCATTCCACGTTATATTATACAATATATCGCATTTTAAGTCAAGTGGTTTTATCTGTTTTTTTGCAGGATTTTTTCTCAAAAGTGCAAATTTACAGACATTTTCAGTTGTTTGTTTCCCTGATAAAATCCTGAACCATTTTATCGCAAAGATCGATAAGCTCGGTGACCTCATCGTCGGTGAAAAGCTCATATCCCGAATTTTCGCCATCTCTTTTGCGGTAAACGAGAGCCTTTCCGTGGATAAGCTTTGAATCATCGTCGGGATTTATAAGAATTGAAGCAAGCACATTTTCATCGCACTGACGGACGATTTTTTCATCCGTGCAGGCGGTAACAACGCAGTTTGCAAACTTGAACGAATTTGCGGCAAGACGGTTCGCTTCTGTAACGGTGAGCGTAGTTCCGCCGAAAACGTTGAGGTATGTAGACGCTTCAAAATCAAAATCTATTCCCTCGATAACAGCGTCCTGCCCGATAACCTCTATAAGCAATGCTTTATTTTTTTCAGACATAATTACTCCT
>CAYOAV010000027.1:0-23196 GCA_964402055.1 uncultured Ruminococcus sp. | reverse complement strand
AAAAGGAGAACATAACATGAAAATTATGTCGCTTTTGTATCGTACTTTTGCTTATCTGCTTTCTTTGCGTAGGAGCGGCTAAGAAAAACCTTGCCGAAATCACATATAAAACTGTTTTCAACAGATGCAAGATGTCGGCTTGATTTTTTTCTAAATTTTAAATAGTGTTTAGCATTAACTTCGATATGTACCGAACGTGAGTCGGTACTGGACGCTATTAATACTTGTATGATAAAATAACAAATCATATTAAAGGAGGATTTTATTATGAAAACAGCAGTAATTTTTTGGAGTGGTACAGGCTGTACAGAGGAAATGGCTAAGGCGGTTTCCGAGGGTGCAGATGCAGAGCTTTACAATGTAAACGAATTTAAGGCGAGCGTTGACGATTATGACGCATTGGCGTTCGGTTGCCCTGCAATGGGAGCAGAGGAGCTTGAGGACAGTGAATTTGAGCCGTTTTTTGCATCTATTGAGGATAAGCTCAACGGCAAAAAGGTTGCACTTTTCGGTTCATACGGCTGGGGCGATGGCGAATGGATGAGAAGCTGGGAGGAACGAGTAAAAAGCAAGGGAGCTTTACTCATCGGAAATGGCGTAATTGCAAACGGTATGCCTACGGATGACGACAAGGAAAAATGCCGTGAAATCGGAAAGGCTCTTTTGCAATAATTTCAAAAATGGACAGACTTTTGTTTTTTATCACATAAATACTTGCAAAAAATACTTTACTATGGTATAATAAAGGGGAAATATTCGATTTTTGGAATTAGGAGTTGTTTTTATGTCTTTTGATAGCTACGAATCCCCTTTCTGCACCAGATATGCAAGTAAGGAAATGCAGTATATCTTTTCCGCAGATAAAAAATTTACCACATGGAGAAGACTTTGGGTCGCTCTTGCAAGAGCTGAAATGAAGCTTGGACTTCCCGTTACACAGGAACAGGTCGATGAGCTTGAAGCAAATGTTGACAACATTGACTACGAAACAGCCGCTGAAAGAGAAAAGCTTGTCCGTCACGATGTTATGGCTCATGTTTACACATACGGTCTTGCCTGCCCTAAGGCTAAGGGCATTATCCACCTTGGAGCTACCTCCTGCTATGTCGGAGATAATACCGATGTCATCATTATGCGTGACGCTCTTAAGGTCGTAAAGAGAAAGCTTATCAATGTTTTAAGCCAGCTTTCCGATTTTGCTATGCAATATAAGGATATGCCTGCACTTGCTTACACTCATCTCCAGCCTGCACAGCTTACAACTGTCGGCAAGCGTGCTACCCTCTGGATGAACGAGCTGCTTATGGATCTTGACGAGATTGAATACAGAATAAACAGCCTCGCACTTCTCGGCTCAAAGGGTACAACAGGCACACAGGCTTCATTTATGGAGCTTTTTGAGGGCGATACCGACAAGGTAAAGAAGCTTGAAGAGCTTATTGCCGAGGAAATGGGCTTTGATAAGGTTGTTCCTGTTTCGGGTCAGACCTATTCGAGAAAGGTTGATTCACAGATCGTTTCAACGCTCAGCGGAATTGCACAGTCAGCTATGAAATTCGCAAATGATATGCGTATTCTTCAGAATTTCAAGGAAATGGAAGAACCATTTGAAAAGAATCAGATCGGTTCGTCCGCAATGCCTTACAAGAGAAATCCTATGAGATGCGAAAGAATCACAGCTCTTGCACGTTATGTTATGATTGATTCGCTCAACCCTGCATTTACCGCAGGTACACAGTGGTTTGAAAGAACACTTGACGATTCCGCAAACAAGAGAATTTCCGTTGCGGAGGGCTTCCTTGCGATTGATGCGATACTTAACATTCTTATAAATGTAACCTCGGGAATTGTTGTATATCCTAAGGTTATCCGTGCAAGAATTATGAAGGAGCTTCCGTTTATGGCTTCTGAAAATATTATGATGGACGCTGTAAAGAAGGGCGGCGACAGACAGGCTCTCCACGAAAAGATCCGTACCTATGCTATGGAAGCAGGAAAGCAGGTCAAGGAGCTTGGACTTGAAAACGACCTTATAGAAAGAATCCTTGCCGACCCTGATTTCAAGATAACAAGAGAGGAAATTGACGCAATTCTTATGCCTGAAAACTTCACAGGAAGAAGCTCACAGCAGACGGAAGAATTTGTAAATAACCTCATCAAGCCTATTCTTGAAGCAAATAAGGATATTATCGGAGAAAAAGCCGAGCTTACGGTTTAAGCTCAATAAGGGGCTTGCCCCGTCATTTAACGTGGCAAGGGTTGGCGAAGCCAACTTAGAGGTGGAGGACATCTTGCCTAAGTTATATTAATTACGGAGCTGTTGCAATCATGCTGCAACAGCTCCGTTTTTAGATATTTAACTTTTCTCTAAATCATCCAATAACGAATTGATGTTAATTACAGGTAAAACAATCGGTTCAAAGTTAAGCTGCGAAGTAAGCAACGTAATTTGGGATCTTAGATAAGGAAACATAATTGCACAAGAATTTCTTGTCAAAAGGATATGATTTGCTTGCACATCTGTTCCCGATACTGAAAAAATACCCTTAACAGAAACATTAAGCTCTGCATTCTTATTCCATTCGATTTTGCACTGTAAACTTATTTCAGATGAGTTATCATTTTTTTGAGATATTTTCCTGCCAAAAGAAAATGTTGGATTAGCATCTATGTTTTCACCTCGTACAAAGTTGAATGATTCAACGTAGATGTTTTCAAGTTTTAAAACACTCTCTATATCAGCTTCATTAATTTGCTTCATTGTATGCCTCCGATAATCAATAAAAGAAATTTCGCCCATCAAAATTACGATGCCAACAATACCATTTCATCTATTGCAAATTCACAATCCTTCAAATCAGATAATTCACAATTGTTGAGTGTTGAAAAATCAAAAAGACTGCTATCTACGATGGGTAGTTCAGTACATTCATTATTATCAACTAAATCAATGCCCATTTCACTGCACAACGATAACATTTCTTGCTCATTAAACAGCATCTAAATCACTCCTTCTGAGATGGTTTAATTTTTCGATATCAATAGCTTTTGTGTTATGTACACAAATCTGTTTTCGCTTGACGGTAAAACCTACGGAGTTATATTCCTGCGGAAACGAGAAAATAATAGCGTCCAAAGAGTATTTGCGTTTATACAAATTGCAATAAAAGCAACGTTGCTCATCTCTGTTTTTGAAAAAAGGAATCTTCTTACTCATTTTTAGCATCTCTTCATTGTAAGTATTGGCGAAATGGACTAAAGTATTCATATCTTTGTCTGAATCTAAATCTAAAATTTTATCTTCGTTCAGATTCAAGTCAACAGATATAATACACATTTCATCAACGGAAACATACGATTTTTCAAACCAGTACATTGCGTCTGCATATTTCAACCAAAAATATACACCTTCGCCCAGCCATTCGTTTGATTTATTACTCGAAAAGAATTTTTTATCAGAATAAATCTGTCGGGCATTCTTAGAAGTTGTTGTATGATACCCTTTCAACGAAACTATACTCACCGCATTATATCTCCTATTTCAATAAAACTTCAGTCACGGATTGAAAAACTGCTTAGATAGGAAATTGTACTGTCATTCTGTGAAGCAAGAGTAGTATTACATCTTACCTAAGTTATATTATACAACATTCGTAATTAATTTTCAACGTCATTATTAACAAATAAACACATTTTATTATAGTCGAATTATCCCAACAGATTATTCCACAACCATCTCAACAGCAACTCCGTTTTCATCAAGCCAGCCGTTCTGCTCGAAAAATTCTTCAAGGCAAAGTCCGCTTTCCGTAACCTTATGTGCGTAATATACTCCGACAAAGCGGTAATGCCACGGCTCATAGATAATTCCTGTTTCTGCTTCCTTATTTTCGGGATAACGAAGAATAAAGCCATAATCTGCGGCATTTTCCATAAGCCATGCATATGCTTTGGTGTTTTTAAAGCCGTCATCGTCAAAGCTTACATATTCATCAGAGAAAATATCCGCTGAAAGGCCTGCGTTATGCTCGCTTTTTCCGGGATATGCAACCTCTTTTTCTGTATCTGCAACAGCTTCATCATAGCTCATTCCGTTGTTTACTCTTTGCTGAACGCTTCTGTCAAAATTATACTGCTGATATTCAATAGTCCTGTAAGCAGAATTTACGGTCAGATTAATACCATCCTTTTTTGCCGCTTCAAACATATCAATAAGATAATCTGCGGCACGCTCGTCAAAGTCAAAGGTACGCTCACCGTTTGTATAAACCTGCTTGACCGATATGCGTTTATCGTAATCATCAGGCAGTGCGTTATTACTGTTCACAAGGAACATTGCCCAGGCGTTGTCAATTTCCTCCTGCGGTTCTTCTGTTGTTGCCAGCGTTTCGGACACCTCCGTTTCAATGCTTGGATCTTCTCTTTCTGAAATACTCTCCGATATACTCGAAGCACCAGCATCGTCATCGTTGCTGTCATTCTTGCCTGCTATTTTTTTTACAACAAAAACTATTATCAAAACAAGCAGTATTATCATTATCCAGCGAAGTATAAGAGCTTCTCTGCTAATTTTTTTCTTTCTGTGCTTTCTTTTTTGTGCCATTGGTTTATCTGTCCTTTCATTTTACAATTACTTAAGTATATCACTTATTTCCTTATTTTTCAACAGCTTTCGTTTTTTGTAAGAATTTTGTAACCGTCTGAAACTTTACAAAAAATTTTATATAATTTTACAAAATATTTGCAAATATTCTTAACAAGGTATTCACATTTTTATCATTATGAGTTATAATTAAAGTATATGTATATTTTCCTCAAAATTTTCCAAGGGAGGGCCATAATATGAACAAAACAGCCGCAAAGCTGATTTCTTCCATAGTTGGAGTATTATCGATGATAATTCTTGCCGTTTGTGCAATTGTTTCACAGGGAACTGACGAAAATAACTCCACGATCTATGCCAAGGCTGAAAATTCGATACTTTACATACAGGAAAAGGCTGATCTTATGGAGGCTTCAGCTAAAGAAACCTCGGAGCTTGCCGTTATCAGATATGCCCCCGATGAATTTAAGCATTATGCTCTTCGTGACAGAAACAACGCAATTAAGGGACTTGGCATAAGCGTTGATTTTATACATAAGGACGGTACTGTTGGTCTTGCAGAGGAAAAAAGCTACAACGGAAACGCTATACTTTCATCATCGGACGGCTTTGTATTTGATGAAAAAACAGGCGAGCTTTTCTATACCTTAACAAGCAAAACTAATGGAAATATAACGCTTTGCAAATGTGACAGCAGTTATTTCGGGGATTTTCTTTCACTTTCGGGAGAAAATTTCGGTGCGGAGCTTAAGCTTGGCAATACAGTAATTTATTCCAATATAAAAAATGAAGCTGAATATGCAAAATCAGAAAAAAGATATGGAGATTTCACGCTTACACTTTATGATTATGATAATTCGGAAAACAGCGGAAATAACATTCTGATAATTTCAATTGCAGCAGTGCTTGCGGTAATAATTTCTGTTGTTTTATGCGTGATTATTGAAAAAACAAGCGTAAATTCAGTCGCTGTTAAGGAAATTGTTGTGGAAAAGCCAGCTATTCACGAAGATGAACCAAAGGAAAATGAAGTTAATGTCAAAATTAATGAAGAAGTAAATATAGCAACCGAAAAGGATAATAGCTCCGAGCTTCTTGCAATGGAGCTTGAACGTGTGAACGCTGAAAAAACTGCTTTTGAAAATAAAATTTCAGAGCTTGAAAAAAAGCTTGATGAAATGGCAGAAATTGAGAAAATCCGTTCAGAAGCATCAAGAGAGGCTGAAAAAGCTGTCAGAGAAAGCTATGACTGCTCGGCAGAGCTTGAAAAAGCTGTTCAGCTTATCGGTGAAAAAAATGACAGAATTAAATCTATAATAGGTGCGATCGAGGATATTGCATTCCAAACAAATATGCTTGCACTTAATGCCGCAATTGAAGCCGCAAGAGCTGGTGAAAACGGAAAAGGCTTCGCTGTCGTAGCCGACGAGGTGCGTGGACTTGCTTCTGAAAGTGCAGAATCTGCACGGAAATCAGCCGCAATCCTGACCGAATCGGAACAGGCTGTAAAATCGGGCGAGGAACTGGCGAAAAAGGCTCTTACCTCCGCTGAAAGGGCAATGGAAAATGCGGAGAAGCTGAAGGGATAACAGAATGTGCGTGAGATAACCTCGCAGGTTGAAGAAAATTCCTCCAAGCTTGAAACACAGAACAGCTATTTTAAAAAGGTTTTTGATTATCTTAATGAAATGTCCGAGCTTTTGACAGCTTCTGTAAACGCCGTTGAAGCAATGGGTAACGCTCATAGCAAGCAGAACGATGTAATTGAGCATACCGTGCAGATAAACAGCGAAATGGCAGATAGTATACGCAATGCAAACAACCGCTTTGACGCTATAAATTCCATGGCGGAAAGCAATGCCAAGGATACCGCAGAGGTTGCTGTTCAAGCGGCTTCAATAAACGATATGGTTACGGGAATTACCCAGCTTTTACAGGTTCAATAAATAATTCAGTCAGTTCGCTTGAGCTGGCTGTTTTTTTCGCAATTAACTAACAAAAAAAATTTATCTCATCGTTTTTATATTTCAGAATAATAATGAATAATACAAAAAAAAATTGAAAAAATAAGTAATGCAAACACAAAAATCTTTGATATTTGTTAAAAAAAGCTATATGTGAAAGGAAATTATAAAATGAAAGCAACAGGTATTGTCAGGAGGATCGACGACCTCGGACGTGTCGTAATTCCCAAGGAAATAAGGAGAACTATGCGTATTCACGAGGGCGATCCGCTTGAAATTTACACAAGTGCTGATGGCGAGGTTATTTTTAAAAAATATTCCGCTGTAAATGAAATGGCAAGCTCTGCCTCACAGGTTGCAGAGGTTATGACAAAGCTTGCGAACTGTCCGACGGTGGTTTTTGACAGAGATCACGTTGTTGCGGTTGCAGGCGTACAAAAAAAGGAATTTAGCGAACGCAGAGTTTCAAGAGCTTTGGAAGAATATCTCGAAAACAGGAAAAATTATATCCGCTCATCAAGCTCGGACGCAAAGGTTTTTCCTGTTGAAGGTGTGGATCAGGCGGCAATCGCTTGTCTGCCGATTTATGCTTCGGGTGATGTTACAGGTGCAGTCGCTTTTCTTGCACCAAATGATTCAGCTGTTGCAAACGAGGTTCAGCAAAATCTTATCCAAGCGGCGGCACAATTTCTCGGGAAGCAGATTGAAGATTAAAGAAATACCGTACATTTCCTTTATCGGAGATGTACGGTTATTTTTTATTCGGAAAACATTTCTGTTGAAAGATAGCGTTCGCCCGTGTCAGGGAGGAGAACAACTATATTTTTGCCTTTATTTTCAGGACGTTTTGCAAGCTCTGCAGCTGCCCATAATGCCGCACCAGAGGAAATTCCGACAAGTATTCCCTCACTTCTTGCCATAAGTCTGCCCATTCTGAATGCGTCATCATTTTCAACAGCAATTACTTCATCATAAACAGTTGTGTCAAGAATTTCGGGAACAAAGCCTGCCCCAATGCCCTGAAGCTTGTGAGAACCAGCCACACCCTTGGAAAGAACAGGCGAACCAGCAGGCTCAACAGCAACGATTTTAACATCATTCAGTTTATTTTTAAGAAATCTGCCAACGCCTGTCAGCGTACCGCCTGTACCTACTCCTGCAACGAAAATATCGACCTTTCCATCGGTATCGGAATATATTTCCTCTGCGGTAGTTTTCTCATGAGCGATTGGATTTGCTGGATTTGAAAACTGCGATGGAATAAAGCTATCAGGAATTTCCTTGGCAAGCTCCTCTGCTTTCTCGATCGCACCCTTCATACCCTTTGCACCCTCGGTAAGTACAAGCTCCGCACCATATGCTCTCATAAGATTACGTCGTTCAATGCTCATAGTTTCGGGCATAACAATAATAATGCGATAGCCTTTTGCCGCCGCAAGCGATGAAAGACCTATTCCTGTATTTCCGCTTGTTGGCTCAATAATGACGCTTCCTTTTTTGATAACACCACGTTTTTCAGCGTCCTCAAACATTTCTCTTGCAACACGATCCTTGGTGCTTCCGCCAGGATTAAATAATTCAAGCTTTGCAAGTATTTTTGCGTCAAGCTTTTCAGTTTCTTCAATTTTTTTCAGCTCCATAAGTGGAGTTTTACCGATAAGCTCGGCAACGCTTGTATATATTTTCATAACAGCACTCCTTTAAAACCTATGATATTAATATGCATTATAGCATATGTTTTTGTTTTTGTCAATAGAAGCATAACGTAAAGCATTAATAAATTTAAGAAGAAAAAATTTCGCCTCAAGGACAGGTTCACAAATCTATAAATCATATTTTTTACGCCTTTTTTCAGCTTCTTCATAGGCCTGATTGTCTGAACGTGCGGAAATAATGATAATTTTCATAACATTATCTATAATTTCCACTTTGTAAACAACCCTTATTCCTATTTTCTTAAACTTGATTTTCATCAAGCCTGACAAGTCGCTTCTCGAATAATTTCCAAGAGGCTTTCCATATCCATCGCTAAGAGGGTTCTGACTTACTTTTCTTATTCCCTTTAGTATCTGCGGACGAACAGAGCCATCAAGCTTTCCCAAATCTTCGTTAGCTTCGGGAATAAATTCTATATCCCAGTTCATTCTACATCTAAATCCTCCGCATTATCAATGTCGCTTTCAGAAATACCATAATTTTGCATAACGTCATCAAATGATAATGATTTTTTATCTTCATTGTTTTTAAGACGTTCCTGTGCTTCTAAAAGCAGTTGATAGTCTTCGGCAATTTCAGAAAGACGGATATATTCGTCAGGTGAAATTATAACCGCAGAGGGAATATTATTTTTAAGAACAATAAGCTGTTTTTCATTATTCAGACGGTCAAAAATCCTTGAAGCCTGACCTTTGTTAAATTGAGTTATGGAAACAAGGCTGTTGAGTGTTTCATAAGCAATAGACATAATCAATACCTCCCTTATAGCTATATTATACTCAATTTGTTACAAAAAGTCAATATAATTTATCGATAAATTTACATTACAATATATACTATTTCTTCAATCCCTTATTCCTACTTGAAAAATCCAAAAAAATATGCTATAATATGAAAAACACTATTGAGGTATCGGATATGAATATTAATATGACAAAAACTGCTGATATTATGGAAAAAGCTGTAAAAAATGGTGAAGAAGTCGGAGCGGCTGTTGTTATAACAAGTGATGGTGAAGTTATCGGAAGCTATGCCTGTGGTTATGCTGATAAGGAAATAAAAAAACATATGCGTACAGACACGATATGCCGTATGTTTTCCTGCACAAAAATCGTAACGGCAATTTCTGCAATGATTTGCCTTGAAAACGGTTTGATAACAATGGAGGACGAGCTTTGCCGCTTTATTCCCGAGTTTGAAAGCTCCGTTTATTGGAATGACGGCAAGCTTGTGCCTGCTTCACGGAGAATGAGAATCGCCGATCTGCTTAATATGACATCGGGTATCGCATATCCCTGTGATGACAGCCGTGCAGAGAAGCTTAATACGCTCTGGTATGAGCTTGACAAAAGCTATAAGGACGGAAATATGATGTCAACGTCAGAATTTGCAAAGCGTGCGGCAAGCTGTCCTCTGCTTTTTGATATTGGTGAAGGTTGGATGTACGGTTCAAGTGCCGATGTGATGGGAGCGGTTATTGAAGCTGCTTCAGGTATGGAATTCCGCAGCTTTGTCAAGGAAAATATACTCACGCCGCTTGGAATGAATGATACGGATTTTTATGTTCCGAGTGAAAAGCGTGACCGTCTTTCACAGATTTATGAATACACGGATAACGGACTTACACCATTTAAGGGAGTAAATCTTGCGATTTATGATTTTGAGGAAATCCCGAATTTCCAGTCGGGCGGTGCAGGACTTTTCTCAACAGCTGAGGATTACGCAAAGCTTGGTGCAGCTCTTTCCTGTGACGGCGGCGGAATTATCAGCAGAAAAACATCTGATTTTCTTGGAGTTGATTCACTTTCGCAGTCGCAGAGGAAAACCTTTAACTGGGATTCCTGCAAGGGCTGTGGCTATGCTAATTTTATGAGAATAGTCGAAAACCGCAATAACGCTGGTATGCTTGCTTCAGACGGAGCATTCGGCTGGGACGGCTGGACGGGAACATATCTCCTTATTGACAGAACTGAACGCATATCTGTTTCGCTCACTCTACAACGAGCAGGAGCAGGAACTACACGTCTTTCAAAAGCTGTTGTTAATTCAGTTTTTTCAGAAATAAACAAGTAAATCAGGAAGTTTTGATTATGTATAAAAATACACTTAAGGTTGCCGCTATTCACGACCTTTCTGGAATCGGACGATGCTCATTATCTGTTATCCTGCCAACGCTATCCGCGCAGGGGATTCAGGTCTGCCCTGTTCCGACTGCTATTCTGTCCTCGCATACGGGCGGCTTCGGTGATGTCGTAATGCGTGACCTCACTGACTATATTCTCCCTGCCCTTGAACATTATAAGAGGCTTGATTATCAATTTGACAGCGTTTACAGCGGCTTTCTTGCCTCAAACGATCAGATCGATCATTGTATGAGCTTTTTTGAGGAATACAAAGGCTCTTTAAAGGTAGTTGACCCTGTCATGGCGGATAACGGCAAGCCGTATAAAACCTGCACGGAAGAGCTGCAAAAGGGTATGGGCAGGCTTGTCGGAGTTGCCGATATTATCACACCGAACGTCACCGAAGCGGCTATTCTCCTTGGCGAAGCTCCTAATCAGCCCGAGCTTACCTCACAACAGGCCAAGAGCTTCCTTGTCCGATTAAGTGAAAAAGGTCCGAAAATCGTTGTTATAACAAGCGTATTTTCAAACGGCAGCTGCTGTAATATCGGCTATGAACGTGAACATAGCAAATTCTGGAAAGTAAAATATAATCAGATAAACGCAAGCTACCCAGGAACAGGCGATGTTTTTGCTTCTGTTCTGACAGGCTCTCTCCTGCGTGGCGACAGTCTGCCGATTGCTATGAATCGAGCAACAGCTTTTCTTGAACTTGCAATAAAAACCACAAGCAGCTATTATACAGATACTCGTGACGGGATTATGCTGGAAAGCTGCCTTGATTATCTCATAAGCGACCCTGTTTTATGCGATTATGAACAATTCTGAGGTGCATTTTATGGAAAAAAATCTTAATATAGTGCTTGTTGAACCGCAGATACCACAAAATACAGGCAATATTTCCAGAACCTGTGCAGTAACAGGTGCAAGACTTCATCTTGTACGTCCTCTCGGCTTTGAGGTGACGGATAAACAGCTTAAACGTGCAGGACTTGACTATTGGAACGAGCTTGATATCACCTATTATGACAGCCTTGACGATTTTTTCTTCAAAAATCCGAACGGCAAATTCTTTTACTTCACTACAAAGGGAAGAAATATCCACAGCGACGCTGAATATCCCGATAATTGTTATCTCGTTTTCGGACGTGAGGATAAAGGCTTACCCGAAAAGCTTTTGTATGAAAATCCCGATTGCTGCCTGCGAATACCAATGCGGCCAAGGCTCCGCAGTCTTAACCTTTCAAATTCGGTTGCAATTGCGGCATATGAAGTGCTTCGTCAATGGGATTATCCCGAGCTTGCTTCCGAGGGAAAGCTTACGCAATATGAGTGGAAAAGCTGACAAAATATATGCTTTTGCATTTTTTTGAAAAAATATTCAAAACCCCTTGACAAATGGAAATTAAAGTGATATAATAATTTATGCTGATTGAAGATGCGTTGCTAGCTCAGCTGGATAGAGTGACTGGCTACGAACCAGTAGGTCAGGGGTTCGAGTCCCTTGCAGCGCACCAAGCAGATTTAAAGCCTTGCATTTTTGCAGGGCTTTTTTATTGCATCTTTACCTCTATAGTATAAAAGAGCTGACGCGTCAAAACGTCAGCTCTTGTTTTATCTTAGAAATCTTATGAAAGCTCGTAAAGAAGATCCTGATAGAATTCATCAAAATCGGTCTTTTCTTCCTTAATGAAAGCAATAGCCGATCTTGGGTGGCGATTAAGCACACCTGTAAGCATATACGGAACGTCATATCCCCATACAGAGCCGTTTGCTCTTTCCTTGGAAATGTACTTTTCAACAAATTTAAGTGCAGGTGAAAGATTATAATTAGGATTTTTAAGGAAGGAAAGCATCTGCTCCATATAACAGTTACCTGCTCCTCTGCCCATACCGCTCATAGTTGCGTCTGCAAAGCTTGCACCGAATGCGATACCCTCAATAGTATTCGCAAAAGCAAGCTGCTGATTATTGTGCATATGCAGACCGACCTTTTTACCGCAAGCCTCGGCAGCCTCACAATAAAGCTTTGTCATTTCTCTTATCTGCTCGGGGTAAAGCGAACCATAGCTGTCAACAAGATAAATAACGTCAACAGGCGAGTTGCAAACCATTTCCAGTGACTTCTTAACGTCCTCTTCCTTAGCCGCAGAAATTGCCATAATATTTACAGTCGTTTCATAGCCAAGCTCGTGACAGTAATTGATCATTTCAATAGCTCCAGGCATCTGATGAGTATATGTAGCGATACGGATCATATCAATAACGCTCTCACTCTTGGGAAGAATATCCTTTTTATAGTCGCATCTTCCAACGTCAGCCATAACAGTAAGCTTAAGATTTGTGTTATTTTCGCCTACTACTGCACGGATATCCTCTTCATCGCAGAATTTCCACTTGCCGAATTCCTTGACATTGAAAAGCTCCTTTGAAGCCTTATATCCGAATTCCATATATTCAACGCCTGACTTGACGTTGGTTTTATAAAGCTCCTTGATAAATTCATCGGAAAATTTAAAGTTATTTACAAGTCCGCCGTCACGGATAGTTGCGTCAAGCAGCTTGATATCAGGTCTGTATGAGATAAGATCTCCCTTTTTCTCTGTCATAATGATACTTCCTCTCTTGCACTTTAGCGATTTTAAGCTTTTTGGTGCTAAAGTAAATTTATTACTTTTATATTTTACCACATATCCCTCTTAGTGTCAACAGAGAACTATATTTTTTACATTTTATTCATATTCAACCTTGTAAACGCCTTCTTTAGCATTATTACCGCTGTAACAGCCGCAATAAGCTCCGCTATCGGGAATGCCCACCAGATAAGCACGGATGCATTTGACATTTTTGAAAATATATAAGCAAGCGGAAGAACTGCTACGCATAATCTCAAAAGAGAAATAACAAGCGAACCTTTTCCATAACCCAATGCCTGAAAAACACCTTGTATAGCAATATTTGCTCCTGCAAAAAGGAATCCCGAAGCAATTATCCTTGTCGCAAGCACGCAAAGCTCCGCCGTTTCTGCTGAAACCTCAAATAATCCAATCAGCGGAGAAGCAAATATCTCAAGTGCAATTATTCCTGCAAGCATAATTATTTCAGTGTAAGCAATGCCGTAAAAAATGCCCTGTTTTACACGCTTATCATCTCCCATGCCGCTGTTATATGCAACTATCGGTGTTATTGCGTCCCTAAGACCAAAGCCTGCAAAGAAAATGAACTGCTGTATCTTATAGAAAATTCCATACGCAGTAACTGCGGCTTCGGAAACTGTGATAAAAATAACATTTACACCGTAGGTCATGAGCGACATAAGTGCCTGCATAACTATCGCTGGCAGACCTATTATATAAATATCCTTTATTATCTTGATTTCCGGCTTTAAATAACGCAAACTGAAGCGAACCTCTTTATTCTTAATAAAATGAAACAGCATAGCTATAAGCATTGAACCGAACTGTCCTATTACCGTTGCATAAGCCGCTCCCCTTATTCCCATTTCAGGACAGCCGCACCAGCCGAATATCATTATCGGGTCAAGTATTATATTCAATACCGCACCAGATATCTGGGCAATAGTTGAATAAACCGATTTTCCCGTTGACTGGAGCAGCTTTTCAAAAATCGAAAACATCACTATTCCAAGCGAACCTATACAGCATATTGAAAGATATTCTATTCCCATTTCGGTTATTACAGGATCGCTGGACTGACTTCTTATATACGCTCCCGAACCGATTATTCCGAAAACAAGAAAGCATATATAAATGATAAACCCAAGCGTCATACCGTTGCCTGCCGCCTTTGATGTCTTTTCGGAATCTCCCTGACCAAGGCATTTTGCAAGGAATGCATTTACACCTATTCCCGTTCCTATCGCAAAAGCTACAATAAGCATCTGTATCGGAAATGCAAGTGTCAGTGCGTTCACTGCCTTCTCACCCATTCCGACTATACCGTCAGTGTCAGTAATCCTCGCAACAAACATACTGTCAACTATATTATAGCAAGCCTGAAGCACCATTGAAAGTATCATAGGTATTCCCATCGACAGCATTACCTTTCCGACAGGTTCAGAACCCATTTTATTCGTTTTTTCAATTTTTTCCATAATTTTTTCCTTTCTTTTCTGCGAAAAATATTCGGGCAAATAAAAAAGACGTAAACCCATCATCTGGATTTACGCCTGAAAACAATTTAATTGCCATTTCGCTACTCGATGCTTTAATTTTATCGCATAATTTATTTTTTGTCAAGATGAAATATTTTCTTTTCGTCCAATCGCACAAATCATAAACCTATGAAAATTTTTAAATTGGTGATGATTTCAATAATTCCAGTCATCATACTGCCATAGTCTGACTCACGGAAAATTCCTTGCCATCGTAAATAAGACGTATATTATCTCCCCTGTGAATTTCACCAGATATTAACCTTGCAGAAAGCATATTTTCAATATTTGCGGTTATATTTCTGCGAAGCTCCCTTGCTCCACTTCTGCCGCAGGAACAAATCAGCCTTTCTATTGCAGAATCATCAAATTCTATACCTATGCCAAGCTTTTCCGCACGTTTTCCAAGTGCTGAAAGCATAAGCCTTGCTATTTCCGAAAGCTCATTGCTTTTAAGCTGTTCAAATACAATTACTTCATCAAGCCTGCCAAGAAGCTCGGGGGAGAAAAATCCCCTGACGCTATCCTCTGCATTCTCTTTTTTCGACTGCTCCGTCTGAATAAATCCAACAGAACCTTTACCTGACAACCTTTCCGCACCAAGATTTGATGTCATAATTACAATAGTACTGCGAAAGCTTACTTTTACTCCACTGCTGTCAGTCAGTTCCCCCTCTTCTGCAATTTGAAGCAAAATTGAACTTATATCAGGATGAGCCTTTTCTATCTCGTCAAAAAGCACAACGCTGTATGGTCTGCGGCGAACCTTTTCAGTCAGTAATCCCCCGTCACCGTAGCCGACATAACCTGGAGGTGAGCCTATGAGCCTTGAAATGCTGTGTTTTTCCTGATATTCGGACATATCAAACCGAATAAGCGAATTTTCATCGTCAAAAAGACATTCCGCAAGCGCCTTTGAAAGCTCTGTTTTGCCCGAACCTGTCGGACCTGTGAAAAGGAAACAACCAAGAGGTCTTTTCACGTCACGAAGTCCCGAACGGCTTCTGCGTACTGCCTGTGCAACCGAACGCACCGCCTTCGACTGCCCTATTATCCGTTTATGAAGCTCCCCTTCAAGCGAAAGCAAGCGTTCGCCCTCGTCAGCTGTGAGCCTGCATAATGGTATGCCCTTTATATCCGAAATAACTGCGGCAATCGCATCTCTGTCGATCTGAACAGGCTTTTCCTCGCTTGCACTGTACCAGCTCGGCAGATCCTGCCTGCGCTTTGGTTTTTGAGATGGATTATTACCATCAAGCATTCTTTTAAGACTATCTGCAAGGTCGTTTAAGGTCTGCGGTGAAGATGATTCCTTTATCCTCGCCTTTGAAGCGGCTTCATCTATCAGATCAATTGCCTTATCGGGGAGAAAACGTTCGGGAAGATACCTCGCCGAAAGCTCAACCGCCGCACGGACGGCTTCATCAGTTATAACAGCATTGTGAAAATCCTCATAAAGTGGTTTTATACCATTTATCATCGTCACCGCTTCTTCCTCGGACGGCTCATTTATCAATATCTGCTGAAATCTGCGTTCAAGAGCGGCATCCTTTTCGATAAAGCGTCTGTATTCAGCCGCAGTTGTCGCCCCTATCAGCTGTATATCACCTCTTGCAAGCTGTGGTTTAAGGATATTCGCCGCATCAATAGCACCCTCCGCCGCACCAGCACCGACTATCGTATGAAGCTCATCAATAAAGAGTATTATATCACCATCCTGCGAAGCTTCGTCCATACACTGCTTTATTCGTTCCTCAAAATCTCCCCTGTATTTCGCTCCTGCAAGCATTGAAGTAAGGCTAAGGGAATATATATGCTTATACCTTAACGAACGTGGAACATCACCGCTTGCAATAAGTGCGGCTATCCCCTCGGCAACGGCTGTTTTCCCTACACCTGCCTCACCAATAAGACAAGGGTTATTTTTGCTTCTCCTTGCAAGTATCTGTATCGCACGATTTATCTCACGGCTTCTGCCAATGACAGGATCGCATTTATGCTCTGCTGCTTCTCTCACCATATCCTTGCCGTATTTTTTCAATGCGTTAAGCTGTATATCACGTCTCTTTTTTCTGCATATATCATTCAGTCCTGCGATGTTTTCCCCTGTATCATAAATAATTGATACAGCAGTACAGTCCTTTTGCTCAAGAATAGCCGAAAGTAGATGCTCTGTCCCTGTAAGCGATGAGCCGCATAAAGCAGATATATTGCAAGCGGCATCTATTATCCTTTTTGCACATGATGTCATACATTTTTCATCTGTTAAACACGGCTCGCCTATGCCGACAATATTTTCAATGCCCGAACGAACAGCCGCTTCGGTTATCCCACAGGAACGCAATGCTCTTGCGGCGGCACAATCCTGCTCGGAAATAAGTGCAAGAAGTATATGCTCACTTCCAACATAAGTATGTCCAAGCTTACCAGCACTTGTAAAAGCCTTGTTCAGAACAATATTTGCTTTTTTTGTGAACACATCGGAATCATACATATATAAAACTTCCCTTCTCAGTTCTTTGTACGGTGTTGCCTTAATATTATCCCATATTTATTTCAAAATATTTGTCATTTCTGTATTAAAGCAAGCAGAAAAATCCGCCATAAAAAAGCAAAAATAGCTAAATAACTAAAAATATTTGCAAAAATTTGGTTACAAATTACTATAAAATGTGCTTGTTAAATTTATGATAATATGTTATAATTGTTATGTGAAAATATGTATGATTTTTCACATCATATAATTTTGGAGGTTATTGTTATGGCAGAAGGTACCGGATTTCTTAAAACAGTCAATTTCGGCGGATTTGATAAAAAGGACGTACTTGCATACGTTGATGAATTAAATACTAAGATCTACACTCTTCAGGCAGAGCTTGATGAAAAGAAGGCACTTCTTGAGGAAGCAGGCGGTGGAAACGGCGTTAGCGATGAAAAATATGAGGAGCTACTTGCTGCTGATAAGGCTAAGATCACAGAGCTTCAGGCAAGCAATGAGTCACTTAATAACCAGCTTAGCACAATTTCAGGTGAGCTTGCTGAAAAGGATAAGGAAATTGAAGAGCTTAAGGCTCAGAACGCAGCTCTTGAAGAAGAATTGCAGGAGGCTAAGAGCAAGGTTGCAACAGGCTCTGCTGACAGCAGTGCAATGGATCTCGGCAACGTATTCCTTGAAGCTCAGAAGTCTGCTAACATGATCGTTACTCAGGCTAAGGAAAATGCAAGAAAAATGGACGAGGACGCTAAGCGTCTTGCTAACCAGGTCGTTGATGACGCAAACGGCAAGGCTGCAACCATTGTAAATAAGGCTGACGAGGAAGCTTCCTCCAAGGTCAAGGAGGCTAACGAAAAGGCTTCTAGAATCCTTTCTGACGCAGAGGATAAGTCAGAGGCAATGAAGTCTGCTTCTGAAGCTCTTAAGGCTTCTGTTAAGGCAGAGGTTGACGAGATTGAAACCAACGTAGCTAAGCTTCGTGAGGTTCTTGAAATGTTCTCAGGCGAAAGCCTTGCAAAGCTTGATGAAGCTAAATCACGCATTGATGAAACACAGGCTATCGTCAGCGGAGCTGTACCTGTTCCAAGTGTGGCTTCTTCGGCTGCTCCTGCTCCAAAGGCAGAACCTGCACCAGCTCCTGCTCCCGCACCAGCTCCAGCTCCTGCCCCTGCACCATCAGGCAAGGCTAATTTCGGCTTTGATATGAGCGAGCTTGAAAGCCTTACTAAAGCAGCTGAAGCAGCTGCAGAAAGTGAAAACGGCTGATAATGGCAAAAATTTATAAGCTTAACGTTACGGAGCTTGCACAGTATTGTGACAAGCTCCGTATAGGTGATAAGGTGTTGCTCACGGGGACTGTTTATACCGCCCGTGATGCGGCACATAAGCGTTTTGACGCACTCCTTGACGAAGGAAAAGAGCTTCCGTTTGATATTAAGGAAGCTGTCATCTATTATGCAGGTCCAACTCCTGCCGCACCTGGGAAACCAATAGGCTCATGCGGTCCGACAACCTCTGGCAGAATGGATAAATTCGCACCAAGGCTTCTTGATTGCGGACTTCGTGCTATGATAGGCAAGGGCGAACGTAATGACGCTGTAAAAGACGCAGTTAAACGGAATAACGCTGTTTATTTCTGTGCTATCGGCGGTGCTGGTGCTTTAGCGGCAAGCTGCATAAAAAAATGTGATGTCATCGCATTTGAGGATCTCGGCTGTGAATCAGTGAAAAGGCTTGAAATCGAGGATTTTCCTGTTACTGTAACGGTTGATTCCCATGGCGGAGATATTTTCAAATCAGGCAGAGAAGAATACTGCGAAACATAATAAAAAAATTGCCCTGACTTTCGGATTAAATCTGAAAGTCAGGGTAATTTTTTTTAGTTATTTACAATTACATCATTAAGCTGTGTTGCAAGCGACTGTATATTTTCAACGATTTTCGCAAGATTAGCCGTTCCTATGCTGTTTTCCTTGGTTGAAGCTGTTACCTGTTCAGCGGCAGTGCAGTTCTGCACCGTGTTCACGCTGATTTTTTTCATACTTTCGGCAACCTCGTCACTCTTACTGCGTATCTCATCTGCTGAACGATCTATCGCATATATCTTCTGTGCCAATTCACCGTTTGAAGCGGTTATAACAGCGGAGCTTTCATTCGCTCTGCGTATGCTCTCCATACCTGTCTGCGTGAAAAGAGTGTTCTGCTCCATTGCATTAACTGCGTCCTCGGTGTATTTTGCAACCTCATTGACGATTTTTTCTATGTTGTCAACAGCCGCCTTGGTCTGAATTGAAAGCTTCTGTATCTCTGCGGCAACAACAGCGAAGCCTTTTCCGTGAACACCTGCTCTTGAAGCTTCAATTCTTGCATTGAGCGAAAGAATATTTGTCTGTACAGATATTTCGGTTATGGTTTTTATAATGCCGATGATTTTCTGCGAACGCTCACCAAGGGAGCTTATTATACTGCGGCATTCATTAGTACTGTTATAAATCTTCTCCATATCGGAGGTTGCGTCATTCATAAGCTGCTGATTATTCTGCGTGCTTTGTTCAATTTCACTTGTCAGCTCGGCTGTTTTATGGTTCATTTCGCTAAGAGCAGAAATTTCACCCGACATATCATTTATAAGCCTGTCAGCATATGAAACCGACTCTGAATTTTCAACGGAGCTACTGTAAAGACTTGCAGACTGGACTGCTATTTCACGGTTAGCTTCAACAGAGCTTTCAGTAATAGCAGAAAGCTTTGTAACCATTTCAGCAAGAGCAACCGAAGTGTTTTCTGCGTTGGCTTTCATCTCCTCCATACGTCTTAGCATTTCCTTCTGCTCCTCTGCACCGAGAAGATTGGAGAGCATTGCGGCAGTCCTTGAACAAAGAGTTGTAAAGATAGACGAAACAGCAATTACACTCAATCCACGAGGAATAACGCCAAATATTATCAGCTCTTTAAAGTCATCGAAGTTATGATCTATAAAATCAACAAAATTGAATGCAAAAACCTGACCTGCCGAAACTCCGATAACTGTAAGCACGGTCGAGATCACATTCAGCCTTTTTGAAAAATAAAGGCTTGAAAGTGCTATCGCATAAACATACATTACAACTGCGTGATAAATAAGCGTTGAGCTAAGAATCGTGACAAAGCAAGCCGCACATATAACTATCACATATTTCATAAAGCCGCTTTTTATTTTAAGTATATTCACAAGCAAGGTCGGGAGCAGCAGCATTATACTTCCAAGTATAAAAGCAACCGTCATAAGCGAAAGCTTGACCGTAAAAATACCTGCAATATCAAGTATATAAACAAGCGTAAATATCAGAAAGGTTATCCTCATAACCTTTGCGGAAAGCTTATTTGCCTGCATTTCATTTTCAAGAAGAATATTTGTCATTTCATTCCCTCCATCAATACAGCATTTCTTCAAGCCGCCAGCCGCCATTTTCATAAACCACAGCTCCGCTTACAGAGTATTCCTCGATAACAGGCTCATCTGACGGATATTCAGCCTTTCCGAAAAGCGTGAAGCTCACTCTGTCATTATCAGATGAATCTATCGTGAAGCTGAAATCTGTCCAGTCCACATAATATCCTTTGCTTCCAAGATAGCGTGAATCAATGCAAAGCTTGCCGTCCGATTCAGTATATCTTGGCATACCATCATATGGGCAATTATATAGCAGTCTGTCAGCCTCCGCTTCGCAGTAAACCGAACGGATATAGCTTTCAAAGGACACATAATCGGGAAATTTTTCGCTGTCCGTTTCATAAAGATAATTTTCCGATTCATAATCGATCTCTTCCTTGGTTGGAAGATTTTTTATATTATAGATCATATTACAGTAAATATTTTCCTCGATAAGCGACCTGAGCTCATCATCAGAAATATATGTTACTTCAAATTCATCGTTCTCAAAATTATTATTTTCATCAATAGATGTTTCCGTCATAGCTTCTGTTATTTTTTCTGCTGTAATACTTTCAGTTACAATATTCGTTTGTAAGCTATCTTCATCATTTGCCGAACCTCTGCCAAAGTGTATTCCCAAGGCAAATACTCCGCAAACCGCTATTAACGCAATAACGGCAATAAGTATTTTTTTCATATTATCCTTCCTTAATGCTTTTTAACAATGTTTATCACGATATATACAACCATCGAAACAATAACCGCTCCGATAAGCCATAGATACATTGTTCCGATTTCAGTTTTGTTGTCAAAGAAATAAATATTGCAGTCAACAGCGTCCTTAACGGCTTCAATTGCTTCATCAGGAATGCCTGTATCACTCATTTCGGCAAATACTCCGCTCAAAAAATGATTTTTCAGCAATGATGTGCCGTATGTACCAGGGAGAAAAGAGAGTACCTTCGCAAGACCATCCGAAAACTGCGATATTGGCATATATGCACCGCAAATAAAACCATAACCTGCACTGACTATCGTTCCTACAGCGGAAACCTGACCCTGCGTTGATAAAAAGCTGTTGACAATGCTTGAAAGAGCCGTGCCGAACATTGTAAGCAGGATTATATCAAGAAGAACCTTGAAAATATCAGCAATTTCCATAAACCAGCCTATCGCTTTAAGATAAACAAGGCAAACTGCAGCGGCGATAAAGCACACAAGCAGCGTTGACGCAAAGGTTCCGATATAATATCCGAGAGCAACAGTCCTCCTGCTGACAGGTGAAACGGATATATCCTTTGCAGCTCCTGTAAATTTATCCTGTACCATAAGCATATTTGAGCAAAAAGCCACGGTTATACAGCTTACGGCAAGTAATGATGCAACAAGCTGTCCTCCGACAACTCCGTTTATAATCTCTTCGGAAAGCTGAATGCCCGATTCGGAAAAAAGCTTTGTAAAGCTGTCCTCATAGACATTTTTCAGGAATGTCACATACAGTACAAGCAGGATAAGCGGCGTAATAAGCGAGGTAAAAAACATACCCTTATCCTTGAAATATATTTTAATGCTTCTTTTTACAAGTGCGGATAATGCGTTCATATTATTCACCCCCTTAATTCTCATCAGATTTCAGCTTTTTGCCTGTAACGGCAAGAAAAACATCATCCATTTTTCCCTTGGTTATTTCATAATCATTAAAAAGCTGAGGCGAGCTTACGATAAGCCTTGTTGCCGCCGCTGTATCGGGAACTGTTATGCGGATATGATCCCTTTCAGCCTGATAATCAACTCCGAGCTTTTCAATTTCGTCCTCATCAGCGCCGTAAAGCGTGATATAATCGCCCGTATATTGATTTTTCAGCTCAAGTGGAGTGCCTGAAGCGGCGATTTTTCCGCTGTCGAGAATGATAACATAATCAGCATCGGCAGCTTCCTCCATATAATGCGTTGTAAGGAAAACAGTCATATTTTCTTTTCTGCGAAGCTCTGCCACTACGTTCCATAGCGTGTTTCTTGTCTGCGGATCAAGCCCTGTTGTCGGTTCATCGAGGATAAGTATTTTCGGGTGATTAATGATAGCTCTTGCAATGTCGATACGTCTTCTCTGACCGCCTGAAAGCTTGCCGACTGTTCTGCCGAGGATGTTTTCAAAATCGAGCATTTCCGCAAGCTCTTTAAGCCTTTCCTCGAAGCGTTTACCCGAAATACCATAGAGAGCCGCTCTTATCATAAGGTTATCCCTGACAGAAAGGCTCGGATCAAGCACGGAATTTTGAAAAACAACACCCAGCTGACCTTTTATTTTATCAAGACTGCGTTCAAGCTCCATTCCGCATATGCGAACAGCTCCGCCGTCCTTTTTAAGCTGACCGCAAAGGATATTTATAGTAGTTGATTTTCCCGCTCCATTAACGCCGAGAAAAGCGAATAGCTCGCCCTCTTTAACACGGAAGCTAAGATTTTTTACCGCTTGGACATCGCCGAAATTTTTTACAAGATTGCTTATTTCAATTATATTATTCATTATGCAAGCCCCTTCAATGATCTGTCATACTATTTTTTCTATACGGATTCTCTGATTATAATTATAATCCATAAAAAATAAAATTCAATAAATTTCCGACAACATTCGTTTACAGCCGATAAAATGCAAAAAAGCTGTACGGATCTCTCTCCATACAGCTTAAAGTCATTGTATATTTTT
>CAYOAV010000026.1:0-24306 GCA_964402055.1 uncultured Ruminococcus sp. | reverse complement strand
TTGCGGCTGGCTATGGGGTGTATAGATATTTATGCCTTAATGGGAAAAATCCAAGGCTTATTTATGCGGGTCATGGAAAGATAAATAAGCCTAATATGCTTCTTATGATTGAAAGGCTTGAAATTCCTGTTGAATATGTGCAGGAGCTTGACCATACTCCCGAGCTGCTTATCACGGTCGATTGCGTTTACGGCGAAAGCAATGTTCAGAAGCTTCCTGCAAAGAATATCGCCGTTATCGATCATCATATCTGCAACAGATCAGACGGCTTGCCCGAAATGAGAGAGATTCGCAGCAATTACGGCAGCTGCTCATCTATCATTGCAAAAATGCTTGAGGACGAGGGCATTGACGTTAATTCTGAACCAAATCTTTCAACAGCCTTATATTACGGACTGTTTATGGATACAAACGGCTTTTCTGAAATAGGTCACCCTGCTGACAGGGATTTAAGAGATTTTGTGCATTTTGATGACGAGCTTATAAACCTTTTCCGCAACTCAAATCTTACACATGATGAGATGAAAATTGCAGGTGAAGCACTTAATCACTGCATCTACATTGAAGAATACAGTGCGGCAATTGTCAGAGCAAGACCATGCGACCCGAATATCCTCGGTTTTATCGGAGATCTGCTCATTCAGGTCAGCACAGTTGATCATTGCATTATTTATTGCAGTCTGAACACAGGCTTTAAAATGTCTGTCAGAAGCTGCACAGGAAAAATCAACGCAAGCGAATTTGCACAGTTTTTAGCGGAAAATGTCGGCGGCGGCGGAGGTCATTCCTCAAAGGCAGGCGGTTTTATATCCTCCCCCGAAATCACAGAGGAATCTGTTGCAGACTTTTTCTATTCAAGGCTGCAGGCTTATCATAAAAATACGGATATCATATATTCAGGCTCTTCAGAGATAGATATTTCCGATACAGAATGCTATGAAAAGCGAAAGGTTATTCTGGGTTATGTTCCCTCAACGGATATTGTATCGGAAGGAAATAATATATATATTCGTATGCTTGAGGGCGATATGAACGTTATCGCATCCGAGGATACATACCTGATGATCGGTGTTTCGGGCGAGGTTTATCCTATTTCAAGGAATGTGTTCAACTCCACCTATAGCATTACGGATGCACTTCCTGATATTGATTATGAATATTCACCAACAGCACTTGACAAGGCAGAAAATAAGCTTAAAATCCTTATTCCGTATATCAAAGGCTGCTGTGCAAATAATTCCTCAACCGTCAGAGCGAAAAAGCTTACAAAATATGTTAAGGTTTTCACCGAATGGGATAAAAAGAATTACATTTCAGGCAAACCTGGTGATTATATCGTTATTAAAAATGAAGATCATAAGGATGTTTATGTCGTTAAAGCAAGTCAATTTGATAAGCTGTATGATAAAATAGATCAAAAATAACCGCATACAGGAGGTTTTCATTGGATGCCTCCTGTTTTTTTTCAAAATGTATTGACTTGCTTTATCGTTTGTGTTATAATGATACTGAACTTATCAAGAGTGGTGGAGGAACTGGTCCTGTGAAGCCCGGCAACCTGATTGCAAAATTTCAAAAGCAAAAAAGGTGCTAAATCCTGCGGTGAAAATCCGAGAGATGAGTAGAATTTGTTTTTTACGTCTGCACTTGAAGTTCATTTCAGGTGTTTTTTTCTTTATAAGGAGGAATTTTAAATGTCAAAAAAGCTTTTTACGTCTGAATCCGTTACAGAAGGCCATCCCGATAAAATCTGCGACCAGATTTCCGATGCTGTTCTTGACGCTATTCTCGAATCAGACCCTATGGGGCGTGTCGCTTGCGAAACCTGCACAACAACTGGTATGATTCTCTGTATGGGTGAAATTTCCACAGAATGTTATGTAGATATTCCCAAAATCGCTCGTCAGGTCGTTATTGATATCGGCTATGACCGTGCAAAATTCGGTTTTGACGGTCATACCTGTTCCGTTCTTACGTCTATTGATGAGCAATCCTCTGATATCGCTATGGGCGTTGATGAGGCTCTTGAACATAAGCAAGGCGAAAAAGCTGATAGCTTTATGACAGGTGCAGGCGACCAAGGAATGATGTTCGGCTATGCCTGCAACGAAACTCCCGAGCTTATGCCTATGCCAATCTCACTTGCACATAAGCTTGCAAAGCGTCTTACCGATGTAAGAAAGAACGGTACACTCCCCTATCTCCGCCCTGATGGAAAAACGCAGGTAACTGTTGAATATGAGGACGATAAGCCTGTCCGTGTTGATACAGTAGTTGTTTCAACACAGCATTCCGAGGATGTTAGTCTTGAAAAAATCAGAGAGGATATAATCGAAAATGTTATCAAGCCGATAATCCCATCGGAGCTTCTTGTTGATACAAAATATTATGTGAACCCGACAGGACGTTTTGTTATCGGCGGACCACAGGGCGACAGCGGACTTACAGGAAGAAAGATAATCGTTGATACATACGGCGGATATGCCCGTCACGGCGGCGGTGCATTCAGTGGTAAAGACCCAACAAAGGTTGACAGAAGTGCGGCATATGCGGCAAGATATGTTGCTAAAAATATCGTTGCGGCAGGACTTGCTGATAAATGCGAAATTGAAATAGCATATGCAATCGGCAAGGCTGAACCAGTTTCCGTACTTGTTGACAGCTTTGGCACAGGCAAGGTTTCCGATGAGAAGCTTTCAGAAGCAGTAAGCAAGGTTTTCGATCTTCGTCCAGCGGCAATTATCAAAGCACTTGATCTTCGTAAACCGCAGTACAGACAGCTTGCGGCATATGGTCATATGGGACGAGAGGATCTTGATGTTGCATGGGAAAAAACAGACAAGGTTGAGCAGCTTAAAAATTCAATAAACTAACAAAAACCCGGCTCTCCGATTTTCGGAAAGCCGGGTTTTATTATTCTTATGTCAGTGAACCCTGTTTTACGCCTATATAATCAGAATCAGTATTTATAGCCGCATCAATCTTCTTCTGATAATCGCTGTCCTTTGGATTATAGAGAATATAAACATTCTGCAATTCACCCTTTGAATTCTGGAGAGTTAATGAGTAAACTGCTTCTGTATCTGAAACGCTCACTGTCGGTGCATCGGAATATGCAACATAATAGCTGAAATATCCAACATCCTTGCGTACAAGGTCATTTCTCTTGATATAATCGCAATTATTGATAGGAACTACCATATATCTGTTAGCGTTATTCTTCTTCCACAGGATAACCTTATAAACCTTTGTATCAACATTCGGAACAGTTGAGGTTATTTCATAGGCTGCAACATAGCTTGTGCTGTATTCATACTTGTTCTTTGCACTATCGACCTTTGTCTGGTCGTAGCCAAATGGAACAAGCATATATCTCAATGAGCTGCCTGTTGTAGTATTGCTGACAGTCCACTGAAGAACCTCATCGCTGAAAACTGTTGATGTCGGTTTTTCGGTATAAACTGTATAATAATCGTAAACTCCCGAATATTTTGCAAAAACTGTATCAACGAACGCACTATCATAGCCATAAGGAGCGAGTACATATCTGACCTGACTTGCACCGTTAAATGTCACTGTTTTCTTGACAATTTCATCGTTTGTAAGCTTCTTTGTAGGAGCTGTATCGTAAACGAGGTTATAGCTATAGGAATTGAGTGCCTTTGCGGCAACAGAGTTTGCATATGCAGGATCATAGCCATATGGAACAAGCATATAATATGCTGTCGTGCCGTTCTGGAATGCAATTACGGTATCTGTTGTAAGTATCTTTGAGGTCGGCTTTGTTGTAAGCAAGGTATAATACTGTGCGGTGGATTTAACAGTTACAGGAATGCTCAATGAAAGCTTACTGTCCTGCGTTGAATATACCTTTATAGAGCCTGTTTCATCGCTATAACCCGTAACCTTCAGCGAAAGTGTATTTTTTGAAGTATCGGCTGATATTGCAACACCGAATCCAAGCACGCTTGTAGAAGAAACACGAAGGGTTGAAAGCACGCTTGCCGAAGGAGCATAAACCGTAAAGGTCTGCGATTCACCTGTATTAACTGTTACCGAGGAAACGCTTGCACTAAGGCTGCCTGTTGTCGTGGTTGAACCTGTGCTGCTGTCGTCATCGATAATACTATCATCATCATCGCCGTCAACCGTTACTGTAATATACTTATAAATCGTATCAGGATAATTCTTTGCATAAACCTTAACCTTAGCGGTGCCTGAACCGACAGCCTTAAGTGTAAGATTGATCTTATCTCCGCTAAATTTAGCACCTGCCCATGTAGCCTTGACTACCTTGGTATTCATACTTTTAACGGAAATTGCGTGTGTGCCTATTGCCTTGATAGTAACCTTATCGGTATCGCCCTGTTCAAGCTCAACACTGCTCTCGCCTACTGAGATCTTGCCTGCAACGACCTTGACCTTGCATTTAAGTGTTGTTGAATTGACCTTGGCATAGATATATGTTGAACCTACCTTCTTTCCGACAACCTTACCCTTGCTTGAAACAGTCGCAACATTTTTATTTCCTGTTGTCCATGTTACAGCTGAAGACGTTCCGCTGACGGAAAGCGTGGTTGAATATCCCTTTGTGAGGGAAATTGATGATTTGTTAAGCTTAACTGTTGCCGCCGAGGACGGAACAACGCACAATGACGCTATCATAAGAACCGCCAGCAACGTACTTAAAAAGGATTTGAAAAAGTATTTACTCATACTCTGTACCTCCTGTCCTTGATTTTCTTTATTTTACCACTATGACTTTAAAAAGTCAATTAAAACTCCGATACAATCCCGTTACAATATGGTAACATTCACCAAAAGGCTGACAAATCGTTTAAATCCTCGACAAGCTCCATTTTTCCTGAATATTTCTTAGCGTAGGAAGCGGCGGCTTTCTCTGCCTTATCAGAATAATCACCTGCTTTTTTGATGATATATCTTAATTCTTTTTCTCCGCTTGATTTTGTATAAATATAATACAGGATAGTATCTTCCCTTTGCTTCGTAACAGGCTGGTTTGCGTAAACTATGTTATAATCATAATCTCCGCTGTAAATTCCGAACATTGAATATGCTATCGCTGTATCATAATCCTTTTCGCAAAGAAGATATCTTGTAACCTTTTTGCCGTTATAAGTAAGCGATTTTGTTACAATAACATCGGTCGATTCCTGCTTTGTAGGACGTTTTTCAAATACTACATAGTATTCATACCAATCTGCCGCCTTGCCGAGGACTGTTGCCGCATGAGCAGGGTCTTCGTCCTCAGGCTCAAGCACATAGAAGCTTTTTCCGTTTTTATCATGCGAGGTATAAATAACATCGGTATACTGACGCTCCTTAGGCTTTCTGTTCCATACAGCAACGTCATAGGCATTATTCGTGATAGTTACAGGAATATATATATTAATGCTCTTATCCTCGTTAAAAATCCTGATGTTACAATTATCGTTTTCACAGATCCCGTTTACGGTTATTTCAATTTTGCCTTTTTTTTCGGTCGTTTCTACGGAGAATTGTGCAGTTGCGGTTGAAACGATCTTTAACTTGCTTACATCGACCTTTTTTGAACTTATTTCAATTTTTTCACTTAAATTTTCATTGACCTCGACATAATCTGCAGAAATATCAATGCCCGATTTTGTTATCGCAACAGGCTTTCTTCCTGCTCCAACCTTGACCTTTACGGTTGCATAAGCACTTTTTTCATAGCCCTTTGCCCATACCTTGACAGTTGTTACTCCATCGTCAACGCCCGTAATATACAAAGCTGTGACATCGCCTGTAAAACCTTTTTTATCAAATGAAGCTGTTGCAATTTTGCTGTTTTCAACAGAATACTCCAAATCCTGCGTATTTACAGCCTTTATACTGACTGCGATAGACTTTTTCTTATCAACGAAAACGCTTTTAGAGCCTGCTGAAACGCTGCAATCCTTTACTGTAACACTACAGCTATAGCTTTTGCCGTCAACTGTTGCTGTGACCTCGGTGCTTCCCGATTTAACAGCGGTTACCTTTCCCTTATTGGAAACCTCGGCAATTGTAGCGTCCTTTGATGACCATACCGCCTTCTTCGATGTGCCATTTACGTTAAGATAAACGCTTTTCCCGACAACAAGAGTTAGCGAGCTTTTGCTAAGGCTTATTTTTGCGGCGGAAACAGGAACAGCCGCCATTGTCAATATCATAATAACCGACAGCATAACACATACCACCGATCTTAACATACCTTTTTTCATAAAATAAATTCCTCCATTCTCCTATGTGATACACTTATTTTAACATTATATACATAAAATGTCAATTACATCTTTGCTAAAATTATTGACAATATGGTTACAGCACGGAAGTATCACATTATTTTCACCTAAAATTCTCTGAAAATGATTGAAAATGGTTACAAAATATGATATAATAAAAGATAAATTATTTTATGGAGGAAATTCTATGACGCTGCTTAACGAACTCAAAAAAATCGGACTGAAAAGATTTATTATGCTGACGCTTTCAGGAATCATAAACGCTATCGGAATCACAATGTTCCTCGCTCCCGTAAATCTATATGACAGCGGAATTTCGGGAACATCTATCCTGCTTTCAAGCATAACTCCCATATCACTTTCGGTTTTTCTTATCATTCTCAACGTACCACTGTTCCTTTACGGTGCGAAAAAGCAAGGAATAGTTTTCACCGCCTCCGCAATTTACGCTGTTATGATTTATTCATTATCAGCCTGGCTTATAACAGACGTTCTGCCTGTTGATGTGAGCTTTGTTTCCCCTCTTGCAGGCTCTGACCTGCTCCTCTGCTCGCTTTTCGGCGGACTTATCTCGGGAATAGGAAGCGGTCTTGCAATACGCTCGGGCGGTGCGATGGACGGCATAGAAATAATGGCTGTTATCTTTGCCAAAAGGCTCGGAGTGACTGTCGGCACATTTGTTATGGGATATAACGTGATACTTTATGTTGTCTGCGGCATAATACTTAAAAGCTGGATACTTCCGCTTTATTCCGTTGTCGCTTACACCGCCGCACTTAAAGCGGTTGACTTCATAGTCGAGGGTATCGATCGTTCAAAATCTGCCTTTGTTATCACGGACAAAGCTGATGATGTCAGCGCCGCTCTTTCCGAGGAATTTGGCTGTGGAATTACGCTTATCAACGCAACGGGTTATTACTCAAAATCAGAAAAAACTATACTCTATATAGTAGTAAACCGTTTTCAGATAACACGAATGAGGGATATCGTTCATAGCTGCGACCCGACTGCATACATAACCATTTCCGAGGTTGCGGATGTCTATCGCTTTGATACAGCAAAACCTGAAAAAAAATAATTGTGAGGTAAAATATGGCAGTATATCTTATTGATTTTGAAAATGTAACATCATCGGGAATTTCAGGAGTTCAGAATCTTACAAAGGACGACAGAGTGTATATCTTTTACACGGCAAACGCTTCATGCATAAGCTTTTCCGCTCATCTTAATCTGCTTTCAAGTCCTGCGGAAATAAGCTATTATAACGTTTCCAACGGTGGAAAAAACGCCCTTGATTTCCAGCTTGCAAGCTTTCTCGGATATCTCATAAGTCAAGGCAAGGAAAAGCAGTTTTTCATCATAAGCAATGACAAGGGCTATGACCACGTTAAAAGCTTCTGGGAGCAGAGCGGTATGGCACCAGGCATATCCATAAACGGTTCTCCATCGGTTAAGCGGACGCTTGCACTTGAAAAGCCTTTTACAGCAAAGATACAGCAGACCGAGCCTGACGCTATTGATATATGTCCGCCAGCCGCTGATAAAGAGAAGCTTCCTGAAAAAAGGGAGAATCAAGCAAAGGAAAATCCAGCATTTACCGATACAGAAATACAGCTGAATGGAATATTCACCAAAACACAAATAAATGACAATGAACAGAGGAATAAAATCACAGCTCTCTTAAAGGAAACAAAAGGCAAGCAGGATTTCTACCGAGGATTAATAAAACTATTCGGTATGGATCAGGGTGTTAATATCTACAAAAAGCTTCGCCCTGAATACAGCTCGCTTACGAAGCTAATGTAAAGGAGATTTTATTATGGATCATATAAAAAGAAGGGACGCACAGCTCCCATATATTTCAGATGAACGAGTTTTTGAGGAAATGAAAAAAACAAAGCGTATCTTACAACAGCTCAACACTATTGATCGCACCGATTTTGACGGCATTTCTGCAATAGTAAGAGAGCTTTTCGGGAAATCAGAAAACGCCTTTGTAAATCCTCCGTTTTATTGCGATTACGGCACACATATAGAAGTTGGAAAAAACTTTTACGCTAATTATAACTGCACTATTCTTGACGTTGCAAAGGTCAAGATCGGCGATAATTGTATGCTTGCTCCAAATGTTGCTATCTACACGGCAGGTCACCCGCTCCACCCTGATACACGAAACACAGCATATGAATATGGCATTGAAATAAACATCGGAGATAATGTCTGGATTGGCGGAAATGTTGTTATCTGCCCTGGAGTAACGATAGGAAGCAACTGCGTGATAGGTGCAGGCAGTGTTGTTACAAAGGATATACCCGATTGGAGCCTTGCGGCAGGAAATCCATGCAAAGTTATAAGAAAAATAACCGAAGCTGACAGGAAATATTATTTTAAGGACAAGCTTTTCGATGATGAAGCCTGGGAGGATATACAAAAGCAAAAAAAGTAAAATTTTTAAAAAATAATGCAAAATTGCATACCAAAAATTAAAAAAAGTATGATATAATGTTATTGGATCTTCATGGAAAACCTCCATTTTCCAATATATCCCAATACCTAGAATAAGAAAACCGCTGATTAAAGCTTTTCCCTTTAATCAGCGATTTTCTTATTCATCAACCCAAAAATTGCGTAAAACTTTACTTCGGAGTACTTTTTCAGTTATTGAGTACGCACTAATTATTTTTCCATATAAAATCGCACGCCTTATTATAGGGCATGTTATGCTCAAGGCAATGAACGACCTTTGCGTCCTCGGGCCGCCTTACATAGAGAATTTCACGCTTACCTAAGGTAAGCATTTTTTGCATTTCTGCAACATTTACTCCAAGAGCGAGCCCAATATGCACTATCTGATTTCGTGTTGGAATTCGGGTTCCATTGAGTATCTGATAGCCATAATTCCTGTCCAGATTTATATCAGAAATAAGCTGACTTCTTCTGATATTCTTTTCATCAAGCAGGCTAACGACATATTCACTGAAAGACGGAGCTTGATTTTCTCTTATCAGATCCATATCCAGCTCCTTGGATTCTCTTATCAATTCTTCAATTTCTGATGTAACCATTTCATTCAACCTCAATAATAAATATCAAATTCGCCGTTCATTTTATTCTTTATATTCTGAATTTCGTCCTCCGTGAATCCGTTTCCCTCAATGCAGGCGAAGCCGTTGAGCATAATGCCTTCAAAGGTATCTGTACAGCCTGAAAGCCTGTTATTATCAAGATAAAGCTCCTTTATATCACAGCCTGTCAATGGGGAAACATCCGTAAGGTTATTTCGTCCAAAATAGACAAGCTCCAGCTTTTTTAAATTCCGAAGCGGTTCTATGCTTTCAAGTCCACAGCCTGAAAAGCCTGCCATAACAAGCTCTGTCTTATCTGCAAGGACATCGATATTGTCGATTTCAGCCTCGTCAAAGCCGACTCGCATAATACCCTTGCTGTTTTCAAGCGGTGATATATCGGTAATATAATTATCGCCCATATAAACCAATTCCAGCTCGGTCATATTTCTTAAAACGGAAATATCCGAAACGTTGTTATTATTTCCGCTTATATGCTTAAGGTGCTTCATATTTTTCATAAAGCTTATATCGCTGATACTGTTATTATCAAAATAAAAATACTCCAGCTCTGTCAGCTCTGCAAGGCAGGACATATCTGTTATATAATTATTATTCAGATTAAGCGTTTTCAGCTTTTTCATATGACGGAGATTGGAGATCTGCGAATTGGTCAGCTCTCTGTTCTGCAGGTCAAGCTCAATTGAATCAAGCGGAAACATTTCTCCCCCGATTTTCACCTCCGATGGTGCGTCGGAGTTGAAAACCATCGCCACCGCTGAAGCCAACGCCGCAAATGCCGATGCAACAGCGATATATTTTTGTCCTTTTCTGTTTTTCCTTTTCCGTATTTCAAGTACAGGCACTGCCCCTGGTATTAATACTTCGCAGATGAGGGAGCTGTTTCTTATCTGTTCAAGCATATCCTCGGCTTTTGCGAATCTATCTTCTTTTTTGACTGCACAAGCCTTTCTTAAGATATCCCTCATATCGATAGAAAGCTTCTCCGTTTCCTTGATGAAAACGCTGTCGTCTTCAAGCCTTATAATTGGATTTTCGGGATAAACTCCTGTCAGACCATAAAAAATCGACATTCCAAGAGAATAAATATCTGTCCATATGCCCTGACTGCTTTTACGCTGATACTGTTCAAGCGGAGCAAAGCCGTCCTTAAGTATGACAGACATATCCTGCTGTTCGCCCTTTGTAAGCATACGGGCAGAACCAAAATCTATAAGTGCCGCTCTGCCGTCTGTGCAAAGCATAATATTATCAGGGGAAATATCTCTGTGAAGGATTCCGCCGTTATGTATCACAGACAAAGCGGAAAGCAGCTTTCCGGCAATATCCGCAGCCTGCCCCTCAGTAAGCTTATTTCCGTTATTCACAAAGCTTTTCAGAGAAATCCCGTTATAAAACTCCATTGCATAATATGCCGTTCCGTTCATTCTGAAAACGTCATAAAGTCCGAGTATATCGGTGCTTTCGCTGAAATTACGAATTATATCAACTTCTCTGAAAAAGCCCTCCAGACCTTCGGAAAATTCCTCCTCCTGGAATGAAGTCATAGGTTCTATCGTGATATTATCCTCTGCACGCACAGCTGATTTGGGATAATATTCCTTTATAGCGACCGCTCTGGTTTTTATTTCGTCATATGCAAGATATGTAATTCCAAAGCCGCCTCTGCCGAGTGTTTTTCCTATTATATATCTTCCGTTCAGCTTAACTCCGACGGAAAGTGCGTCATGCTCTGAAAAAGCTCTGTTTTCGGTATAGCCGCAATTTTTGCAGGTTTTACCCTTCATATCGGAAAAGCAATTGCCGCACAGCTTATGCCTGACAGTCATAATCATCACCTCGGTGAATCTATTGGATTTGTGCAAATTTGCATTATTTTCATAGAGATTTAAAAAGCCTCAATAATTATAGCATATTTATAATAAAATTTCAACAATAAATGTTCATTTTAACCATTAAAATCAACGAAAATAGTTATCATTTCACCATATGCCAACCGTCAATTTCCGAACGCATTAAAGCTCCGAATATTCTTTCACGAGTACCCTTTGATTTCCTTTCAAGCTCATAAATAAGCTGTTTTGCATCTTCTCGGGCAGTTTTTTTATCGGCAGGGCATACGCTTTTTATTATGGGCAACTCAGTTTTTTCAGCGGCGGAGCGTATTTCCCTTTCCTCTGCAAGCACAAGCGGACGGATTATAGTGATATCGCCATCGTCAAGCTTGCATACAGGCGGAAAACAGCCTATTCTGCCCTCAAGAGTAAGGTTCATCATAAAGGTTTCAAGAACATCGTCCTTATTATGACCAAGGGCAAGCTTATTACAGCCAAGGCCTCTTGCCGCACCGAGCAACGCACCTCTTCTCATTCTTGAACAAAGGCTGCAGGGGTTTGATTCCTTTCTGACATCGAAAACTATCTCTCCAATATGAGTAGGAATTACAGAATATTTAATGCCAAGACTGTCGCAAAGGCTTGAAATTCCAGTGCAGTCCATGGCTTTACCGCCGAAATTCGGGTCAACAGTGATTGCTGTAACATTGAAATCAATGCCTATGAAATCACGGAGCTTGGCAAGCCCGTAAAGCAGGACAAGGCTGTCCTTTCCACCTGAAACACCGACAGCGATATTATCGCCATTGGAAATCATTTCAAAGCTATTGACAGCCTTGCGTATAAGTCCGAGTATTCTTTGCATTACTTTGTGATATTTCCGTGAGAAAGCTCTGTAAGATAAGCGTTGATAAAGCCGTCAAGGTCGCCGTCCATAACCGCCTGAATGTTGCCGTTTTCAAAGCCTGTGCGGTGATCCTTAGCGAGGGTATATGGCATAAATACATAGGAACGAATCTGCGCACCCCATGCAATTTCCTTCTGAACGCCCTTAATATCTTCGATTTTTTCAAGATGCTCTCTTTCCTTGATTTCAACAAGCTTGGACATAAGCATCTTCATAGCATAGTCCTTGTTCTGATACTGGCTTCGCTGTGTCTGACAGGAAACAACTATTCCAGTCGGGAGATGGGTAAGACGTACAGCCGATGAGGTCTTGTTTACCTTCTGACCGCCTGCACCTGACGCACGGTAAAAGTCGATTTCAAGATCCTCGGGACGTATTTCAATATTTGTATCAGCCTCACTCATTTCGGGCATAACCTCAAGAGATGCGAATGATGTATGACGTCTTCCCGATGAATCGAACGGTGAAACACGGACAAGTCTGTGAACGCCTGATTCTGACTTGGTGAAGCCGTAAGCGTTAAGACCCTCTATGAGGATAGAAGCGGATTTCAGACCTGCTTCATCTCCGTCAAGATAGTCAAGTGTTGTTACCTTGAAGCCGTGGCTTTCAGCCCACATATTATACATTCTGAAAAGCATTGAAGCCCAGTCCTGTGCCTCTGTGCCGCCTGCACCTGCGTGGAAGGTAAGAATTGCGTTTTTGCTGTCATATTCGCCTGTGAGCAGAGTAGAAAGCTTAACTGCTTCAAGCTCCTTTTTGAAATGGTTTGCGTCCGATTTGATTTCCTGAACGACCTCGTCCTCTTCCTGTGCGTCCTCTTCAAGAGTAAGCTCTATCATAGTGATAGTGTCTTCAAGCTTTGCATTGAGCTTGTTATAGCTGTCAATGGTAGCCTCGTGACGTTTTATCGTCTGCATTACCTTTTGTGAATTTTCGATATCGTCCCAGAAGCCGTCCTTGCCCGAAGCCTCCTGAAGCTCGGCAATTTCTGATTTTGCCTTATCAATATTGAGAATATTGTAAAGCTCCTTCATTTCAGTACGATAGTTTTCAAGTTCAACCTTTAATTCTTCAAGTAAAAGCATAAAAATCTCCTTTTATTCTTATTTTAAACAATTCCACCATAAATTTCAGCGACCTCGGGAGTGATACCGTCGCCCAATCTCATTGTAAGCGTTGGCATAACCTCCATAAAGGGCTTTCCGCCAAGCCTGCCCTCAATCAGGAACAGCCATGGTGCGGAATTATGATCTTTTGCAACAAAACGCAGTCTTTTTGGCTCAATATTATTATTTTTCATCGCTGTTATGACATCTGCAAGCCTTTCAGGGCGGTTACAAAGGCATAATTTTCCGCCGAATTTAAGAAGCCCTGAGGCGGTTTTGCAAACATCATCAATGTTGCACATTATTTCATGCCGGGCAATTCTCTGAGCCTCGCCAAGGCTTTCAATTCCTGCATTTGTCGCCTTATATGGGGGATTGCAGGTAACAACGTCAAATGAAGCCTTCGGCACTTTATCTCCAAGCTCCTTTAAATCGCCAAGCACGGAAATAAGACCCTCAAGCTGATTATTTTCAATCGTTGCATTAAGCTGTTCGATTGCCTGTTCCTGAATATCAACTGCATAAACAAGCCTTGATTTTTTTCTTATTTTGATAAGTACGGCGATAATTCCACACCCTGTTCCAAGGTCGCAGACCATATCCTTTTGCCTTGCCTGTGCAAAATCTGCAAGCAGGAAAGCATCTGTACCGAATTTATGCTCTGGAGAAACATATATATCAACATTCTTGTCATTTTCATCTGTTGATGTCAGAGTAAGCTTTTCATATTTTTCAGCAACCTTTTCGGGCATCATTATCCAACCATCACCTTTCCTATCGGGCAAACCTCGTTTTTGTTGTTATGCTTGGTATTCATTGAGATGCTGAGTGCAAGCGATACAGGACCTACACGTCCGATAAACATTACAACAGCGAGTATTATCCTTGAAAGAGCCGAGCATTTCGCTGTAACTCCAGCCGTGATACCTGTTGTGCTTATCGCCGAGGTAACCTCAAATGCAACGTCCAAACCCGAAATATCGGGGTTGATGTTATATATTGTAATAGAAGAAATGATGATAAGGAATGCGAATATTACCGAAACTGCGACAGCTCTGTAAACGGTCTGATGTTCGATTTTTCTTCCCATAACAATGGTATCGGAGCGTCCCGAAAGCACGCACCATATCGTCATAAGTATTATCGCAACGGAAGTAAGCTTTATACCACCGCCTGTTGACCCAGGAGCCGCACCTATAAACATTAAAAATATTGAAAAAATCTTCGTCATAGGTGTAAGATTAGCCGTATCAAGCGAATTGAAGCCTGATGAACGGAGCGTTCCCGAAAGAAAAAAGCTGTTGCCGAGCTTATAGAAGAAGCTTTTGCCCTCAAATGTGTAGGGATTGCTCCATTCGGTTATAAGCGTGATGATAAGTCCTGATATGATCAATACTGCTGTTGTCACAAGAACAAGCTTTGACTGGAAAGCAAGCTTTTTCTTTTTTCTGTATTCAAAAAGATCAGTCCATACGACAAATCCAAGTCCTCCTGCTATTGTTATCAGCGGAATCACAATAAGAGTTATCGGGTCGGAGCTAAAATTTCTCAGGCTCATATATGGCTCGCTTACTGAACCGAGGACATCAAAGCCAGCGTTGCAGAAAGCCGCTATTGAATGATAAACGGCAAAATAAATACCTCTTGACCCAAATTTCGGAACATATGACAGTGAAAGCAGTAATGCCCCCACAAGCTCGCATACAATTGAAATTGCAAGGATATATTTAACAAGCGATTTTACGTTATAAAAGCCGTTAGAGTTGACTGATTCAGAGGCAACTTGAATCTGATGAAGCTCAGGCTTTTTCCGCAGAAGGAAGTTGAAGAAAGAAACGAGCGTAACCAGTCCAAGACCGCCTATCTGAATCATAAGCAGGATTATTATCTGACCTGCCGTACTCCAGTAGCTTCCTGTATCTTCAATTGCAAGACCTGTCACACAGGTTGCGGAGGTTGCTGTAAAAAAGGCTGTAAGCGGATCGGTGAACTGACCGCTTGCCGATGAAAACGGCATCATAAGCAGCAGCGCACCTACTATTATAATTGCAAGAAAGCTGATAGAGATGAGTGCCGCAGGATTAAGCTGTTTATTTTTAGGTTTAAAGGGTTGCATGATAAGACCTCTTAGCAGAATATTCCGTTCACCGCTGAAAATAGCTGTGGACGTAAAAATCATTAACCATAATATTATACCACATTCAGCCAAAATAAGCAACAGTATTTTATGAATTATTCAAAATCAAGCAAAATGCCCTTGCTTTCTACTGAAAACAAGGGCAAATATTCAAGCTTATCCATATGAATTTATCACTTTTTAAGCACAGTTATCTTATTGGAAAGGTTTCTGACAGGTGCAATATGATGCAACAGCTTATAAACAGGAAAAATTTCCATCATTCCCTCGGTAAGGCATACATCACGCACAAATTTGAAATTGCCGTTATAGCTTTCAAGCACCTTACCGCTTTTTATACCCCAAGTGAATTTTGCGTTGCTTGCGTCAATGGATTTTTCTTTTACACGCTTTACAACAACGGGCGACATTATTTCCATAAGTACGGTAACCTTGTTAAAATTTGTTTCGATTATCGAAAGTATGGTTTTTATATCATCCTCCGAAAGATACATTGACAAGCCCTCAATAACAACAAGCACAGAAGAAGCTGGTTTGTCGATTTCGTCAGCCCATGATGGATCCATCGCCGATTTAGCAAGCATTTTAACTCTGCCGTTTTCTTCAAGGAATTGCTTTCGCACATCGATAGTCACAGGCAAATCAAGATTATACCAACGTATCTGTCCGTTGTCAACACGGTAAAATCTCGTATCCATACCGCAGGCAATATTGATAATCGTTGCGGTCGGGTGCTTTTCTATGAATTTTTTAACCATTCTGTCAAAAAGAATAGTTCTTGCGATAACTCCGCTGCTCATAGCAAAATCCTTATCAGCTTTTGAAAAATCATACTCCATTTTTGATACTATTTCAATCGCTTTTTCATCGTAGATTTTCGGATTATTTTTTTTTGACTCCTTTGCTCTTGCATAAAGTGTCTGGATCATCGTTTCGGGAACTCCGCCTATTTTATATCCTGCCATAATCATTCTCCTTTGTTTTTATAAATGCAGATTATTCGTTCAATAATTTTTGAAGTTGTGTACTGCTAACTATTCTGAGTATATCATTTTTTTGCTGCAAAGTCAATATTTTTTTGATTTAAAGTGATTTCGTGCAATTGAACAAAATGATTTATCTAAATCGTTTTCGGAATTTTATATTTGTTTATTCAAACAAATTCAATAATATCCTGTTGACATCAGGACTGAATTGGTATACAATATAGTAGCATATTTATTAAAAGCTGACCAAGGGTAATAGTAATTTTAATACGATGAAGCATTTGCCCCTGTATCAGCAAAAATTTTCAGAATAGGAGAAAGAAAAATGAAAATGAAAAAAATCATTTGCGGAATTGCTGCAGGAATTTTTGCGGCATTCTGTATGACTTTTACAGCCTTTGCCGAACCGACCGATTTTGAACCATCCGTTTCAAGAGCTGTACAGACAAATGGAATGTGGGGTCAGTCGATAAGCTATTCCGCCGCTGAAGTCAATGCCGCAGGATTCACTCCCGATACTACTATCGAGGTTGAATATGTGCTTGAGGGAGAGGTTCAGCTCGTAGGTCAGCATCAGGTTGAGCTTATCCTCCAGAATTATGAGGTTGATCCGCAGATCTGGGCGCAGGTAGTTCCTACCGAATATGACGATACACACGCTGTTTTCGATTATAATGCAATGGTACTTGCATATGGAAGCGATGATCTTTCAACAGTAAATAACGTATGTATCGGCGACAGAGGAATAATGCTCACAGTTACTCATGTAAAAATCACAAATTATGACCCTCCCGTTGCAGAAACAAAGCCAGCCGAGGAAGAGAAGGTTACAGAAGAGGAAACCAAGGCTGAAACAACTAAAGCTGAAACTGAGGAAGAGTCCGCTGAAACAACAGCCGCTACAACATCAGCTGATAACTCAGACTCATCCGCTGAAAGCAGTGGAAGTAGTGCTGTTCTTTTCATTATAATAATCGTTGCTGTTGTAGTTGTTGCCGCAGTTATAGTTATAATAATCGTTGCAAAGAGAAACAAGAAAAGATTCTATTAAAAAACTGCTCTCCATCCGAATTTTTGGAAGGAGAGCAGTTTGTTATTCATTTTTATCATTTTCAGGCGGAGGCTTTGCAATAGGTTCTTCCTTTTGCGTCAGCATTTTTTGTCCTGTCCTTTTAAGCGTGCGAAGCTTCTTTTTCACCTTTACTTCAAGCTTTTTCGCAAAGCGATTTGAATAATATTTCTGTTTCAAAGCCTCCATTGATTCAGAGTGACTGATCGAGCGGATATTCGGGAAGGCTCTCAAAAAACGCTCTGTTTGTCTATCTCTTATCGCAAGCAGCTTTTCATATTTTTCAAGTATTTCATTCGTTTCATTTGCAAGCTTTTCGCCGATCTTTACTGAACCCTTGAGCATAAGTGCAGAAATATCATCAATCTGCTTAAGACGTTTATTAAGGTTTGCAACGGCACAAAGCGATGCGGTAAGGTCAACTGCAATAAGCACTGCCATAACTGCGATAAACGCTATTCCTATCTGGAATGGCAGCTTTTCCGTTCCTATCTCAACGAGCGGATGAACGACCTTTATTACAAATACACAGCCAAGTCCCCATAATATCGATACCTTGGGGCAGATATATCCACGGTAATTGAATTTTTCATGTGAATAATCCCACCAGCGTGTGTTAAAAAGCTTTTCCATACCAAGTCCGACTGCAAGCTCAAGGCTTGTACAAAGCACAAGTGAAACAACAAAAAGAAGCAACCCTTTATCCGCAATGGGACGTGAAAAAATTGCTATTATAAGCACACCGAAGCCGTATATCGGGCATATCGGCATATTAAGAAAACCTCGGTTCTGATATTCGCCTGTTTCGATGGTCATATAGCAAACCTCGATGCACCAGCCGATAAACGCCCAAAAGCAGAACATCAGCCCCATCTGATAAAGGCTATAGCCAATAAATGGAATAGTAGTCATAAAAACTCCTCTTTTGTCAATTCTTTAATGACGCAAAATTGCTGTCAAACGATTTTTGTTTTGCAATTTAAAGCTGTATTAAACTGCAACTATATTATACATCGTATAGCATTAAAAGTCAATATAAAATTGCCGATTATGTATTTTTCAGAAATTTATATGGAGAAATTTGAAAAAAGACTTGATTTTTTAGTTATATTGTGTTATAATGATTAAGTTATTTGCAATTGCAATATATGGAGAGGTATCGAAGTGGTCATAACGGGGCTGACTCGAAATCAGTTTGCGAGCAATCGCACAGGGGTTCGAATCCCCTCCTCTCCGCCAAGATAATTACGGTAATTTTAATGCGAAAGTATTTGAATTGCCGTATTTTTTATATACAGTTTCAGAAATCCGCTGATTAAAGCAAAACGGCAGAAACGTATTAATCAGCGGTTTCTTAGTTATGACAGGACGGAACGCCGCCCCTATAATAGTTTGTTAATAATTATTCAAATAATAATTCACTCGTTGAAATGCCGTGTGAATGTTTTCTAAAACACTTGACATTTGCAAAGGAATGGTGTATAATAGTAAAGGTGAAAATTGCCGCTGTGGTGGAATAGGCAGACACAAGGGACTTAAAATCCCTCGGTAGCGATACCGTACCGGTTCAAGTCCGGTTAGCGGCACCAGATTATGACCTGTGAATGACGTAATTGCGTTGTTTACAGGTTTTTTGTTAAAAAGGAGAAATGATAATTATGAAAGACGGTTTTATACGCTGTGCCGCTGTAACTCCCGATATTAGAGTTGCCGACTGCGAATATAATGCGGACAGAATCATAGCTCTTGCAAAGAAAGCGGCAGAAAATGACGTTTCAGCGGCTGTTTTCCCCGAGCTTTGCATTACTGGCTATACCTGTGGGGATCTTTTCCTGCATAAGGCTCTGCTTGAAAGCGCCGAAAAGGCTCTTTTCAGAATTGCAAAGGAAACCTCATCGCTTGATATGCTGATTTTTGTCGGAGTTCCTGTTTCATTCGGCGGAAAGCTTTATAACTGTGCCGCCGCTCTAAAAAACGGTCAGCTTCTCGGACTTGTTCCCAAGATAAATATTCCGAATTACAGCGAATTTTATGAAGCACGCTATTTCACATCAGGTAAGGACGCTTTCGGTATGGTCGAAAGGCTTGGCGGTGTTCCTATGGGTCCGCTGCTTTTTGAGAGCAATATTGATGGTTTGACATTCGGTGCGGAAATATGTGAGGATCTTTGGGTGAGCTGTCCTCCGTCCTGCGATATTGCGGCGGCAGGAGCAACTGTTATCTGCAACCTTTCCGCTTCGGACGAGGTTATCGGCAAGGGAGCTTACCGCCGTCAGCTTACGTCATCGCAGTCGGCAAGGCTTGTATGCGGATATATCTACGCAGATGCAGGACTTGGCGAATCAACGCAGGATCTGGTTTTCAGCGGTCATAATATCATATGCGATAATGGAACAATTTTAGCTGAAAGCAAGCCATTTTCAACAGGAATAACCTACTCCGAAATTGATATTGGCAGGATTGACAGTGAACGCCGCAGAATGAATACCTTTCCGCAGTTTTCCGAGCGTGAATATTGCCGTATAAAAATCGAATTTAAGGAAAAACCGCTTACTCTTACAAGAAAATATGAGCAAATGCCCTTTGTTCCGAAAGATGAGGGCGAGCTTTCCGCAAGATGTGAGGAAATATTGACAATGCAGTCAATAGGACTTGTTACAAGATTAAAGCATATCGGCTGTAAAAATGCCGTTCTCGGCTTATCGGGAGGGCTTGACAGTACTCTTGCTCTTATCGTCACGGTTCATGCCTTTGATATGCTCGGACTTGACCGAAAGGGCATAACTGCTGTAACAATGCCCTGCTTCGGTACAACAAAACGCACAAAAAGCAATGCCTGCAAGCTTGCCGAGGCATATGGTGCAACGCTTATAGAGGTGAATATTACTGAAGCTGTGCGTCAGCATTTTGCCGATATTGGTCAGAGCGAGGATACCCACGATGTCACCTACGAAAACAGTCAGGCAAGAGAACGCACGCAGGTGCTTATGGATATTGCAAACAAGCAGAATGGAATAGTTATCGGCACAGGCGATCTTTCAGAGCTTGCTCTCGGCTGGGCGACCTATAACGGCGATCATATGTCGATGTACGGTGTAAATGCATCCGTCCCGAAAACGCTTGTACGTCATCTTACCGCATATGAAATGAAAACTACCGAGGATAAGGAGCTTGCGGCGGTTCTGCAGGACGTTCTGAATACTCCCGTTTCTCCCGAGCTTCTTCCTCCAAGCGGCGGCGAAATATCGCAGAAAACCGAGGATATCGTGGGTCCTTATGAATTGCACGACTTTTTCCTTTATTATTTTGTTCGCTGTACCTTCTCCCCTGAAAAAATTTACCGCCTTGCAAAAATTGCATTTTCAGGTAAGTTTGACGATGAAACTATAAAAAAATGGCTTGATATATTTATGAGAAGATTTTTCACACAGCAATTCAAGCGTTCCTGCCTGCCAGACGCTCCCAAGGTAGGAAGCGTTGCTCTTTCTCCGAGAGGCGACCTGCGTATGCCGTCTGACGCTTGCAATAATGCATTCAGAGTTAACTTCTGAAATCGCAATGTGAAATAATTGCAATAAAAATTATATAAAAAAAGCATTGTAATTTTTGGCATAATGCTATATAATATAACCATAGTTTTTGATAATTATTTATTTAATTATTTTCCTTTTCTTTTTTAAAATGTTTTGTTTTTCTAAAGCAGGCGGATTCTCGTCTGCTTTTCTTTTTGTGAAAGCAATTATTCAAGACTTGTTTTTATGGAATTTATTTTCAGTTAAAAAACTATAAATATCTTTTTCGATTTAGTGAATATGTGCAATAACACTTTAATACAGCATTGTTTATCTTGTACATATTAACCAATATAAATTGTTTTATTGCTCCGAAATTTGGTACGTTCATATTTTATACTTGAATGGTAAAAATTTTTCAATTATAATTAAAATATAAAAAAATTACGGAGGGACGTATTATGAAACAGTCCAAACATACAATAAAAGCAATAATTACCTTTTTTACAATGGTAATTTCGGGAATTGGTATGCTAATTCTTGCAATCGCCGCATCGGTTTCAATTTTTTCACTTTCTGAAAAAAATGCAGAAACATCTGCACGAGAGGTTGTTGAAATTGCTGCTGAAAGAGCTTCATGGGAAATAACTTCATATGTTAATATCGCAAGAGATCTCGGAGTTGTCGAGGATCTGAGCAGTTCATCTGTAAGCACCGCTGAAAAAAATGAAATACTTGATCTGCGTGCAGAGCAATATGGTCTTCAGCGTTGTAATCTTATCTACTCCGACGGTATGGGCATTGATGACACAGATTATTCCGAAAGAGCATATTTCAAAGCGGCTATGAACGGTGAAACAATGGTTTCTGAGCCTCTTATCTCCAAGAAAACAGGTAAGCTTACGATAATCGTTGCCGCTCCGCTTTGGGAAAACGGTGAATCAGGCAGCAAGGCTGTAGGCTGTGTATATGTTGTTCCCGATGAAGAATTTCTTAATGATATAGTTCGCTCAATAAGCTATGGCGATGAGGGTTCGTCATTTATCCTTGACGCAAGCGGAAATCTTATCGCTGACGAGGATATCGAAAATGTTAAAAACGGCGTTAATCTTTTAGATCAGGGCGGTTCATCGGCAGAGCTTGCACAGCTTATGTCAAGCGGAAATACCGATACCTGTAAAATCAACCTTAACGGTACGGATATGTTTGTCGGATATGCAGCTATCCCTGAAACATCAAACTGGACTATTGCTGTTTTCGGTCCTGTTTCTGAACATCTTTCAAGTGCATATACAACAATTATTATCTGCATAATCCTTCTTGCGGCAGTTCTTGTTGCTGCGGCAATTTCTGCAACTGTACTCGGAAAGCAGATCGGCGATCCTATTATGAAATGTACAGACAGAATACTTCTTCTCTCACAGGGCGATATCTCATCAGAGGTTCCACATATTAGCCGCAAGGATGAAACAGGTCTGCTTGCAGACGCTACCGAAACTGTTGTAAACAGCTTGAACAGCATTATAAAGGATATCGGAAGAATTCTTAAAGCAACCGCCGAGGGTCACCTCAATGTCGATACGGAAATCAGCGAAAATCTTTACATAGGCGATTATGCACAGCTGCTCGAAAGCATCAATAACATTGAAAGCAATCTCCGTGATACAATGTCAAGAATTGCAACAGCAGCAGATGAGGTTTCATCCGGATCGGATCAGGTTTCCGCTGGTGCTCAGGCACTTTCACAGGGTGCAACAGAACAGGCTGCTGAAATTGAAACACTTGCACAGCGTATACACGATATTTCAGATCAGATTTCCGCAAATACCTCAAATTGCGACGAGGCAAGAGAGCTTGTTACAAATTCCGCTCAATCCGTAGCAAATGCTAACGAGGAAATGACAAAGCTCACAGAAGCTATGGGCAACATTGACGATACCTCACAGCAGATAGGCAATATTATCAAAACTATCGAGGATATCGCATTCCAGACTAACATTCTCGCACTTAATGCAGCTGTTGAGGCAGCAAGAGCTGGTGCAGCCGGCAAGGGCTTTGCAGTCGTTGCAGATGAAGTCAGAAATCTTGCTTCAAAATCCGCTGAAGCCGCAGGCAGCACAAGTGCATTGATACAAAAAACCATCGAAGCTGTAAGAGTGGGTACAGAAATCACCTCGGAAACAGAAAAATCTATGCTTGAAGTCGCAGAGCTTACAAACAGAGTTGAAAAAATCGTTGTCGGCATCGCAGACGCAAGCGACAGACAGTCAGAGGATATCGAATATATCACCACAGGCATCGAACAGATATCGGGCGTTGTTCAGAATAATTCCGCAACAGCAGAAGAGAGTGCCGCTTCCTCCGAAGAGCTTTCGGGTCAGGCTTCAATGCTCAAAGAGCTTGTTGACAGATTTGAAATTTAACCTTAACCAATAAAAAATTCTCCGCTTCCACTGATAGGAAACGGAGGATATTTTTTTAGAAAATCAGAAATCTACTTCGTCTTTATCGATTTCAGACTCAGATTCGTCAAAATCGAGCTTATCAAGCTCCTCGGGAGATTCCTCCGAGCAATCGTCACAGCTGTCACAATCACAGCCGCAGTCATCGCCGAAATACATCTCGTCATCATCGTCAAAATCATAATCATACTGTTCAAGTTCTTCATGCTTTTTCATAGCGTAAACAGCTGCCGCCGCACCTGCTGCTGCAGATGCCAATGCAAGAAATGCTGCACCTAAACCCTTCATATTAAAACAACTCCTTTATTTTTTTCTTCGGGCGAAAAGTCAAACCGCCTGTATATTTGATATTATAACACATTGTTTCAAAAATTACAATGTTTTTTCATAATAAATGCAGATTATTTTTATTCAATTTGTATATTCAAAATTGTTTATTACATTTGGTATATATATAATACCCATTTTATGGCAAATCAATATTATCAATCAGAAGATATGCCTGCGGAAAAGCTCTCATAAAATTCCATACTCCCACTCCCCCAAGCGAAAATTCCGCCGCAAGCTCAAGCTTTGCACGAACGCTTCGGACATCTTCAAACCAAACAATGTGTTCTCTACCTTCGCTGTCGAAATAATTATAATATGGACTTTTTGATATTTCATCGAATTTAATTTCAGCGTTGTACATCGCAGCACGAGCGGCGGCAGTCTTGTTACCTATCACCTCCGCTGAATCTGTTCCCTGTCTGAAGGGCAAAATCCAGTCATAAGCATAATTCGGCATACCAAGATAAAGCTTTTCGGGCGGTATTTCCGTTACAGCATATTCAACGACCCTACGAACCTTATCTATCGGTGCAATAGCTTGCGGCTCACCGAATTGATAACCCCATATAAGATACAAGTAATTTTACACCATAAGTAAAAAAGCAGG
>CAYOAV010000025.1:20362-25004 GCA_964402055.1 uncultured Ruminococcus sp. | reverse complement strand
CACATAGAATTTCAACGATACCATTGGTACAAGATTAATTATACACCTATTACAGCTTTTGTCAAGCATTTTTGCATATTTTTCTTGATTTTTTTATTTTATGCAGAATTTAATGTATATTTTCAAGTTTTATTCAATAATAAATGCATAAAATCTGTATATTTGCAATTAAACTGTATATTTTCTAAAAAATATGTCTTTTCAATATAAAAAAACCGACAAGCCATTATGACCTGTCGGATAAAAACTCTCATTATAATAAAAAACAATTTACCCAAATAATCAATTACTATTCCCTCTCAACTCGGAAATAATGTCAATAAAGCTGTCAACATCATCGAAATCCTTGTATACAGACGCGAACCTTACATATGCCACCTCATCAATGTTCCTCAAAGCTTCAAGTACCCTGTCTCCTATCTCCGTACTTGATACCTGAGTGACCATCTTGTTCGCATAATAGCTTTCTATCTCATCAACGATACGGCTTATATCTTCAGCGGAAACAGGACGCTTTTTTACAGCCGTTGAGATCCCCGCAATGAGCTTATTCCTGTTAAAAAGCTCCGCCGTGTTGTCCTTTTTTGTCACAAGCAGAACAGGTACTTCAACCGATTCATAGGTCGTGAACCTCTTTCCACAGCTTGAACATTCTCTTCGCCGCCTTTTCTGCCCATCAGCAGGACGTGAATCTATAACCTTAGTATCAGCAAAACCGCAGAACGGACATTTCATAGTAAAGCCTCCATATTTTCTGACTTTTTTCATCTGTAATTATACAATATTTCCCCCGATTTGTCAATACAGAGAGTATATTTCAAGCTAAATATTCTGAAAACAGCTGTAAAAAAAGTTATGAATATGCCTATATGTAATTTTGTGTCCCTTAAATTTGGCAAATACTACAAAAGCAACGCATTTTCTTGACTTTTCAGAAGAATCGTTGTATAATGATACTATTAATAAATGTGTTTGGGAAATGATTTCAGATGGCATTATCTAAAGAGGCTAAAAAAGCCTATAAAAAAGCCCGTAAACAAAAGAAAAAGGAACAACGTGGGCATTGGCTCATTATCCAGAAGGGCGATAGTATAAAAGAAATTTTCAGCAAGCTGTTTACACAGATTTGCCTTGTTATATTAATTGGCTGTATTGTCATACTCGGGAACGAGCTTCGGCAGTCATTGAGTGCAAAATTCCTCAATAATTCTTTGAGTGAGCTTTATTCAAGCGTTATCTCAAGAATTGACGGCGATAACAGCGGCGAGCTTCTCCCCGGTGCAAAGCAGCTGCTTGCAATAAATGAAGATACCGTTGGCTGGATAAGTATCGCTGATACTAATATCGACCTCCCCGTTGTCCAGAAAAAAGGAAGCGGCGGCAATGAGTATTACCTCACCCATTCCTTTGACGGAAGTAAAAACAAAGCAGGAACATTGTTCCTCGATACCCGTGCCACCCTGAACGCAAAGGAACGCTCGGATAACCTTGTTGTCTATGGCCATAACCAAAAGGATAAAACTATGTTCGGCGACCTCGCCAAATATAAGCACGATCTTGATTTCTATAAGGCTCACCCCACTATAACCTTCAGCTCGAATTACAGCACAGACGTTTATAAAATAATCGCCTGCTTCGTAACTCCCGTTGAGGTGTGGCAGACCGCCGATGGCGAAATTTTCGATTATCATAATTATATCAACCTTGATTCAAGGGATAAATATAATGCCTTTATCGAAAGCATCGAGCTTCGTTCCCAGATAATAACAGGTGTCGATACCGAATACGGCGATTCCTTCCTCACACTTTCAACCTGCTCAAATGAGTTTGAACCGTCACGCTTTGTTGTTATAGCAAGACGTACAAGGGAAAATGAGGATCCGTCCGTAGATACATCATATGCATATACCAATACTAACGCAAAGGAGCCTGATTGGAACGTTATCTATAACAGATAGCCCTTCCCGTGAAAAATATGCCGAAATTTAGCTTTAAGGATAGATTTATACCGAATAAAAATGATTCTCCCAAGGTGAGAACCTCCAAAATCGTCACACTTGCCGCTTTTGTTGTCCTTGTTGCGGCTGTGATCGTACTTGTCAGCCTGCTGATCTCTGAACAGAAGAACAAAAAGCTCAACGAGGAGCTTGCAAATGCCCATACAACAGTTATAACGCAGGAAACCACCCCGACAACTACCGCCCCCGTAACAGAGGAAACAACCGTCACAACACCTCCCCCACCGCTTGTTGAGCTTGACAGTATGAAGCAGTTTACAGAGCTTAACCCCGATACAGCAGGCTGGATAAAGGTCGGCGGTACATATATCGACAATGTTGTCGTCCAGACAGATAATAACGAGTATTACCTCGATCGCAACTTTTACGGCGAAAAAGCACAGCCTGGAACAATTTTTGCCGATTATCGCTGTACTATTAATGATTATAACGATAATCAGAGCGATAATATCATTCTTTATGGCCATAACCAGCGTGACGGTACAATGTTCGGTACACTCAGCTATTATAAGGTCAAGCCCTCCTCGGGAAGTACAAAAGGCTTTGATTTCTATGTCCAGCATCCAACCTTTGAATTTTCTAACCTCTATGAGGAATATACTTATAAAATAGTAGCGTCATTTGTCACCGAGGTCGAACCACAGCATGCCCGTGACGGCATAATATTTGATTATCACAATTATGTCAATTTCGGCAAAAAGCGCAGCTATAAAAGCTTTGTCGAAAATATGCTTGAACGTACAGCAATAAATACAGGCGTTGATATCGAAGAGGGCGATAAGTTCGTCACACTTTCCACCTGCTCAAATGAATTTGAGCCTTCACGTCTTGTCATTATCGGAAGACGTCTGCGTGACGGCGAAGCCGCCGAAGTCGATACAGCTCTCGCAAGCGTTAATTATAACGCAAAAGAGCCTGATTATAGCTTTATATACAACTCATAACCCCAGATAAATAAGAGGTTTTTCAATGTCTGATAAAAAATTAACGGTTGATGATATCCTTGCGGAATTTGATCAAAAGGAAACAGCAGCCGATACTCCCGATGAAAATATAACCGAAGAAGTAAGTGCCGTCCAGCCCGTCTTAGAAGGCATCACACCGACAGACAGCTTCTCCGAAAGCAAGCTCGCCGATGAAAGCGTTTTTTCAGAAAATATATACGAGGAAAAGGAAACTATCGAAGTCCTTGACCCGAATATCCCCGACTGGAACGATATCGTCCCCGAAATTGAGGAAAGCACCACCGATATTACCGATATTCTTGACGATTATGAGGTGATTGAGGAAGAACCTGCCACCGAAGATGACGAAATTGGTCAAGCTGCCGAAGAAAGCTCCGATGAAATAATTGAGGATGACGAACCCGAAGAAGCAGAAGAACCCCTTGAGCCTGAAACAGAACCCTTAACCGATGAGGATAAGCCTGTCACCCCCGAAATACAAGCCGAGGAATCAACGGATAAAAAGGAAAACCGCAATCCGCTAAGCTCAATTCTCCCTTGGAAGGGCGACAGCGTGTTTGAAATAATCAGAAAAGTAATTTTCATTATCGCTGTGATAGTTTTTATCGGTGCAGGTGTTATGCTTGTAAGTACACTTGTTCAGTCCAATAAAGCCGTCAAGGATCTGGAAGAAATAAAAGGTGTTGTAACAACTACCGCAAAAACAACTATCGACAGCGAGGGCAATATCGTTACCATTGCCCCGACCGAAGAGGAAGAACAACAGCATAATATTGATATTATGTCGTATTACAAAAACATAAGCGATAAGGTAGTAGGCTTCATCGAGCTTGAAGGCTGCGACTTGTATCAGCCTGTTGTTCAGGATCCCGAAAATAACGAGTATTACCTCACCCATACCTATTATGACGAGCAGAATAAGGGCGGAGCAATATTTATGGACTATCGCTGTACTATAAGCGAGGAGCACGTTTCCCCGAATATCGTCCTCTATGGTCATAATCAGGAGGACGGAACTATGTTCGGCAACCTTAAAAATTACAAGCAAAATCTTGACTTTTATGCCGAAAATCCGACCGTTACCCTCCGTACAGAGTATGAAACAGGTACATACCTTATCTATGCGTATTTCGTAACTAACGCCCTTGAAAAACAGGATTCCGAGGGAGTTGTGTTCCATTACCACGATTATATCGAAGCCCTTTCCGATGAAAGCACCTTTGATTGGTATATGAACGAGATTCAGTCAAGAAATCAGATAATATCCCCTGTTAGTGTGGAATTTGGTGATAAGCTTCTTGTACTTTCAACCTGCTCAAATGAATTTTCAAATTCACGCTTTGTTGTTTTTGCAAGAAAGCTCCGTGCAGATGAAAGCGTTTCCGATTATGATTTCACCGAAGCACGCTTCAATCCGAATGCAAGAGGTGTTGACTGGACTGCTATTATGTCAGGCGAAACCACCCCAACAGAAGAAACCACCATTACAGAGGATGAATCAAATGACGGTATGGTAAGAATAACCCGAAAAACAACCGTAACCGATGAGGACGATGAATCCTCCGAAGAAACTACTAAAAAGAAAAAGAAGAAAACTACCACCGAAGTAACCGAGGAAGAAGCCTCCGAGGAAACCACCAAGAAGAAAAAGAAAACTAC
>CAYOAV010000025.1:12107-20262 GCA_964402055.1 uncultured Ruminococcus sp. | reverse complement strand
AAGAAGAAAAAGAAAACTACTACCGAAGTAACCGAGGAAGAAGCTTCCGAGGAAACTACCAAGAAGAAAAAGAAAACTACCACCGAAACAACCGAGGAAATAACCTCCGATAGCTCCGAAACAGAGGAAACAGCCGTTACAAGCGTTCCCGAAAATGACGAGGAGCAAACTACAACCGAAACAGCAGGATCAACGAATTAAAGGAGTTTAAATAATGTCACTTGCCGATGAAGTCTATCAGTCCCAGCATAGCAAAGAGCCTGTAAAAAAGAAAAAAAGCTTTTCCGAAGCCTTTATCCCGCATAAGGGCGATTCGGGTAAGGAAATTTTCAGCAAGGTTTTTTCACTCTTTGCAATTGTTGTGCTGATTGTATGTATTGTTGTGCTTGTAATCTATTTCTATCACCAGTTTGAGGCAAAACAGAATAATACAAAGCTTAACGTTATCTATAATAGTGCCGCAAGCAGCAACGCTAATAATTCAACTTCCTCCGATAGCATTTCGCAGGATATACTCGATATCCCCGAGGAAGAACGTCCTCCGCTTGTGAAATCGGAAGCCGCCGAGGAAATGCTTGCCATAAATCCCGATTATGCAGGATATATCTATATCCCCGATGTACTTGGTGAACCAATAGTCCAGCGTGATAATGAATATTATCTCAAGCATAATTTCTACGATCAGGTTCGTTCAGTTGGAACAGTATTTGCCGATGAAAATAACGTGCTTAATGATTATTCCGATAAGCAAAGCGATAATATTATCCTCTATGGTCATAACAACCGTGACGGTTCAATGTTCGGAAATCTTGACTATTATAAATGGGATTTGAAATACTGGCTCAAAAATCCGTTCATTTATTACGATAACTATTACGAAAATTATACATATGTAATAGTATCCTCCTTTGTAACAAATACCCTCCCCGAACACGATGACGGCAATGTATTTGATTATATCAATTATATCAATTTCAAGGACAGCGGAAAATATACCTTTGAAAGCTTCAAGGACGAAATACTCAAACGCAGTCAGTTTATTACAGGAATTGACTTTGATGAAAATGATAAATATCTGACACTCTCAACCTGTGCATATGAATGGGACGAGGCACGTCACGTTATAATCGCAAGAAGACTCCGTGCAGGTGAAACAACAGATAGCATAGATACAACAGGCTTTTATGTCAACGATAATCCGAAATGGCCCGCTATATACTATAAATTCAACGGCGGCTCATATACGGAATAAGGAAAGGAAACAGATATGAAGAAAAGTACAGTTCTTAGCGGAATTGCGTCACTGCTCTTAGTAGCAGGCTTCTATTCGTTCGCATTCTGCGTTGTAGAGGACGTTGAGGAAGAACCAATATCAATGGATTTTTATTATTCAACAGAAACGGATGCCGCTGGAAAAGATATAGGCGAAGCAACCTCCGTAGCCGTTTCCGAATATCAAGCAATGGATTATTCCGATATCGTCACAAAGCATGAGGCAGTAACAACCGTTCCCCCAGCTGCCGCAGATGACAGTCAGGAAGAACCAATAAGCCTTCCGTCAGGTCAGGCAGAGGAAATAAACGAAAATGAGAATGTGAGCAAAAATAAAAATAAAGCTTCACAGAATGACGTTTTCGCCGAGGATAATAAGCAGGACGGCCAGCTCTCAAAGCTCGATCCCGATGAGGACGCTCCTCAGGACGAAATTCTCGATGAGGACGAAGCTCCCGTTGATGAAGAGGATGACGATCCCGAGGAAATCATTGACGATGACCCTACCCCGATAGAAACAACAGTAGCCGATACCGAAACAACCAATATCGAAAGCATACCAATAACAAGCCTTTCCGATATCGCTCCCGTTTCTGCCGCTGATGTCGTTATCGTCACCATAGACGACCCGATCGAAACAACCCCTACCTTCATCACAACGGAAGCTGAATCCGATACCACAGGAAACACCGAAAGCGGCGAGGTCTTTACCGCAAAATACGGCGGCTCTGTTCATACTGATGACGCTTTCGACCTTGTTTGCAGAATAGTAAACAATGAAATATCCTCCTCATTCAGCGATGAAGCAATAAAAGCACAGGCTGTTGCCGCTTATTCATATGTAAAATATCATAACGTGAACGGACTTACTCCGACAGTCCTTGTAAAAAGTGATCCTCCACAGAGAATTATCGACCTTGTTTCATCTGTCTGGGGAAAATGTTGCTATTATAACGGAAAGGTTGCCCAAACTGTCTATATGGCATCTTCATCAGGCTATACCGCATCCTCCGTAAATGTATGGGGCGGAAGTATTCCTTACCTCGTAAGCGTTGAATGTCCTTTCGATGCAGAAAGCGACCCTAATTACGGTAAAATGACAAAATTCTCCGAAAGCGATATTCGTTCGGCTCTTGAAAGATATCTCGGCATTACCCTCTCGGATAATCCCGAAAACTGGCTTAAGGTCACAGGTTATATCGACGGAAATTATGTTGCTACCATTGACGTTGACGGACAGGCAACTATCACAGGAAGAAAGCTCCGTGAAAGCGTTCTTTCATATAACCTGAAAAGTGCAAGCTTCGATATTGCATATTCGGACGGTTATTTCATCTTCACGACCTATGGCTGGGGTCACGGTGTCGGAATGAGCCAGAACGGTGCAAATTACCTCGGTAAAATAGGATATACATACGATCAGATCTTGAAATATTACTATACGGGGATTGATGTCGAATGATTACAATGTATGAATTAATAGCAAAGAAAAAGCATGGTGCAGAGCTTACTGCCGAAGAGATCAATTGGTTTGTTGCCGGATATGTTTCCGGCAGCATTCCCGATTATCAGGCTTCAGCGTGGCTTATGGCAGTATGCTTTTCTTCTTTATCCGATAAGGAAACAGCAGAGCTTACAATGGCAATGGCTCGCTCGGGTGATATGATGCACCCGAAGCTTGATAAATTCTGTGCAGATAAGCATAGTACAGGCGGCGTTGGCGATAAAACAACGCTGATAACCGCTCCGATAGCCGCAAGCTGCGGTATCTATGTCCCGAAAATGTCAGGCAGAGGTCTTGGTCATACAGGCGGTACAATAGATAAGCTTGAAGCTATCCCAGGGTTCAATATCTCTCTTTCCTACGAAAAATTTATGGAATGTGTGAAAGAAACAGGGTTCGCCGTCGCAGGTCAGACTGGCTCACTCGTACCTGCCGATAAAAAGCTGTATGCCCTGCGTAACGCAACTGCTACAGTTGACAGTATTCCACTTATCTGCTCGTCAATTATGAGTAAAAAGCTTGCCACAGGTGCGGACGGAATAGTCCTTGACGTAAAGGTCGGCGATGGTGCTTTTATGAAAACAGAGGCGGACGCAGAAAAACTTGCAAAAGCAATGGTTCAGGTAGGCAATCTCGCAGGAAGAAAATGCTCAGCAGTCCTGACAGATATGGAACAGCCGCTTGGAATGGCCGTTGGAAATTCTCTTGAAGTCATAGAAGCAATAAATGTCCTTAAAGGAGAAAATATCCCCGATATCCGTGAGGTTTCACTGACGCTTGCCGCAGAAATGCTAAGGCTTGCAGGAAAGGGCAGCTTTGAACAGTGCTATGAGCTTGCTGAAAATGCACTTAAATCGGGAAAAGCTCTTGATACACTCCGTAAAATGATTGCGGCACAAGGCGGCGACCCGAATGTTACCGATGATTATTCACTTTTCGGAACAGCTAAAGCGTCACTCCCCGTCTACGCCAAAAATGAAGGCTTCATCCATTCAATTTCCTGCGAGGAAACAGGTATGATATCATTGAAGTTAGGTGCAGGAAGAAAATCCAAGGAAGCTTCTATCGACCCGACAGCAGGCATATTATTTAACAAAAAAGTCGGCGATAAGGTCAATAAGGGCGAGCTTCTCGGCACACTTTATACCTCAACCGACTGCGATATTAATTCCCTCGGCGATGAATTTGCTTCACTTTTCCGCATAAATACGTCACTTCCTGATAATGATAAAAAAATTATAAAAAAATTTATAAAACCTCTTGACAAATAATATTATATGCTGTATAATATTATTTGTCAAGCAAAGAACATAAACGAAGGATTTTAAGTCTTTCATAACCAGTCAGACAGGAGGAAACATTATGAGCGATACAATTTTTGAGAAAATAGGCAAAACATTAACAGAAACAGGTAAGGCAGTGACCGAAAAAACTAAAGTGATCAGCGAAAGTGCCAAGCTTAACAGCAAAATAATTGCAAAAGAGGCTACCCTGCGTTCACTCTATCACGAAATCGGTGAGTACTATTATAGCAAGTATAAAGATTCCCCCGACGAGGAAATTGCTTTAACTGTAAACGAGCTTACAGACGCACTTAATTCCATCACGGATATGAAAAATCAGCTGCTCTCCATTAAGGGTGCTGTAAAATGTGTAGAATGTGGTGCAGAATGCCCGATTGAAACATCTTTCTGCGGTCAGTGCGGTGCAAAGCTTGTAAAGCCCGAGCCACCCGTTGAAGAAACGGCACAGAATGAAACTGAATCCGTAGAAGAACCTGAAAATCAGGTCTTTACAGGCGAGGTTATCGAAGAAACCACTACCGAAAATGTTGACGAGCAGTAAAATAGTTAAGTAACCGCCAAATGACGTAAACGGCGTAAGCTTATACGACAACACGAAAAACATCACGACTAAACATCATTGATAGACAACAGGAAAGACACCACGACTAAACATCTTTGATAGACAACAGGAAAGACACCACGACTAAACATCAGGAAGAACATCACGAAAAAAACAATCAGAATATGACATAAAAAGCCTGCCGCTGAAAATGCGACAGGCTTGTTTTTTTAAAACATCCCAAATTTCCCTTTTCCCGATTTTTTTGCACTATACAAAGCCTTTTCACTCTTTTCAATAAGAAGCTCTGTATCCTGCTCCGAGCCATCCTCCGTCCTCTGTGCGGCAATACCAAGGCTCACCGTTAAGCCCTTTGTGTATTCCTTTGAGGAAAATGCCGTAGCAAGCGTGCTTAATGCTCTCTCTGCTGTTTCCTTTATCTCATCATCAGAAAGCTGTGCAGTGCTGATAACCGTGAATTCATCACTTCCCGATCTTGCAATAAAATCAGTCGGATAGATCTCCGCAAGCTTCTTAGCCGTGAATTTCAACGCAAGATCCCCGACATCACGGTCATGCTGCTGGTTGAAATCCTTAAAATCATCTATATCAACCTTTGTAAGCGTAAGCTGCGGCTCATTTTTCACTTCCTCAAGATATGCGTTAAGACTGCTGCGGTTGGCAATTCCTGTAAGAAGATCAGTCTTTTCGTGCATAGCCGCCCATTCCTCAAACTTATGCTCTGCGGTGATATCCCTGAGTACAAAAACCTCTCCGATAGTTTCACCGAATGAATCGCAAATAACATTTTCTTCCATTCGGAGAAGCTTTTTTCCTTCAGCCGTTTTTACAACAAGCTCCGTCATTCCGTTTTCAAGCGTTGTCATGCTCTCCGCACTGTGCTGCCAATATTCCCTTGGACGTCCAACAGCATCGCCGCATTCAGGGAAATATTCCGCAAATTTCGGGTTCACGCTGACAGTTTCACGCTTTTCTCCCTCAACAATTACCGTAAATGGCATACTGTTAAGCACAGCGTCAAGCTCAATGTTAATATTTTTAAGGTCGGTAACATCGTGAGCAACTCCGCAAGTGCCAAAAATCGTTCCATCCGAATCAATAAGCGGAGATTTATAGGTCTTAAACAGCTTCATACCCATCTTGGTCTTGACCTTTTCATCAAAAAGCACAGTCTGTCTTGCCCTCATAACTATTTCCTCTGATTCAAGACAAACATAATCACCCTTTTCGTATTCCTCCTCGGGCATATCCCATATGTAATAATGCCCCTGCTTGTAGATCATACTCTTGGTCTTGTCCACAGCCTTGCAGAAGCCGTCATTTACCATAAGATGCCTGCCCTTGCTGTCCTTAAACCATACAAGGTCGGGAATGCTGTCAATAGCTGTCCTTAAACAGGTATCCGTCATTCTCATATCAAACCGCATTTTCATATCCTTACGCAAACGCTCATAGCTTGCCCTTGCAACAGCGGCAGATGCAGGCTCTGTCCATACAGCGTCAGCAATGTTAATTATCTCCTCGAATTCATCTGCGGCTTCGTAAGGTACAACAACGACCTTATAAGCCTCCTGAAAACGCACGATGTTGGCATTTACAGCGTCAAAAGCATCAATTATAACAGCACTGTCGCCAAAATCGCATATAGTATCAATATCATCAGGAAAAGAAACCTCAAAATCGCAATCCTCCATCACTTCGGCATTTTTCACCGCATCTGAAATAAAGCTATTGCCCGATAATACCATTATTTTACATTTAAAATCATACATTATCCGTCACCTCAAAAATAAAAATATGCTAAACACATCCATTTATTAAATTATAACATATTCCCACACAAATTGCAACATTTTGTTTATTTTTCATCAATTCTATACCAAAAAATCCCCTGACAGACAAATCAACACTTGTCTGACAGGGAACCTTGCCTCATATTTTAGTATTATCAATAACCTTCTCAATGCTTATTCTGTAATTATCCATAGCCTTGGCAATATCGGCAACCGACCTTTTGTTGACCTCGGAATTATCCTGCATTTCCATAACCTTTCTCTGCAAGCCGCCGAACATATCGTCAACACGGTTGATATTATTATTCTGTTCATCTATGTTTTCATACAGACAGCCAAACTGCTCCGTAAGACGCTCGAAGCTCTTCTGAAGCTCGTCCATTTTATCCTCGGTGCGTTCTATCGCCTTAGTGCTTCCCTCAAACTGCTCATATGTCTTTTCAACACGTTCGATAAGCTCGCTTACAACCTTTGAAACCTGCTCAGCAAAATCATTGCTGTTTTCGGAAAGTATCTTCATTTCTCCTGCAACAACCGCAAAGCCTGCACCAAATGAACCTGCGTTTGCCGCTTCGACCGATGCATTAAGCGAAAGGAGTGTAGTTCTGAATGAAATATCGCCGAGCTTTTTCGCAATTGTTGAGATCTCGTTCATCTGCTCGGTAATACTCGAGAAAACCTTTCCCGATTCGTTAATAATGTCACTTGCGTCACGAAGCTGAGATTTCATCGCTGTCATATTACTGCCATTTTCGGAAATTGACTGTTCAAATTTTTTCAGCTGCGTATTAAGCTCATTAATATGACGCTCCGTTTCCACGATTTTATTATGTACACCATGACAGCTGTCGGAAATTTCAAAAGCACCGTCTGTAATGCTCTCTGAACCCTGGAGCAAGCCCTGTGTGCTGTCGTCAATCATCTTTGACGAGCTTTCAAAGTCGCTTCTTAAAACGTCGCCCATATCTCTGATAGATGAAATAAGTCGTTCTGCCTCTTCGGTCTGTTTTCTTGAAATTTCGATAAAAGCACGGCCTCTGTCAACAGCAAGATAGAAAACAAATGCCGCAAGATTTGTAATAGCAAAGCAGAGTATGAATTGGCTTACCGCACCTGCCTTTTCGGGATGCACGATAAACATTATAACCAATGCAACGTCAACAGCGGCAATCTGAATCCTAGTGATTTTCGGCTCAAGATACATACCCGTCATACCGATAAGTGCCAAATAAAGCGGAAAATCGTCGCTGTAGGATTCACCGCTGAAAAGCGATATCATCATTATTACCATAACAAGAATAATCGAAAGCACAAATTCCTTTACAAGCGGCTCTGTTTTCCTCGCCTTCATAATCAGAAGAGCCGAAACAAGCACGATTATACAGCCGCCGATCGCCAGCAATCCCCCGAGGTTGAAGCCGATAATATTCTTGATAAAAAACACACCCGACACGCTCATTGTTACCCAAAGCATAATTTTATAGATCGTATGATGTGTAATAGGGCTTTTAATTTTCTTTTCACTGTTCATAGCTCACGCCTCCCAACTGAATATACAATAATTATATCACTATCTTCAAAAAATTACAATAATTTCAGCCAATTTTCTCATCGTTTCAATGACTGACTTTTTGCCAAATCAATGTGCATTTTGCACAAAAGCATTATTAATTCCAATAACCACCCTGTCGTTTCCTCCAAGGTCCTTTATGATTTTTAT
>CAYOAV010000025.1:0-12007 GCA_964402055.1 uncultured Ruminococcus sp. | reverse complement strand
TATTCGCCATAATCCTCGGGATCGGCAAAATTCCTTAGCATATCACCGTTGAGGACATCGCCTTTCATTATTTTTACGTCAACACCGTTTCGTCGGATATTTTCAACCAAATACGGAAATGCCTCCGATGAAAGCTCAACAGCTGTTACCCTCGACATCGGCAGATTTTTCTGTATCGCCGCCGCAATACAGCCGCTCCCACTGCATAGATCAACTATTTCAGGTGATTTTCTCCCTGCTTTGACAAAAAAATCAAGCACAGTATCAACAAGAATTTCCGTATCGGGGCGAGGAATAAGCACACCCTCGCCGACCTTGAACGGCATACCGTAAAACTCCCATTCTCCAAGCAGATACTGGAGTGGTTCACCGTTCACACGTCTTTCCGTCAGCTCCAATGCCCTTTTCAGCTTATTTTCATCTGCGTCATTTTCACCGTAAATAACCAGTCCAAGACGGTCTATCCCCATTATATCCTCAAAAATACATCTGCACTCAAACTCATAATCCTCTTTTTCAGCATTTTTCAGCTTTCCGCAAATATATTCAAACGCTTCCCTGTTTGTCATTGTATCACCATTTGTCCTCTTCATCGTCCTTTGGCAGGCAAGGCTTAAGTGCCGCAATAGCAACCTCTATCTGCTTATCGTCAGGCTCGTTTGTCGTTATATGCTGAAGCCACAAACCCGGTGCGGAAATTATCCTTGTAAATACGTTATCATATCTTCCTGCAAGCTTTATAAGCTCATATGCAACAGCGGCTTCGGGTATAAGCAAAAGCAGCTGCATAACCAATCTTAAACCTATATTTTTCCATGGCAGGAACATTCCGACAATAATACTGAGCAGAATAACTATCAGAATAAAGCTTGTTCCACAGCGTGGATGGAAACGGCACATCGGACGGATATTCTCAACCGTAAGCTCCTTTTGAGCCTCATAGCAGGCAATAGTCTTATGCTCCGCTCCGTGATACATAAAGGTTGTTTTCATCGAGCTTGTCAGCGAAATAACGTAAAAATATCCAACCAGCAAAGCCAACTTTATGATTCCCTCCGCAATAGTTCTTCCCCAGTCGGGAACTCCTGCACTCAACAAAAGCTTTGAAAAAAGCATCGGCAGGAACTTGAACAGCGTCACCGAAAGAACCATTGCCAGCACCACTGAAATCACCATTATTATATTCATAAGCTTGTCGCCGAATTTTTCCGTCAGCCATTTTTCAAAATCGGAAAGCTCCTCTTCCTCATCCTCCTCCGTCATCTGCTTTTCGGCAGATTTCATCGTACAGCGTATGCCCTCTATCATCGTTTCGGCGAAATTAAAGCAGCCTCTTATGAATGGAGCCTTTTTATACCATGGTGCCTTTTTTCCATTTTGTATTTCCCATGTTTCAACATCTATCGAACCATCGGGAAGTCTGCAAGCCATAGCCGCAACTCCGATACCACGCATCATAATGCCCTCAATAAGAGCCTGACCGCCTATCTTTGACTTAAATTTTTCCTCTGCATTTTTCTTGTTCATTTTACTTATCCTTTTTTAAATTTTTATTGGTAGAATTATCCGCACTGTTGTACCCTTTCCTTCTTCGCTCATAATATCGAGCCTTCCCCCATGCATGGCAACTATCTCGTCAGCGACCGCAAGACCAATGCCTGAACCTCTGCGTGTATAATTTGCCTTGTAGAATTTTGTCTTGACCTTATCAAGATCCTCCTTGCTTATTCCACAGCCTGTATCTGAAATATCGATAACAATGTCCGTTGCATCAGCCATTCCAGCCGTCACGAAAACCTTTCCGCCCTTATCGGAATATTTTATCGCATTGTCAATGATATTGATAAAGACCTGACGTATCCTGTTTTTATCTCCGACAATAAACGGAAGCATATCAGGCTCATCATAATTCAGCTCGATCCCCGATTTTCTTGCACTTTCGCCGTAAATAAGAACAGCGTCCCCAAGCTCTGCTAGTACGTCCATCGTTTCCTTTACAAGAGAAAACTTGCCATTCTGCATACGGGAAAAATCCAGCAGTTCCTCAACCATTCTCGAAAGCCTCTCCGTTTCAAGGCTGATAACGTGCATACCCTTTTCAACCGCCGCCCTGTCCTCTGGCATACTTGCAATAGTTTCAGACCAGCCCTTTATTGCCGTAAGCGGAGTTCTCAATTCATGCGATACGCTTGAAATAAACTCATTTTTTAGCTTTTCGGAATTAGCAAGCTCCTTTGCCATATGGTTTATCGTATCGCAAAGATCTCCTATTTCATCATCGTTTTTCTTTTTTATACGCACGGAAAAGTCGCCCTTGGCATATCTCCTTGCAGTCATACTTATCTGACGCACAGGTATAACAATTGATTTCACAAAATACATACCCGAAAAGAACATCAATATAAGCACCGCCGCACATATTGCCGATATAACAATGAACATTCCCACAAGCTGCTTATCAACATTTTCCATTGATGAGGCAACACGCACCGCAGTATATCCAGATGAATTATCAGGCAGCAACACGCTTAATGCCATTATTTTTTCGCCATTGCCTGTTCTTCCGACAAAATATCCCGTTTCTCCCGTTTCAGCGGCACTTGTATAATCCTTCATCGGATCTTCAATTGTCGGGATAAATCCCGATGACGTGAGCATAACATTGCCTTTTTTGCCTATTATCATAAGCTCGGTACGTTCCCTGTCCGACCAATCCTCAACCACCGACCTTACTTCGGCGGAAAAGCTTGTCGCAGGATCGTTATACGAGCTGTAAAGAATGCTCGATACCATATTCATTTTTGCAGAAAGATACTGCTTTGCCGAATTATAATAAAAGCTCCGTAGGAAAACCGCACTCACAAGAACGACAGCCATAAGCACGATAAAGATTATTCCGATATTATTGAATATCCATCTTCTGGTAATGTTATTATTCCGTCTTACGCTTTTTTTATTTTCCAAAATGGACTCCTCCGATTAATCAGACGATGTACCTGCCGTCCATTTGTAGCCAAAGCCCCATATAGTTGAAATATATCTTGGATTTGACGGTTCATCTTCGATCTTCATTCTTATTCTTCTGATATTTACATCAACTATCTTATCATCGCCGAAATAATTTTCTCCCCAGATATGCGTCAGAATGCTTGAACGGTCAAGAGCAGTCTGCTGATTATTGAGAAAATATTCCAGAATTTGATATTCAACCTGCGTAAGCTCTATCGGAACACCGTTTTTTGATACAGTCCTGCTCTTAAGGTTAAGCTCAAACGGTCCTGAAACGATAACCGAAGCCTCTTCCTCTTCTCTTGCAACGGACATACTCACCCTGCGGTAGATAGCGTCTATTCTCGCCGTAAGCTCCGAGGGTGAAAACGGCTTTGTCATATAATCGTCAGCTCCGAGCATAAGTCCGCTGACCTTATCCATTTCCTGCGTTTTAGCTGAAAGCATAATTATTCCGAGCGTACTGCTTTTTTTGCGTAAAGCCTTGCAAACCTGAAAACCGTCAATTCCAGGCATCATAATATCGAGCAGAGCAATATCAAAATTGCCGTTTTCCTCGTCAAAAACACGCAAAGCCTCCTCACCGCAGTTTACATCAACAACATCATAGCCTGCACGGTTTAGATTAATAACCACAAAATCACGGATAACGTCCTCGTCCTCGCAAACAAGAATTCTTTTCATTTCATTTTCCTCCTTTTAGGTTAAACAAAAGCTGTTCACTATCTCTGTAGAAGTCAGAATAAGCGGCTCATCGGAATTTTCGGGAATTTTGTAAAAATAATTCATATTATCCCTGCTTTTGAGCAGGACATAACCCTTTTCAATTTTTTCATCATAATATTCCGAAGAAACAGCCGATATTCTCATAAGCTCCTCCGTTGAATTATAAAGATCTATAAAATACTTGTAAAAAACAATATCTCCATTGCTTTCATCACGCTTAACGGTAACAAGACCGTCCCATCTCGCAGGAATAATAAAGCAATAGCTCTTGGAAAGGTCGTAATAGCTTGTATATTTTTTCATTATGGTGAAGTTTGAATAAACATTCCAGTTCGTAACATAAAAGCTGTCACGGCTGTCCTGATTATATCCAGGGAAGTATGATAAAGTCGGTATTTCAACTATTCCGTCAGTATCAATATCGCAGGAATAATAACCCTTACTGCGTAAAGTATCGGTTATTTTCTGCTGTTCATCGATATAAAGCGGATTCCTGAGCGTCTGCCCTACCTGATAAACGATTTCCGTGGAAAGCTGACCGTCCGAAAGTCCGTCAATGAATACAGCTGGTGTGTTTTCCCCGACATTTCCAAGCGTAACTGCGGCGAATTCAGAGGTTTTATTGTTAAGCCGTACCGTATCAGCTATTTTCACGCTGTTTCCATCATCTATAACGGCAGAAAACTCCGCCTTTTTGCCAATATTTTCATTATTTCCTCTTATAACGCATAAAGCCTCTGTTCCGTTATTATCAAGATCATACAGAAAAAAGCTTGAACAGCTATCGGCATAATTTTCCGTAACAATACCGTCCGAACAGCTGTATACTCTCAAAGCTGCGTCCGTTCCCGAACCGCCATAGCCAATAATAACGCTTGTCCTTTCAGCAGAGCCAAATTTTGATATTATCACTCTGTCAACGCTTGTACCGTTGCCTTCAAAATCACAAATGGAATACCATTCGCCCTCATCATTCTTATCGAGAATATTTACACGGAGCTTATCACGCAGATTATAGAAAACGATAGCCTCATCGCCCTCTGTTTCGTCTATATCCTTTATCACATAAGCCGAGCGGTAAATGCCTGTACGCGGATATTCCAGCGTGATATTTTCCCCTGTGCATTTTATAAGAGCGTTATGGATTTTTTCCTGCTCCTCATATATAACAGGCGGCTCAAGGAGTGTTTCCGCCGAACCTCCCAACGCACAGCCTGTAAGCATAGCCGTACACAGAAGCATTGCCGTTGTCTTTTTTATCATGCGGATGACCCTCCTAAAAAAGGGGCGTTCGGGACTGCCTCGATGCAGCCGAAAACGCCCCTGAAAAGCCTGATTTTTTTGCTTTATATCAGTCGTCAATTGTTTCCATTTTGGATTCGCCATCAGTCTGAAGTCCCGTCCAGCGGCGTTTGCCTGTAAGGTTAAGCTTAGGCATAACTCTGTAAACGTAGGTGCTCCAGAAAACAGCAACTATTGCAGCTGTTACGAATATAATTCCCACATCGACCGTATCGGGAGTAAGCATACCCTCTCTTACGGAATAATCTGTAAGGAAGAACATTGCGTATCTTGGAAGAGTGGAAACAGCGGCTGTTATTGATGCTGCATAACCGAACAGCACCATATAATACCTTGTTCTTTTCTTCTCATAGCCGCAGAAAAATCTTACAAAATTAAGGAAGAAGAATGCCGAGAAAACATTTGTCATAAGGATATAGCATTTCTCGGAGTATGGACCTATTACCTGATAGGTGGTTATAAGCTCAAAGGTCTTGACAAGCTTCCATACAGGGAAAAGCGTAATAAACGCACACTGACCCTTGGTTATACCGTCGCCCTTGAATATGCTCACACCCGTTGAGATAAAGGTACAGCAAAGAATTATCATAAACGCATAATTTATCCACTGCATTGCGGTTATATCAGTGAAAATTCCGACAGGCTCATCCTCTGTAGAAATGCTTCTGTTATAGCTTATCTGTGAAATAAGCGGAGCTAATGTTTCATATACCAGCAAGCCTGCCATAACGAACATCGCAGAAGCCGCCTTAGGTGAAACCTTTTTGTTAAGTCTTTCCGCTCTTAACTTCATCGGATTTATCAGAATACAGGATTTTATTACCTTATCTCTTGATTCACCGAATATCATTACCGCCGTAAGCAGCAAAAATCCAATAATTATTATAGTAAGCGTGAGATTAAAGCCCTTTTCGATATATGCACCTGTTGCAAAATTCATATTATTTTTAAGCTGAATAGTTCTGCTTAAAACAGCAAGCACCAACGTTACGGCATATATCACCATTGAGAACTTCTTATCAAGAAAAACCTTTTTCTTTCTGTACGGAGTAACCTGTTTTTCGCTCATGTCTACTTCTCCTTTTACTTTAAGTTATCTGTTTTCAATAGCCTTGTAGTCACGTCTTTTTGCTATAGGCTTGTATGCTGGACGTATAATTCTGCCGCCTGTGGTAAGCTCCTCGATTCTGTGAGCCGCCCAGCCTGCGATTCTCGCAACCGCAAACATCGGAGTATTAAGCTCAACAGGGATCTTAAGCATACGATAGACCAGACCCGAATACATATCAACATTGGCACACATAGCCTTATTACTGCCCTTGATATCGGCAAAAATCTGCGGAGTAAGACGTTCAACAGCGTCAAGAAGCATAAACTCCTTTTCAAACTCCGTGCCTTTGGCAAGCTTCATAGCGTTTTCTTTAAGGATAACAGCTCTCGGGTCGGAAATTGTATAAACGGCATGACCCATACCGTAAATAAGACCTGTTCCATCGCCAGCCTCCTTGCGGATAACCTTTGCGAGATAATCCTGAACCTCGGCATCGCTGTCCCAATGCTCAATATTTTCCTTGAAATTTTCGAGCTGTGCAATGACCTTGGTGTTCGCACCGCCGTGACGATGACCCTTAAGCGAGCCGATAGCTCCCGAATATGCGGAATAAGCGTCCGTACCCGATGAAGTAAGAGTTCGGCAGGTGAACGTGGAGTTATTTCCGCCACCATGCTCTGCGTGAATAATGAGCATAAGGTCGAGAAGCCTTGCCTCCTCCTCAGAATAAATTCTATCGGAGCGAAGTGTTGAAAGAATGCTCTGTGCCGTGCATTCCTCGGGATTGAGCGGATGCATATAAAGGCTTTCCCTGTCGAAAACACGTCTTTTTATCTGATATGCGTCAACCATAGCTGACGGAAGCTTTGCGATTATAGATATCGCACGGTTAAGCTCTGCCGCAAGCGACTGATCCTCGGGATCGACATCATACGAATAAAGAGCCAGCACCGAACGTGCCATTTTATTCATTATATTCTTTGATGGAGCTTTAAATATCATATCCTCGGAAAATCCTGGCGGCAGCTCCCTGTATTCTGAAAGAAGCTGATTGAATCCGTCAAGCTGAACCTGCGTAGGAAGCTCGCCGAACAGAAGCAGATATACAGTTTCCTCGAATCCGAAGCGTTTTTTCTCCTGGATACCTGCAACGATGTCGTTGATACTGTAACCTCTGTAAATAAGCTCACCATCAGCAGGAACCTTTTCGCCCTCGGAAACGACATATCCGTGAACATTACATATATTTGTTATTCCTGCAACAACGCCTGTTCCATCGCTGTTACGCAAGCCTCTTTTTACCTGATATTTTTCATAAAGCTCAGGTGCAATATTGTTATGTTTAAGGAATTCACTGCATAAACTGTTTATAGCAGCGCTCCCGTATTCATTGTTTTTACCAATCATAGTGAACTGCCCTTTCATATGCTTACCGCATAAAAAGTAGCAACCCCCTTTCCTCAGACGCTTAATATGCCAAGACCCGCATCAAACCTTGAGCGGCATTCGGCATCAGAGGTTCAGTCATTCAGCGGACGCTCCGCTGATATTGCAAAGTATGGCGTACATATTCATTTCAACCTTTAACACAAAAATATGTACTCTTTTATTTTACAATAGCTTTAACGACTTGTCAAGAAGTTTTTTTAATTTCGGGTCACGAAAAAAACAGGGATATCTTGGTTTTTTTGCCATATTTGTAAAAAACAACACAGAAAGGATATGTTCAAATGAAGGAAATGCTCAAAATCGCCCTTATTTTCGCCGCATTAATGCTTATTATACCTCTTATAGGCTTTATGGGAAATTCATCGGAGGAAGCTCCTACTGAAACGGAATTTACAGAAGCGGAATTTTCTGTCACAGAAACCGAACCTCCCCTTACAGAAGCATCAGAAGATAATTTCACCGTCCTCGATATTACAAGTGGAAAGATTATATCTATGACGATGCGTGAATATATAATCGGAGCAGTTATGGCGGAAATGCCTGCCGCATATGAGGAAGAAGCACTCAAAGCACAGGCTGTCGCCGCACATACATATGCCCTGCGAAGAATAAACCTTGAAACACTTTCCCCGACCATCGAGCTTATGGGTGCGTACATATCAAACGACAGCTCCATTTATCAGGCTTTTTTCACTCCCGAGCAGGGCAAAGCCTTTTACGGCGAAGCATACGATGAATACCGCCAAAAAATCGAAAATGCAGTTGATTCCGTTTATCCCGAAGCGTTATATTATGACGGCGAGCCTATCTCCGCCGCTTTCCATTCAATATCCTGTGGAAAAACAGAATCCGCACTTGACGCATGGGGAACGGACATACCCTATCTTACCTCTGTTGACAGCAGCTTTGACTGCGAAGCACCCACCTTTTACAGCGAAGCCGTTTTCACCGCCGATGAAATTCGTTCCGCATTTGAGGATATTGACCCTGACTGCCCGAATGATGAGCTTATAGCCGTTTCCGATCATACAGAGGGCGGCTATGTAAAATCCGCACTTGTCGGCGGCTATACCTACACGGGAAATGAAATAAGAACTGTTCTTGGTCTGCGTTCAGCGTCATTCAGCGTTGAATATAAGGACAAAAGCTATGTTTTCACCGTCAAGGGCAGCGGCCACGGCGTGGGATTAAGCCAATATGGGGCAAATTCCCTCGCCAAAGAGGGCAAAAGCTACCGTGAAATACTATCATATTATTACAACGGAGCTACTATCGAATAAACAAAAAACACGGCAAGGAACAAACCTCTGCCGTGTTTTGTATTTTACGCTCTTGCGTCGAACAATGCACCGATATCTCCCGAAAAAGCCTTAACAGAATCGTTCATCATTTCGATAGTTCCCATTGCAAGCTCCGAGCTTACGTCCATACTCTTTTTAAGTACAGTCATACCAGCCTGCTGCTGAAAATTAGCCTGGCTCATTGCCATAGCAGTCGATGCGATAGAAGCATTCATATCCATAAAATCAGCCTCCTTACTTCATATTCTTGATTTCATCAAGAAGCTCCTCAAATTTTGCAATATCCTCAAAGCATGTCGTTACGATATTCTGCGTGTCGGAGATATTATCAACAATTGTCTTTGAATGTGTATCGATATTGTTCATAGCCTTCTGGATATTATCAGCGGAAGCTTTGCTTGTTTCAGCCAGACTTCTGACTTCCTGTGCGATAACACCGAAGCCCTTTCCTGCCTCCTTAGCTCTTGAAGCCTCAATTGAAGCATTGAAGCCAAGTATTTTCGTATTAAGAGCAATATCCTGGATCTGCTTAAGAGTATCAGTAGTCTTTGAAATTTCAGCAGAGGTATTCTGTGCAATATTATTCAGCTCAGAATAAGCGTCCTTAAGCATATTGAGCGATTTTTCAGTCCTGCGTACAAGAGAACCTGCCTCATCGACCTTCTTATAAAGTGCCTGATTAAGGCTTGTAAGACCTGTATTATTCTGCTTTGAAACATAAGCGTCATAAGCCGACTGTGAAAGCAGACCAGCGATAATAAAAAGGAAATCAGCCGCAGCCTCAACCTGTTTTCTTTCAACTATCTTGACCTTACGCAGAGCAGCTATGTATTTATCCTCGTCAACACCGATATTTCTTGCAATTGCACGGAATTTATCCTCATCAGGCTCTTCTGTAAGAACCTGACCACCGATAAACGAGCCTATCATCTCATCTCCGAGCATAATAGGAGCGGCAAAATCCACAAGTCCAGCGTGACAGGAATATGCAACGGATCTTCTTGAATACAAAGCATCCTCGCCGCCCTTTTTATCGCATTGCGCACATTTGCGGCAGCCTTCCTTGCTTTTTCTTGTAAGATCTATACAGAATTCGGTGAAGTTACTTCCCTTTGTAACGGCATTGCCATCAGCGTCCGTAGTGAGGGCAGCCATACCCGTAAAATTAGCAAAACCATCCTGAATAGACTGGAGCGTAGAAACGCTTATAAGATCAGTAAGAGCAATTGACATATTATTCCCTCCAATTACGGAATGATATAGATTAATGCAAAATATACTTTTTCACAATTATCATTAAATATATAATACACCTTTTTTAATTTTTTGTCAAGCAATAATTGTAGCTTTGAAGCAATTATGTTTATTTTGCACAAAATTTATATATAGTGCGTACTCACTAACGGACAGCAAGGCAGACATTAATATAAAAAAATACATAGGATAAAATGTAAAAAAATATCTAATCAGTTGAAAAGCAAATATAATTGAGCTATAATAGATTTAAGGAAATCAAATGGAGGCTCTTATGTATTATTGCTGCGGAATTACTGATGTGGGAACTGTGCGTGACCATAATGAAGACGCATTTCTTATAAATAAAGTCGTTGTCAATTCGGGTATGCTTGAAAGTGAGCTGAATGCCCCGTTTATCGCCGCCGTTGCGGACGGTGTAGGCGGAGAAGCTGGCGGCGAGATCGCTTCCAATATGGCACTTACTCATTTAAGCTCTGTGCGGCTCTCCGAAAATACCAATTATGAAAAAAAGCTTCTTGATATACATTACGCTCTGCATAAGGACGCTGAAGCTCATAACCGCATTAATATGCAGACCACTCTTTGTGCAATGGCTGTTGAAAAAAGCGGAAATGCTTGTATTATCAATGTTGGCGATTCAAAGCTCCTGCGTTATCGCGGCGGGAGTATACGTCAGCTTTCAAGGGATCAGTCACTTGTGCAGGTGCTATATGAAAAAGGCGAAATAACGGCCGATGAAAAGCGTACCCATAAGCATCGCAACGTTATCTTCCCTGTTCTTGGCAATTTCACCGAAGAACCGACTATTGAGATAACCCCCATAGACGGCGGCATTCTCGCAGGAGATCTTATACTTATATGCAGCGATGGGCTTTTTGATTATATAACCAAGGGCGACATTGAGGAAACTCTTGCACTTCCACAAAAGCTCCCTAAACGTCTTAAGGCTCTGATCGAGCTTGCAAAAAGCGGTGGAAGTACCGACAACATCACTGTCATCGGCATTTCCGCAATGTGACTACCTGATTCGTCTTTTCACTGCCTGATAAAGGAACGCAATTAAAACCGCAGGCAGATACCAACCAATTATGAATATAACCGCCGTAGCTATGCCGATAATCACATCGACAAAGCGAAAGCGGTCTTTTTCTTTCATTTTTTTCGGTATTTCCACAAAAATATCCCAAATTATGATAATATAAGCCGCAATAAACGCAAAAAGTGAGGTCGTTCCCGATAAAGCCGCACCGAATGCCGCCATAATGATAGTCAGAGCCGCTCTTACAAAGAAATTTATGCCTTTCTGCGGCTGTTTCTTTTCAAATTCCTTATCTGAAACCATAACCGTCCTGTCGAGCGAGCCTATAAAACCGATAACCGCAGTTTTTACCACATTTTCATTAGCCCCCTCAACTAAATCTATCGTGAGCTTTTCACCGTCAAATTCCGCGTTTTTCGTGCTTTTCATTTCCCTTGCAAACGCACAGGCTCTTTCGCCTATTTCCATATTCTGCAAATTATCAAAATATATTATCAACTTTATTCCTCCAATAAGTATTTTGCGGAGCTAAGGAATATAAAAATCGTTGCTTTTAACAAAACCTAAAAATGAATTTGTTCCTCCAGCAACCTTTTCTGTTTTCAATTTAACTCTATTATCAACGAAATCTCCATACATTTTTATTGATTTCGAGATTGTTAGTGTTTGCAACAGCACTCTCATTTTTTGCTCTGTTGTTCCATCATTTTTAAAAGCAATATCTTTTTCATGAAGCTTGCCATTTAAAGCTTTAAGATAAAAAACCTCTAATTCATTACTATTTTTATCATGTATATCTCTGAACAAATGCTTCTTATTAATATTGCTCCCCCAATTAACTCCTGAATTTTCTGCTTGCCCCGCACCCGAAAT
>CAYOAV010000024.1:10673-25262 GCA_964402055.1 uncultured Ruminococcus sp. | reverse complement strand
TCAACAGTCTTGATGTTCTCAACTGCTTCATCAGGAATTTCAATATCAAATTCTTCTTCAAGGCTCATAACGAGGTCAACAACGTCGAGAGAATCTGCACCGAGATCATCCTGAATGTTAGCGCTTGCTGTAACGCTGTCCTCATCAACATCGAGCTGATCGATTATAAGTTCCTTTACCTTATCAAATACCATTTTTAGTTTCCTCCATAATATATTTTTTAAAAGGCTTTTTATCAAGCCGTATTTATATAAAGGACTTTGCCGCCGAAATTCAGGCGGAATATGTCCGTTATATTCGGTTTTCTTCAAACTCGCCGATTTTTCTAAATTTAGTATATCGTTCATTTAGCAAAACGTCAATATCTATTGCCATTTTTTCTTTCAGCGTTTTCAACAAAAATTCCGAGATATTTTCGGCAGTTTCGCTTAGAGAGGCTTGTGCACCGCCCTCAGGCTCGCATATTATCTCCTCCGCAACGCCAAGCTCAAGCATATCCTCCGCAGTTATTTTCATTATAGAAGCGGCTTCACGCTCTCTTCCGCCGTCCTTCCAGAGTATAGAAGCAAAGCCTCTTGGTGAAATTACCGAATAAATTGAATTTTCAAGCACAGCTAATCTATCACAAACGCCGAGAGCCAAAGCTCCGCCGCTTCCGCCCTCGCCGAGGACGATTGAAATAACAGGTGTTTTGAGCGACATAAATTCCATTATATTCCTTGCGATAGCCTCGCCCTGACCACGGTTCTCCGCTTCAACTCCGCAGAAAGCACCAGGAGTATCTATAAAGCATACAACAGGTCGGTGGAATTTTTCCGCCTGCTTTGCAAGACGGAGAGCCTTTCTGTAGCCCTCTGGGTGCGGCATAGCGAAATTCGATTCCTTATTCTCGTTAAGATTTCTGCCCTTGACCTCGGCAATAACCGTAACAGCTATTCCCTTTATCGAAGCAAGACCGCCGATTATAGCTCTGTCATCGCCGTAATATCTGTCACCGTGAAGCTCGATAAACTCATCGAATATCATCGGGATATAATCACGGACAGTTGGTCGGTGAGTATCCCTTATAAGGTCGAGCTTTTCGGGAGGTGTAAGCTTAGTTCCCATTTTTTACCTCCTCGGGTTTGTAGCCATTGAGCTTCAGGATATGTGCAAGAGTTCTTCTCATTGTTTTTCTTTCCGCTATCATATCGACAAAGCCATGCTCCAGCATAAATTCAGCAGTCTGAAAATCATCGGGAAGCCTTTGCTTTATAGTACCCTCGATAACTCTTCTTCCCGCAAAGCCGATAACGACCTTAGGCTCTGCGATAATAATATCACCGAGCGAAGCGAAAGAAGCCGTAACACCGCCCGTAGTCGGATCTGTCATAACAGCGATATAAAGCTGCCCAGCCTCGGAAAGCCTGCCTACAGCACCGCTTGTCTTTGCCATCTGCATAAGGGAAACGATACCCTCCTGCATTCTTGCACCACCCGAAGCGGTGAACATTATCACTGGCAGCTTATTCTCTGCGGCATATTCAAATGCTCTTGTTATCTTCTCTCCGACAACACTTCCCATTGAAGCCATCATATACCGTGAATCCATCACGCCTATAACACAACGGATACCTCTGATTTTGCATTCCCCCGTGATAACAGCGTCCTTAAGACCTGTTTTTTCACGAAGTGCCTCTTGCTTTGCATCATAATCGGGGAAATCTATCGGATTTTTGCTTGTCATATCCTTGTCAAACTCAATAAGACTTCCCTTATCTATGGTAAGATTAAGCCTTTCCTCGGAGGATATTCTTGAATGATAACCGCATTCAGGGCATACCTTTAAATTCTTCACAAGCTCGTCAGTCATAATCATATTAAGACAGCGTGGGCATTTAAAGGCAAGATCCTTGGGAATTTCAACGGAATTTTCCTTTTCTACGCTCTGCGTGCCGCCGTTTTCGTCAGCTGACGGAGTGACGTTGAATCTTAGCTTTACAACGTCAAGTAAATCTTCCAGCACTTTATATTCACTCCTTTGTATTTTATTAATTTCAGGAGAATATTCTTCGCAAATATTTCAAAATATACATTTCAACAACCAATATCACGCCAAGTATCTGGCATTGCTTCCTTGAAAGTATTTTCCTGCCGCCCCACATAGAAATTATGGCAACAAACCATGCCACAGGTGTAAACAATCCGATAAAGGCAAGAAATATTATAAATCCGAACAGGAGTTTAGCCGCATTTTCCTTATTTTCAGCAGGGTTTCCGCTGAACGGATTCTGCCATTTCTGATTATTATTACCCTGTTGAACCTTGGGCGACTTATTTCCGTAAGGATTCTGCCAGCCGCTCTGCTTTTGGGGTAAATTAACCTTCGGAGCAGGCTTTATTTCGGGGATATTCCTTTCAGGCTCGGCATAAGTGACCGCAGCATCCACCTTTGGCATAGTATATTTTTCAGGCAACGGCTCAAATGCATCAGGTCTGTCATCCTCGGGGTCAAGATTATACGGAGCAGAAAGCCTTTCTTCATCGGGCAGTCTGTATCCGCATTCAATACATTCGCCGTGCAGTAATTTACCTCCGCATAGCGGACATCTGTTATGTGCCACAAAATCCCCCTCCTTAAAGCAAATGATATCACTTGCTCATTTTTCTTCCAAGATAGCCTATATCATATTTTCCCGATTCAAAAACAGGGTCACGGATAAGTCCGAGCTGGAAATCTATATTTGTATCAACGCCCTCAACGATAAACTCGGAAAGCGCCCATTTCATCTTTGCAATAGCTTCTTCCCTTGTCGGAGCGTGAACGATAAGCTTTGCTATCATACTGTCATAGTATGGGGAAATAGTATATCCCTGATATGCCGCACTGTCAACTCTTATTCCAGGGCCTCCTGGGGTATAAAGCGAGGATATTTTGCCTGGGCTTGGACGGAAATCAAGCTCGGGTGATTCTGCATTTATTCTGCATTCGATAGAATGACCTCTGAACTCAATATCGCTTTGCTTATAGGGCAATTCCTCGCCTGCGGCAATTTTCATCTGTGCCTTTACAAGGTCGATGCCTGTTATAGCCTCTGTGATAGGGTGTTCAACCTGTATTCTTGTATTCATTTCCATAAAATAGAAGCTGCCGTCCTTATCAACGAGAAATTCTATCGTACCTGCGTTGAAATATTTGCATACCTTAGCCGCAGAAACAGCCGCATTCCCCATTTTTTCACGCAATTCAGGAGTCATTATCACGGACGGAGTTTCCTCAAGCACCTTCTGATTCCTTCTCTGCATAGAGCAGTCACGCTCACCGAGATGAACGATATTTCCGTGCTTATCAGCAAGTATCTGAAATTCGATATGCTTAGGATCGACAATGAATTTTTCCATATAAATGCTGTCATCGCCGAAGTAGCTCAAAGCCTCCTGCTTTGCCGCATTTACAGCGTCCTCCAGATCCTCAATACGCTCTACAAGACGTATTCCTCTGCCGCCGCCGCCAGCCGAAGCCTTTACCATAAGCGGAAATCCGATTTCCTCTGCGGCAAGACGCTTTGCCTCCTCCATAGAGGGAACAGCTCCGTCCGAACCTGGGATAACAGGCACTCCTGCCTGCTTCATAGCCTTTTTTGCGGCGGCTTTATCGCCGAGCATTTCTATTGATTCGGGAGCGGGGCCAATGAAATTTATACCGCATTTTTCGCAGTTCCTTGCAAAAGCCGCATTCTCCGAAAGGAACCCGAATCCGGGGTGAATAGCGTCAGCACCTGTTATTTCGCAAGCCGCAAATATAGCCTTTTCGTTAAGGTAGCTGTCCTTTGTTGCGGCAGGGCCTATGCATACCGCTTCATCGGCAATTCTCGCATGGAGAGCCGATTTATCCGCAGTTGAGCATACCGCTACCGTTTTTACGCCCAATTCACGGCAGGCACGGATTATTCTTACGGCTATTTCGCCCCTGTTGGCGATAAGAACTTTATTGAACATAATAGAAGATCCTTTCGGGGATAATTACTTGATTGCAAAAGATATCTCTGCCGAAACAGCCTTTTCGCCGTTTACAGTCGCTGTGCATTTTCCAACACCGACAGGGCCTTTTACCTTGATTATCTCAACCTCGATGCGGAGCGTGTCACCAGGAACGACCTGTCTGCGAAATTTAGCTTCCTTAATTCCGCCGAAAAAGCCTATCTTACCCTTATTTTCGGGCAGTCCGAGCAACGCAACAGCACCTGCCTGAGCGCACATTTCAAGCATAAGCACACCCGGAACAACAGGATATTCAGGGAAATGACCCTTGAACCAAAATTCCTCGGGGGACATATACTTAGTTGCAACAGCTCTTTTGCCGTATTCGATCTCTTCGATAGTATCTATGAGCATAAATGGATCTCTGTGCGGAATTATCTCCATTATCTGCTCTTTATTCATTACAGCCATACTGCACCTCTTATTCGATTATCATAACAGGCTGGTCGTAATCAACAGCCTCACCGTTCTTCACAAGAATTTGCTTAACAACGCCGTCATATTCGCTTGTTATTTCATTCATAAGCTTCATTGATTCGATTATCATAAGCACATCGCCCTTTTTAACGTGCTTGCCAACCTCTGCAAAGGGCGGCTTGTTCGGGTCTGGAGCGGCATAGAAAGTACCTACTATCGGAGCCTTTACAACATTTCCGCAAACAGCATTCTGCGCCTCTACTGTCGGTACAGCACCTGCGGCTGCGGCATTCATCGTTGCTGGCATCATATCATGCTGAACAGGCATACCCATAGGCGGCATTGGAGGCGGTGGAGGACATCTTCTGCCCTTGACCGTTATACTCTGACTTCCGTCGGAAATAGTTATCTCGCCAAGCTCCTTGCTTGTTACTATATCAGCAAGCCTTTCGATAGTTTTTATATCAATATCAAAATTTATTTCCATAGCTATGCTCCTTAGTCGGTATATTTTTTCAGACAGATAGTAGCATTATGACCGCCGAAGCCAAGGGAATTTGACAATGCACCCTTGATATCAACGCTTCTGTTTCCGTCAACAGCATAATCAAGATCACATTCAGGGTCGGGAGTTGTGAAGCCGAGGGTCTTATGAACGAAGCCTTCCTTGACGGAAAGAGCGGTAACGATAGCCTCAACAGCACCTGCCGCACCTAAAAGATGACCTGTCATTGATTTTGTTGAGTTGATAACAGTCTTTCTTGCGGCATCTTCACCGAGAGCGAGCTTTATAGCGGTTGTTTCATACTTATCGTTAAGACCTGTCGATGTTCCGTGAGCGTTTATATAGTTCACTTCTTCTGGTTTAAGACCAGCTTCTTCATATGCGTGCTTCATTGCGTAAGCGGCAGCCTCGCCTGTTGGTGACGGACTTGTCATATGGTAAGCGTCACCTGTTGCACCATAACCTGCGATTTCTGCGATAATATTCGCACCTCTTGCCTTAGCGTGTTCAAGCTCTTCAAGAACGAGCATACCCGAACCCTCGCCGAGGACAAAGCCCTGACGGTTAAGGTCGAACGGAGTTGAAGCCTTATCAAGCTCAGCTGCTCTTGAAAGAGCGTGCATATTGTTGAAGCCTGAAAGTGCAAAGCGTGAAATACAAGCCTCCGAGCCGCCGCACAAAGCCGCATCAAGGTAGCCGTCCTTTATCTTGCGGAAAGCCTCGCCGATAGCGTGAGTTGCAGAGGAACAGGCTGTAGTTGTACAGAAATTATCACCCTTGAAGCCTGTACGCATTGCAACTGTGCCTGCCGCCATATTGCCTATCATCATGGGGATAAAGAAAACGGAAACCTTATCGGGCTTCGTATTGAACTTAGTTACCTCTTCCTCGGTAAGATTAAGTCCGCCGATACCAACTCCGACAAGCACACCAACTCTGAACGGATCAAGATCCTTAAGGTCTGTTCCTGCATTTTTGAGTGCCTCCATAGCGGAGCATACAGCGAACTGCGTAAATCGATCCATTCTCTTGGCTTCTTTTTTCTCGATATATTCCGAACAGTCAAAATCCTTTACAGCTCCAACGATCTTTACATCAAAATCGCTTGCGTCGAACTGATCCACAAAGGAAAGACCGTTTTTGTTAGCCTTGATATTTGCCCAGTATTCCTCAACATTTTTTCCAAGAGGATTTACTGTGCCCATTCCTGTTATAACAACTCTTCTCATAAAGCACTCCTTTTCTTACATCATAAGTCCGCCCGATATTTCGATTACCTGTCCCGTTACATACGATGAATCATCGGAAGCAAGGAACGAAACAACTCCTGCTATTTCCTCGACCTCGCCGTAACGCTTCATAGCGATCTGTTCAAGCATTTTATTACGCTGTTCATCTGTAAGCTTATCAGTCATAGGTGTTTTAATAAATCCTGGAGCAACTGCGTTGACATTAACTCCTCTTGAGCCAAGCTCCTTAGCGGCAGTCTTTGTCATAGCGATTATAGCACCCTTTGAAGCGGAATAGTTGATCTGACCGGGATTACCGTAAAGACCTGCAACAGAGGCAAGGTTGATTATCTTACCTGCTCTCTGACGCATCATAACATTTCCTGCGAATTTAGTCATATTGAAAACGCTTTTCTGATTTACAGCAATAACAAGGTCGTACTGCTCCTCGGGCATTCTTGCCATAAGACCATCTCTTGTGATGCCTGCGTTATTTACAAGGCAGTCGATCGTGCCGAAGCGTTCCTTGACAGCCTTTACCATATTTTCACATTCGGAATGACTTGAAACATCGCATACGAATTTTTCACATTCAACTCCGAAAGCCTTTATTTTATCCATAATATCATTATTTTCAAACATACCCTCGTTTATATCGTTAAGGGCGATGTTGTAGCCGTCCTTTGCAAGACGGAGAGCGATAGCCGCACCGATTCCTCTTGCCGAGCCTGTGATAATAGCGGTTTTTGCCATAATTATTGCCTGCCTTCCTTAATAATCAAATATGACAGCCGCACTTGTAAGACCTGCTCCGAAGCCTACAAAGCATATTCTGTCGCCCCTTTTTATCTTACCCGAACGGACAGCCTCGTCAAATGCTGTCGGAATGGACGCACTGGAGGTATTTCCGTGGGTATCGAGCGAAATAATGAATTTATCCATTGAAACACCGAGGTTTTTAGCCGCTGTTTCTATAATTCTGACATTCGCCTGATGCGGAACGAACCAATCTATCGTAGAAACATCAAGTCCTATCTTATCAGCCGCATTCTGAGCCGCATTCGGCAAAGCCTTTGTTGCGAATTTATAGACTTCCTTACCGTCCTGATAAAGGAACTCGTCCTCCTTGGTGAAATCAGCACCATAGCTGTCAGCTTCAGTAGTACGGAATGGGTGCTTGCCAAAAAGATGCTTCGCATAAAGGAATTTCGCACCGCTTCCGTCCGAACCGATGAAGCTTGTAAAGGTCTTATCAGAACGTTCAAGCACAACAGCACCTGCACCATCGCCAAAAAGAACACAGGTTGCACGGTCGGTGAAATCAACGAAGCGTGAAAGTATCTCCGAGGAAACAACCAGCACATATTTTAATGTATCGTCCGTCTGCATATATCTTCTTGCCGCATCAACAGCATAAGCAAAGCCCGAGCAAGCCGCACCAAGATCGAAAGCCGCCGCATTGACAGCTCCGACAGCATTCTGAACAAGACTTGCAAGCGAGGGGGTATAGAAATCGGGGGTTACTGTCGTACCGATAACAAGTCCTATTTCTTCGGGGGAAATGCCAGCCGCTTCTATCGCCTTGCCAGCCGCAGAAGCACCCATTTCCCAGCAAGCCTCGCCATCATTGAGGAAACGGCTTTTTATACCCGTTCTTGTAGATATCCATTCATCATTGGTTTCAACGATTCTGGACATATCATCATTCGTGACCTTCACCGAGGGAGAATAAGAGCCTGTACCGAGAATATTAATTCCAAACAATTTTTTTACCTCCGTATTGAATTTTTATAAAATTTATGTTATACTGAATTAATGATCGGGCGAAAAATATCATTTTAGTGCATATTGCATAGGAAATCTATCCCTAAATCATAATCATTCACTATATATTGTAATATTTTTCTTTGGCTTTGTCAAGTTAAATCACTAATTTTATTTAAAAGCATTTTCCGAAAGAGCCGACTATAGCAATCCCAGTCGGAATATGACTTAAAATCAAAAACAAGTAAAGGAGTTTATCAATAATGAGCAAAACAAAAAATGTATTCTTATTTTCAGGTCAGGGTTCGCAATATCAGGGTATGGGCAAGGAGCTTTGCGATGCTTATCCCGAAATAAAGGGAATGTATGACAATGCAAGCGAAATACTCGGCTTTGATCTTGCCGATAAGTCGTGGAATGCCCCCGAGGATGAGCTTGCACAGACCGTTATTTCACAGCCTGCCATTATGATGGCATCTCTTGCCGCATTTGAATGTATGAAAAAGAACGGAATCGAATTTTCCGCAGTTGCAGGTCATTCCCTCGGTGAATATGCCGCAATGGTCGCTTCGGGAGTGCTTTCCTTTGAGGACGGCTTCCGTGTGATAAAAGCAAGAGCCTCGGCAATGCAGAAGGCGGCCGAAAATCAGCACGGCGTTATGTGTGCCGTTATGGGTCAGTCGCCCGAGGATATCGAAAAGATATGCTCTTCCGTCAGCGGCTATGTTACACCCGTGAACTATAATTCCGCCGTTCAGACCGTTATCGCAGGCGAACCCGAAGCAGTTGACGAGGCTATCGCAAAATTTGCGGAAATAGGTGCAAAAACGATAAAGCTCAAGGTTGCCGCCGCTTTCCATTCAAAGCTTATGCAGCCAGCCGCAGATGAATTTGAGGCAGAGCTTAAGAAAATGAATATCACCTTCAATCAGCCGAATGTGACATTTTTCTCCAACCTTTACGGTGCTGAAATGCCCGATTTCGACAATATGCCTGAAAAGCTTGCAAAGCATATCGTTTCGCCAGTAAAATTCACCTCCGAGCTTGCAATTATGAAGGAACAGGGCTACGAAAGCTTTGTTGAGCTTGGACCGAACAAGGTTCTTACAGGTCTTGTCAAGAAAACTCTTAAGGATGTCAATGCAGTCAATGTTGAGAACGTAAAAACGCTTGAAAAGGCTCTTGAAATACTTAAATAAATTAAAAAAATCGGGACGGAAACCCCTCCCCTACAGAATTGACCATAAGCTCGATGAGATTAATAAAAGGAATGATAAAAATGGAAAAATATGCAATTTTAGGCTATCCCCTCAAACATACAATGTCCCCTCCTATTCATAAGAAGCTTTTTGAATTAGAGGGAAAAGCTGACACAGAATACGAAATATGCGAAATTGAACCGAATGACCTTGCGGAAAAATCAACCTATCTTAATTCACTCGGCGGATATAATATCACAATTCCTTTCAAGGTCGATATAATAAAATATATTGACGAGCTGGACGAATCCGCAAAGCGTTATAATTCCGTGAACTGCGTTGTGAACCGTGACGGAAAAAATATCGGCTATAATACCGACTGCTATGGCTTTCTTCGTGCTTTGGAAGCCGGCGGCGGCAAGCTTGACGGCAGGGTTCTCCAGATAGGCTGCGGCGGAGTTGGCAGAATGATGGCAATTGAAGCTCTTCTCCACGGTGCAGACCTGACGGTAGTTGTCCTCAAAGGCTTCGAGGATACCGCAGAAGCTGTTATCCATGAGCTTGAAAATCAGGATCATAAGGACGTTCTCTCACGTTTCAGATATATCTATGCAGAGCAGATCGAGGGCGATTTTGACCTGCTCATAAACGCAACTCCTGTGGGAATGTTCCCGAAAACCGATAACTGCCCTGTTTCCGATGAAATAATAAAGCATTGTGCCTGCGTTTTCGAGGTTATTTATAATCCCGATAAAACAAAGCTTATGAAAATTGCCGAGGAAAACGGCATAAAGGCTATCGGCGGTATGTCAATGCTTGTATGGCAGGCAGTAGTCGCTCACGAAATATGGAGCGGTGCAAAATATAACGACAGCGATATAGAAGAGCTTATCAACGAGATGAGAAAGGCTCTTACAGCGTAATTTTTTAAAGGGGAGGAACGGAGAATGAACCTTAAGGCAAGAGTTCAGATGTTCGCAAAATCAGTCAGCGTATGGCTTGGCATATTTCTTATAATGGGCTGCTGCATTGGCTTCAGCATAAATATCCTGCTGGGATTTTTCTCCGTTTCAGGAGCTTCGGGGCTGAATATGAAAATATTTATCCCGATACTTCTCAGTGGCTCGCTCATCCTTGCTGTCGGCGCTCATTTTTTAAGTGCGATCATCACCAAGCGTCCCGAAAAGAAAATGCGTTCACAGCTTGATAAGGCGGCGGCAAAAAGCGGAATCGGACGTGAATATATCGAAATACTTAATCTTTCCTGCAGAGGCAATATCCGCACAAAGGTATGCTCGGAACTGGCTCTTACAGCCATTGTTACAGGTAATCTCCGCCGTGCAAAGGAACAGCTTGACCGTGTTGACGCTATCAGCGTTACAGATATTGCAAATTCAACTGGCAATTATTCCGATGCAGCTTATTATTTTTCCACGGCACTGCTTTACTATTATGTGAAAAAGGATCGTGACAGTATGGAAAATCTTTACAGTCACGCAAAGCAATATACAGAAAATGTCACAGCAGATTATTTTACAATGTCGATAAGAGCGTTATGTGAGCTTAAATTTGCCGAACGTGAAATTGCCGCAGAAACACTTAAAGCGGCTGACGCTCTGCTCCATACTCATATGAAGCATACAATGCCGCATAAAATGCCGATGCACCGTGCTTTAAGTACAGCCGTCTGTGCAGAGGTCTGTTATGCCCTTGGCGAGCCCGATAAGGCTCTTGACAAAATAACCGATGCTATGAATTATAAGATATCACCCGAATTTACCGATTATCTTGTGGCCAAAGGAAAGGAAATAAAGGATAATCCCGAACCCTTGCCCGAAATTCCACTTGTAAATATCTCGGATTTTGAATAAAAATTAACCGCCGTTTATCCTTTGCATAGCAAAAATACGGCGGTTTTTTGACGTAAATGTAAAATACTGATCTTTAATCAAAGCGTAGACAAAAAATCTGCACAAAAGCCACATAAAAAAGTTAAAACTTTTCAAGCTTTTGTTTGATTTTTGTACGTTTTCAGTTTAAAGATTAGTATAAAATGGGCAATTATGCTCATTTTCGGCGGCTTATTTTGTCAAATACGGTGTTGACAATGAGCGGAAAATGGTGTATTATTATAAAGAGTATCAGCGACTTTGTTTTTTGACTGATATTTAATTCTGTCGTATATACGGCAATAGGAGAATAACCACAGCTATGTATTTCGGAAGTGTAAAATTCTTTAAGCACCTTATATATACCGTAATTGTTCTTGTGATAGCAATTATCATAGGCTGTGCGGCTATATTCGGCTTTAAATACTATAACTTAAAAAAGGAAAACAGCGAGCTTGTGCAGAATACTATATCCAACGAATGGCGAACGGACAGCACCACTCTTGAAGAGTATTATCTGCATATGGCTTCTGATGGCTATACCGCTAAGGATATTTTCGATTTTCTTTCAGAAAACGAAACCGAAGCGGCGAATGACTTTGCTGAAAGATATATCGCCGAAAATCCCGATAAATTCGTCCCCGAAGCAGAGGATACAGGAAGCGGAGCAGGAACTACAGCGAATGAATATACCCTCCTCTATCCCGAGCTTTATGCAGAGCCTGCCGAGGAATTTGTCGAAAAGGAAAATACAATTTATCTCACCTTTGACGATGGTCCATCCGAAAATACACTTGATATTTTGTATATCCTTGAAAAATACGATATAAAGGCTACTTTCTTTATGTCGGGCGGCGAAAGCGAGCGTTCAAAGGATATTATGAAAGCAGTCGCAGATGCAGGCCATACCATAGGAATACACTCAATATCCCATGAATATAACGAAATATATCAAAGCGTTGAAAGCTTCCTTGAGGATTTGAATAATACCTATGAATGCGTAAGCAACGCAACAGGCGTAAAGCCGCAGATAATCCGATTTGCTGGCGGCAGCATCAATAATTATAACCGCCTTATTTATCCACAGCTCATCGCCGAGGTCACACGCAGAGGCTTTACATATTATGACTGGAATGTAAGCGGTGAGGACGCTACCACACACGCAACCTGGACAAGTATTTATAATAATGTTCTTAACGGCATTGAAAATAATTCTTCGGGCAGGGCAATTGTCCTTCTTCACGACAGTGCCGATAAACAGCTTACCGTCAATACAGTTGAGGATATCATAATCGCCCTCAAAAATGATGGCTATAGCTTTGATCAGCTTGATAACTCCGTCAAGCCGATAACCTTTTCTTATGTAGACTGATCCCTGTAAAGTCTGGGAAATATACAGCGGTAAAAAGCCGCCCGAGGAAGTTCAGAAAGGAATGTTGAAATGAGCCTTAAAGATAATTTTAACCAAGCCCTGAGGGAGGTTCTCCACAAGGAGGGAGTAATCGGAAAACAGACCGCTCCCGAAGATAAAACCGAGAAAAAAAGAACCGAGCTTGACAGCTATCTTGAACCTACCACAAAGGAACGCTTTACAGAGCCTGATTTTAAGGAAGCTCTTGCAAATGCGGAAGCTCCTGCCGAAGTGCAGCCACAGCCTGTTTCAGCAGCTGAAAAGCTTATCGAAGAAGCTGCTGCAGCTAAAGCAAATGAAAGCTTTGGTTCTCCCGATATCTCACCTGCGGCGGCAAGGCCTGTGGAAGAGCCTGCACCTGTCGGAAATGATGCAGAGGGCGTAAGTCCGTTCGCTCAATATTCCCAGTTTGCACGGCAGAGCGGTGCGGCGGCTCGTCAGGAAGCTCCGCAGAATAACGCTTATAGCGGCTCATACGGTTCGGGTCAGAATTTCGGAAACGGCTCATATGGAAATTCTTCATCACCACAGCAATTTGGTAATTTCGGTTCACAAGCCTCATTCGGCGGCGGTTCAGTTCCCCCAACTCCACCAAGGCCTCCACGTTCGTCATCATTCAGAGGAAATGAACCCGATTCTCCATACTATGAAACAGAAGAAACAACCGTAATTTCAAGAAATACTATTATTGACGGAAATATCCGCTCGTTTGCAAACATAAATATAGACGGAAGCGTTAAGGGCGATGTCAAGATCACTAAAAATATAAACGTAACAGGCAAGGTAGTCGGCGATATCGAGTGCAATAACTCGGTGATGTCGGGTGCTTCAATGCAGGGCAACATAGTTTCCAAGGGTCAGGTGCAAATGGACAGAGATAGCCTTATCCTCGGCGATATTTCCGCACAGTATCTTGACCTTAACGGCAAAATCAAGGGCAATGTCGATGTCGGAGGAAAGGCGGAGTTCAAAACGGACGCAGTTATCCTCGGAAATATCACAGCTTCAACTATTACCGTTCTTGACGGTGCTACAATTCAAGGCTATGTAAACACAACATTCCTCCAGGAAAGCTCATCAAGCATCTTCCCCGAAGCAATCGCTTTATCTGAATAAACGGAGATGATCTTATGGAAAACAATCTCAATGATATTTTCGACCCGATAGGTGATTCAACATCGGGCGATAGCGGCTATGTTCCACGGTTTGAACGTGATTTGCAAAAGGCCGGCGGAAATCTTGACGCTCTTGCCGATGCAAAAAAGGCTGAACAGAAAAAATCGGAAGAAGGCACGGAAAACATTCCTGAAAATGAAGTGCCATCATATGCAGAAGAGGTTCAGTCTGCGCCAGCCGATAACGGCTATTATCAGGGCAAAACCGTCGAAGAGCTTATAAAGGAAAATGAAGAACAGGAACGTATAGAAAAAGCAAAAGCCGCTGTCCGTTCCGAAGCTGAAGCATATCATAATCTTGAGGACGTTAAAATCACCGAGAATATGATAAGCGATATGGGTTATAATTATAAGCAGGAGGAACGTAACAGCAAGCTCAGACAAAAAGAGCTTGACGACCTCGCTCTCTCACTCGGAAGCAAGCCAAAGGTTGAGGAAATGTCCGATGAATATTTCCCGACTGCTCCGCTGAAAAAGAAGGATAGCTTTTCCTCGCAGGAGGCTCTTGACCGTGATGAAAAGTTGCTCATAAAGGAACGTCTGCAAAAGGAAATAGATTCCCGTCCGAAGGGCATTAACAAGAAAAATAGTGCCGAGCTTTATAAAAGCCTTATGCACGAGCAAAAGGTGAAAAAAGCTAAAAGAGGTCTTTTGTCACTTGTTGTAATGGCAATTGGCGGAATTATTGCGGCTCTTATCCTGAATACAAGGCTCAATTCCGATGACCTTAAGTTTACAGGCTATATCGCAATGGGCGGAGTTATTTTTTCTCTGCTTATGCTGTTAAAGGCGAGATTTTTCAGAACCTTCTCCTGCCTGTTTTTCTCAGCGGAAACAGTTTATATCGTCTATACCTGCGTGAATTTTGCACTTAATACCGAGCAAAAGCCGGATAATTACTTTGAAACTCTGATTTGCTTTATCGTTGTTATAGCTATATGTGCGGTAATTGCAATACAGCTTGCTACCAACGCTAACGT
>CAYOAV010000024.1:5452-10573 GCA_964402055.1 uncultured Ruminococcus sp. | reverse complement strand
AAAAATACGGCTTTTTTACAGAAAATTGCGATAATTACGCCATTTCTGCCGATTTATTCGAGAATAAGGAGCAGCATCTCGGCATACTTTGTCACCTTGATGTCGTTCCCGAGGGAAACGGCTGGACTAAGCCTCCCTTTGAGCTGACAGCTGAAAACGGCAAGCTCTTCGGCAGAGGTGCTATTGACGATAAGGGGCCTGCAATTGCCGCTTTGTATGCGATGCGTTGCGTAAAGGAGCTTGGATTTGCCGATAAGAATGTACGTCTTATACTCGGCAGTAACGAGGAAAACGGCTCGGCTGATATGGAATATTATCAAAAAAAGCATAGCTTCCCACCGCTTCTTTTCACTCCCGATGGTTCTTACCCTGTAATAAACATAGAAAAGGGTATGCTCCGAATCAGGCTTTCACATAAGCTTGGGGATAAGCTCGTTTCAATAAGCGGCGGTGCAATGGTGAATGCCGTTCCCGAAAAGGCTTCTGCAAGGGTGAAAATCTCCGCAGAAGACTTAAAAACAGCTGTTGCAGAAGAATTGAAAAACGCTGTCGCTGGACATTCAGCAGAGTTTGAGATTACCACGGAAAACGGCATATGCGAAATAACCGCCTATGGCAAGAGCGCTCACGCTTCAACTCCCGAGCTTGGCATAAACGCTCTTACAGCTCTGCTTGAAGTACTTGCAAAATGCGGAATTGAAGAAGCTAAAGCATTTTCAGAGCTTTTCCCATTCGGCGAAACAGATGGAGAAAACTGCGGAATCAAATGCTCCGACAGTGAATCAGGTGCGGCAACGACAGTCCTTAGTATGGCAGAAGTAACAGACGGTAAGCTTGTATGTATGCAGGATATCCGATTCCCGACCTGTGAAAGCTGTGAGGGAATATTGAATAAACTGAACCAAAAAGCTGGAAATATTACTGTTGAACCAATTATGCAGAGTGAACCTCACTGCGTTCCCTCCGACAGCGATTTTGTACAGACGCTCCTAAAGGTTTATGAGGACGTTACAGGTGAAAAGGGCGAGCCTATCGCTATCGGCGGCGGGACTTATGTCCATGAAACGCCCAACGGTGTAGCATTCGGTGCGGAATTTCCAGGCGATGAAAACAATATGCACGGTGCAGATGAATTTATCACTGAGGAAAGCCTGCTTCTGAACGCAAAAATATATGCAAACGCTATTGCCGAGCTTTGCGGAAAGGACTGCTGAAATGTTTAAATATGAAACTCATATGCACACCTCCGAAGCAAGCGGCTGTGGGCAGTCCACGGGTGCAGAAATGGCAAAAAAATACAAGGACGAGGGTTATGACGGAATTTTCGTGACCGACCATTTCTTTAACGGAAATTCAGCAGTTCCCCGTGACCTCCCTTGGAGAAAAAGAATTGAACTTTACTGCAAGGGATATGAAAATGCCAAGGAAGTCGGCGATAAAATCGGTCTGGACGTGTTTTTCGGGGTAGAATACACATTCCATGGTGCAGATTTCCTCCTTTACGGAATAGATAAGCAATGGCTCATTGAAAACGGAAATATTCTTGACAGAGAATGTGAAATATCAGATTTTCTCGATTATGTAAGAAGCTGCGGCGGTTTTGTTGTCCACGCACACCCTTTCCGTGATTATGATTATATAAAATGGTTCACGCTCTGCCCACATAATATTGACGCTGTTGAAGTTATCAATGCGTCACATTATCCAAAGGAGTTTAACGAACGTGCAAAGCTTTACGCTGAATGGTATGATCTTCCTCAAACGGCAGGCTCTGATTCGCACGATGTAAACGACAGATATTTCGGCGGCGGAATCCTCACGGAAGCACCGATAAAATCCATCGAGGATTATAAAAAAGCAGTCCTTGAACGAAAAATAACGCTTCTCCCAGGAAGACTGGGAAATTAAAAAAACACGGTTTGCATCAATTTCGCAAACCGTGTTTTTATTATTTTTTATGATGATTCGGTGACGCACTTACAACGCTTATAGCCTTTGCAATTGCTATGTCAATATCAACAGCATTCTGAAGCTTACTGCTGTCAATCCTGCCGAAAAGCTCCCCCTTTGCAGAGTTTACATACTTCGGCGGAATTATATTCAACGCATATGCAAGCATATCCTGCCTGCATTCCGCACATTTACAGCAGTCATATTCCTTTAGCTGAAAATCCAGCTTCTCCACGATGATATTTTCCATTACATTTACAACAGACATTATGTAAGTCCTCCCCTTTTTTGCCTTTATTGTCAGAAATTTCTGTTCATTATCTCAAGACACATTCTTCCATTATGGTATGGGCATTTCCATGGATTAACCATTGCAACAGTTTCCATCGGCTTTCCGCTATGCTCAACCTCGCCCCACCATTCGGAATTTTCACGGGTATCGATCTGATATTTTTTTATCCATTCCATTGTTTTTTCAGCCGCTTCAAGATACTTTCCACAGCCGCTCTGCATATATGCATTTGTGAAGCCTACTACTGTTTCAGCCTGAACCCACCATACACGCTTATCGTCAATATGCTCTCCGTCACGCTCATTATTCAATGCACCGTCAACAAAAGCAATATTATAGATATTTTCAGCAATTCGCAAATCTATACTTCTCCATTCGGCTTCAAGCTCCCTGTCACCGATAACCTCGCAGGCTCTATCAATAAGCCATGTAGCCTCGATATCGTGACCATATGAATGAATATCACCGAGAACATTCATCTTCCTGTCGAAGAAAACAAGCAGCTTGTCATTTTTACTGTCGAAAATCTTATTCTTGGTAATTCCGAGCAGATACATAAGACGCTTACGAACCTTTTCGTTTCCGTCAGCTTCAAGAAGGACAGTATAAGCCTCAATAAGGTGAAGAACGTTGTTCATCGTCTTTTCAGCGTCAATTCCATTTTCGGAAAGAACATCATTCTTAGCAGGCTCCCACGTTCTTGAAAATGCTTCAACATAGCCGTATTCATCAACGCACTTTGTTTCGATAGTGTTGAAAAGCTCATACGCAAGTGCAAGAGCCTCCTTAGAGCCGCTTGCAATATAATATGATGAAAGTGCATAGATAGCAAAAGCCTGATTATAGGTATGCTTCATATCATCAGAAGGCTTGCCATCGAACGTCATCATATAATAAACGCCGCCGTTCTCGCTATCATAGCAATGATTTTTTAGAAATTCAAATGCATGCTCGGCATTTTCAAGAAGAATATGATCCTCCAAAGCCTCATATGCCCTTGAATAGAACCAAAGTATTCTTGAATTGAGGATAACTCCCTTATCTGCTGACTTATCAACATTCAGTCCGTTATCCATAAAGCCATAAAATCCGCCGTTTTCATCGTCACGGAGCTTGTTCCAAAAAGGAATTATCCTTTGAGTAAGCTCCTCTCTGCATTCTTTTTTGAGATCCATCTGACTTATACCTCCCAAGAGTTCCCTTTCATTACTTCAATCCACTTCCGCAACAATTCTTATATTTTTTTCCACTTCCGCAAGGGCAAGGATCATTTCTGCCTATCTTCTTTTCAGCCTTTCTCGGAGTATTGCCAACAGAACCATCTCCACCAGTCGGAGCAGGCTGTGCAACACGTTCTCTCTGCGGAACCGCACCGTTATTCAGCTGAATTGTAAAGAGCAGACGGATAGTTTCCTCACGGATAGACTCAACCATAGCGTCAAACATCTCGAATCCCTCGAAACGATATTCAACAACAGGGTTCTTCTGACCATAGGAACGGAGGGAAATACCCTTTCTAAGCTCGTCCATATCGTCGATATGAGCCATCCACTTTATATCAACGACCTTAAGAAGAATTACACGCTCCAACTCACGAAGAACGTCTGAACCGATTTTTTCTTCCTTGGATTTATAGAAATCAAGCGCTCTTGTTGTAAGCTTTTCCTTGATCTGATCCTTTGTGACCTCTGCAAGCTCCTCGGTTGTGTAACGGAAATCGTCATTTACCGTGAACAGACCCATAAATCTGTCACGCAAGCCTGCAAGATTCCAGTCATCGTGAACGCTGTCGTCAATAAGGTACTGATCAACTGTTTCGCTTATCATATCGCTTATCATCTTAAGCGTGGATTCGTGAATATCCTCACCGCTGAGAACCTTTTCTCTCTGGCTGTAAATGATCTGACGCTGTGCAGACATAACATCGTCATAGTTAAGGACATTCTTTCTGATGCCGAAGTTTCTGCCCTCGACCTTTTTCTGTGAGGATTCGATTATCTTCGTCAGCATTCTTGTTTCGATAGGCATATCCTCTTCAACCTTAAGGGTATCCATCATAGAGGTTATTCTGTCACCGCCGAAAAGACGCATAAGATCGTCTTCAAGGGAAAGGAAGAAACGGCTCTCACCGACATCTCCCTGACGTCCTGAACGTCCACGGAGCTGATTATCGATACGTCTTGATTCATGACGCTCTGTACCGAGGATATAAAGACCGCCGGCTTCCTTAACCTTTTCAGCCTTTTCCTTTACCTCTGCGTCATATTTTGCATAAAGCTCACGGTATGTTTTTCTTGCTTCAAGGATAGCCTCATCATCAGTATCGGCATAGCTAACAGCCTCGCTGATGACATCCTCCTCCATACCTCTTTTTTTCATATCAGCCTTTGCAAGGAATTCAGCGTTACCGCCGAGGATAATATCAGTTCCTCGTCCTGCCATATTGGTAGCGATTGTGACCGCACCGAACTGACCTGCCTGAGCGACAATTTCAGCTTCTCTTTCATGCTGCTTTGCATTGAGGACATTATGCTTGATACCCTCACGCTTAAGCATTGAAGAAAGCTTCTCTGATTTTTCGATTGAAACCGTACCAACAAGTACAGGCTGTCCCTTTTCGTGGCATTCCTTTATCTGACGGATAGCCGCCTTGAATTTGCCGTTCTCTGTCTTGAAGATAACATCTGAATGGTCTATTCTCTGAACAGGACGGTTTGTCGGTATCTCAACAACGTCAAGCTTGTATATCTCCTTGAATTCCTCCTGCTCGGTTATAGCAGTACCAGTCATACCGGAGAGCTTGTCATAAAGTCTGAAGTAATTTTGGAAGGTAATGCTTGCGAGAGTTTTTGACTCGTGAGCAACCTTTACGCCCTCCT
>CAYOAV010000024.1:0-5352 GCA_964402055.1 uncultured Ruminococcus sp. | reverse complement strand
TGGAAGGTAATGCTTGCGAGAGTTTTTGACTCGTGAGCAACCTTTACGCCCTCCTTAGCCTCGATAGCCTGATGCAGACCATCATTGAAACGTCTGCCCATCATAAGACGGCCTGTAAACTCGTCAACGATAATGACTTCGCCGTCCTTGACAACGTAGTCAATGTCATTTTTCATACAGCCGTTCGCCTTAAGAGCCTGATTGATATGATGGAGAAGCGTGGAATTATCAGCGTCAAAGAGATTAACAATGCCGAAATATTTTTCAGCCTTTTTAACACCCTGACGTGTAATTGTAGCAGTTTTTGCCTTTTCGTCTATGATATAGTCGCTGTTTTCGGAATTTTCTTCCTGATCGACCTTATCGTCCATCTCAACAACGGTATAAGCCTTGAGAGTTTTTGCGAATTTATCTGCTTTTGTATACAAATCGGTGGATTTATCACCCTTACCGCTGATAATAAGAGGAGTTCTCGCCTCATCAATGAGAATTGAGTCAACCTCATCGACAATAGCAAAAGCATGACCTCTCTGAACCTTTTCTTTCATATAAAGAACCATATTATCACGCAGATAGTCAAATCCGAACTCATTATTTGTACCATAAGTGATATCACAGTTATAAGCCGCACGACGCTGATCGTTATCAAGATCGTGAAGCACACAGCCAATAGTAAGACCAAGGTAACGGAAAACCTTACCCATTTCCTCTGACTGATATTTTGCGAGATAGTCGTTTACCGTTACAACGTGAACTCCTTTTCCGGGGAGAGCGTTAAGGTAAGCCGCACAGCAGGCAACAAGTGTTTTACCTTCACCTGTTTTCATTTCGGCGATTCTGCCCTGAGTAAGGACGATAGCACCTATGATCTGAACAGGATAAGGCTTCTTGCCGAGAACTCTCCAAGCCGCCTCACGGACAGTAGCGAGAGCTTCAGGAAGAACATCGTCAACAGTTTCACCATTTGCAATTCTATCCTTGAAAATTTTAGTCTGCGATTTAAGAGTTTCCTCCGACATTGCGGCATAATCCTCTTCAAGAGCAAGAACTTTATTCTTAATAGGTTCGATTTTGGCAAGCTCACGTTTGCTGTAGCTGCCGAAAAGACCTTCAAACATACCCATTATTGTCATTCCACCTTTATTATATTTCATTCGGTTATCCGAATGCACCGCTTTAACACAAAAAACGGCTAAGACACAATTAAATATTAATATACTCTTAAATTATATAACAAAAACGCATTTTTGTCAATGGTTATTTCAAGTTATTTCAGCATTGTTTTCCGATATATTTTGTATGATATGACATAATCGTCATAATAACGAAAAAATGCTTGAAAAATACATAAATCTGTGCTATAATTTATCCATTAATTTTTTCGGAGGTATAAGAAAATGAAAACAATGAATCCCGATGCTAAAATCGAAACTAAATGCCTTCATGCGGGTTATTCCCCCAAGAACGGCGAGCCTCGCGTAATGCCTATCGTACAAAGCACGACCTACGTTTACGATTCCACAGATGATGTTGCCGCAGTTTTCGATGATCCTACAAAGAGCCTTATATACTCTCGCTTTGAAAACCCTACAACCGACGCTGTTGAAAAGAAAATCGCCGCTCTTGAAGGCGGTGTTGCCGCAATGTGCACTTCCAGCGGACAGGCCGCTTCTCTTCTTTCAATTCTCAACATATGCGAAGCAGGCGACAGCTTTATCGCTTCCTCTGCTATCTACGGCGGAACAGTAAACCTCTTCTCGGTAACACTCAAAAGAATGGGCATCGAGTGCATCTGGGTGAACTGCGATGCTGATGAGGACGAAATAAACGCCGCATTCAAGGATAACACCAAGGCGGTATTCGGAGAAACCATCGCAAATCCTGCTCTTAACGTTTTCGATATTGAAAAATGGGCAAAGCTTGCTCACGCTCATAACGTTCCCCTTATCGTTGACAACACCTTTGCAACTCCTATCCTTTGCAGACCTATCGAATGGGGTGCTGATATCGTTATCCACTCCACTTCAAAATATATGGATGGTCACGCTGTTCAGGTCGGCGGTGTCATCGTTGACAGCGGCAAATTCAACTGGGCTAACGGAAAATTCCCCTGTATGACAGAGCCTGACGAAAGCTATCACGGCATTGTATACACCAAGGATTACTCTGCCGCACCATTCATCACCAAGGCAAGAATGCAGCTTATGCGTGATTTTGGCTGTTATCCTGCAGCTAATTCCTCATTCCTGCTCAATCTCGGCCTTGAAACGCTCGCTGTAAGAATGCCACGCTACTGCGAAAATGCACTTAAAGTCGCAAAATTCCTCCAGACAAGTGATAAGATTGAAAAGATCACATATCCAGGACTTGACGGAGATAAATACAAGGCTCTTGCCGATAAGTATCTCCCTGACGGCACAAGCGGTGTAATCTCAATCTCTATCAAGGGCGGCAGAGATAACGCTGTTAAATTTATGGACAGCTTAAAGCTCGCTTCAAACGAGGTTCACGTTGCTGATATCAGAACCTGCGTGCTTCACCCTGCTTCCGCAACTCACAGACAGCTTACCGATGAACAGCTCGTTGCCGCAGGAATTGACGGTGGACTTATCCGCTTCTCGGTAGGTCTTGAAAACGTTGACGATATTATCGCAGACGTAAAACAGGCACTTGAATCCATATAATCCATTTGATTTAATAAAAACACGAATGGGGAACAGCCGATTTTGAGCTGTTCCCCATTTTTTTACTTGAATGCTTCCTTTAATCTTTCAAAGAAGTTTTTGCGTTTGTTGTAATTTTCATCAGAAAGAGAATTTTCAAATTCCTTTAAAAGCTCCTTCTGTTTTTTTGAAAGATTTTTTGGAACCTCAATATTAACGTGAACATACTGATCGCCACGGGTCGAACGGTTTATCATCTTAACGCCCTTGCCCTTGAAACGGAATGTCGCACCGTTCTGCGTTCCCTCGGGAATGGTATATTTAACCTTTCCGTCAATTGTCGGAACAATTATTTCATCTCCGAGAACAGCCTGCGTGTAAGTAATCGGAATATCCGTGTGGATATCATATCCGTCACGCTCGAAAATCGGATCGGGACGAACATGAACATTAACATGAAGATCACCGTTAGAGCCGCCGTTCGTACCTGCGTTACCCTGCCCTGAAACACGCATTGTCTGACCATCGTCAATACCTGCAACGATATCAACGGAAATTTTCCTTGAAACATTCACTCTGCCATTGCCGTGACATTTAGAACAAGGATTTGTAATGGTCTTGCCCTTACCGCCGCATCGTGTACATACCTTCTGCGAGGAAATCATACCGAACGGAGTTCTCTGCGTTACCTTTACCTGACCTGATCCACGGCATTCTGAACAGGTTTCCGCCGATGAGCCAGCCGCCGCACCCGAACCGTTACAATCGGGGCATTTTTCAAGTCGGTTTACGTCAAGTGTGACCTCCTTGCCGTTGCAAGCGTCCATAAAGTTTATCGTAACATCAACTGCAATATCCTGTCCTCTTCTCGGAGCATTCGCATTCGAACGTGATGACGAACCACCGAATCCTCCACCGAAAATGCTGTCAAAAATATCTCCGATATCGCCCATATCACCAAAGCCACCGCTGAATCCGCCGTTAAAGCCGCCGCCACCATAGGAGGGATCAACACCAGCGTGACCGAACTGGTCGTAACGTGATTTTTTATCAGGATCGGAAAGCACCTCGTAAGCTTCGTTTGCCTCCTTGAACTTTTCCTCGGCTTCTTTATTGTCGGGGTTAAGGTCAGGGTGGTATTTTTTTGCAAGCTGTCTGTATGCTTTTTTTATATCGTCCTGCGAAGCGGATTTATCCAAGCCGAGGACTTCATAATAATCTCTTTTATCAGCCATAAAAAGCCTCCTGCGGAGCGTTTTTCGCACCGTATCTTTATTAACAGCTTTAAGGTCAGATTCCCCGTCTGACCTTAAAGCCTATATTTTCAGCAATTATTCAACGTCCTTGAAATCTGCGTCAACGAAGTCACTGCCATTGCCGTTATCATCAGCCGCACCTGCTGTATCAGCGCCGCCCTGAGCTGCCTGTGCTGCTGCACCTGCTGCCTGATAAACCTTTGTTGCAACATCGGAGAATGCCTTCTGAAGCTCATCGGTCTTAGCCTTGATATCGTCTGTATTATCAGTCTTGAGTGCCTCCTTAAGAGCGTCGATCTTAGGCTGAACAGCTGACTTATCGTCCTCTGTGATCTTGTCACCGAAATCTGTCATAGCCTTTTCGCACTGGAATACAAGGTTTTCAGCGTTATTCTTTGCATCAACAGCTTCCTTACGCTTCTTGTCCTCTTCTGCATACTTAGCCGCATCGTCAACAGCCTTCTGGATATCCTCCTTGGACATATTTGTGGAGGAGGTAATAGAAATATGCTGTTCCTTGCCTGTGCCAAGATCCTTAGCGGAAACATTTACGATACCGTTTGCGTCAATATCAAATGTTACCTCAATCTGTGGGATTCCTCTCGGAGCAGGAGCGATACCGTCAAGACGGAACATACCGAGCTGCTTGTTATCCTTTGCAAATTCACGCTCACCCTGAAGCACGTTTACATCAACAGCTGTCTGATTATCTGCAAATGTTGAGAATACCTGTGATTTCTTTGTTGGGATAGTTGTATTTCTTTCAATCATCTTTGTGCATACGCCGCCAGCGGTTTCAATACCGAGTGAAAGCGGAGCAACGTCAAGAAGAAGAAGTCCTGTAACATCGCCGCCGAGAACGCCGCCCTGAAGAGCCGCACCGAGAGCAACGCATTCATCAGGATTAATGCCCTTGAATGGCTCTTTACCGATAAAGTTCTTTACAGCCTCCTGAACAGCGGGGATTCTTGAAGAACCGCCGACCATAAGAACCTTGTTGATTTCTGATGGCTTAAGTCCGCTGTCGGAAAGAGCTTGCTTTACAGGACCCATCGTAGCCTGAACAAGGTCGGAAGTAAGCTCATTGAACTTAGCCTGTGTAAGTGTCATTTCAAGGTGCTTAGGGCCAGTTGCATCAGCTGTGATATATGGGAGGTTGATTGTTGAAGTAGGAGTTGAGGACAGCTCTATCTTAGCCTTTTCAGCAGCTTCCTTCAATCTCTGCATAGCCATTTTATCGCCTGTGAGGTCGATACCCTGCTCGCTCTTGAAGTTTTCAACCATCCAGTTGATGATTCTCTGGTCGAAATCATCACCGCCAAGACGGTTATTACCTGCTGTTGCAAGAACCTGCTGAACGCCGTCACCCATTTCAATAATAGAAACGTCGAAAGTACCGCCGCCGAGGTCGTAAACCATAACCTTCTGGTCGT
>CAYOAV010000023.1:16857-25414 GCA_964402055.1 uncultured Ruminococcus sp. | reverse complement strand
ATAAGAGCTTCTCACAAAAGAGGCTCTTTTTTATCAAATACATTCGTTTCACTTTAATCATCAGACCTGACATTGACAGTCTTTAACGATTGTGTTATAATTACGTTGTAACATTTTATCATTTTTTATTGAATTGAGGTTAGATAATGACGAGAATTTATTTTGTCAGACACGCAGAGGCTCAGGGAAATGTTGAGGAGTTTTTTCAGGGCAGAATTGACTGCGATATAAGTAAAAAAGGCTCTGTTCAGCTTGAATATCTTGCAAAACGCTTTGAAAAAATTGATTTTGATGTGATATATACAAGTCCGTTAAAGCGTGCAGTGGCAACGGCAAACGCTGTCAACCGCAGGCTTAAGCTTCCGCTGAATGAGCGTGCTGATATCATTGAAATAAACGGCGGAGTATGGGAAGGTATGCTTTGGACAGAAATAGAAAAAGAATATCCTGCCGAACATAATCTATGGAAAAATGATATGAAACGCTTTTCCATCAAGGACGGCGAAAATATGACAGAGGTATATGAACGTATGAAAGCCGCTGTTGATGATATTGTAAAGAAAAATATCGGAAAAACAATTGTTGTAGTATCACATGGCTGTGCATTGAGAAATTATCTCTCATTTGCAGAATTTGGTTCTCCCGACAGGCTTGGTGATGTCGGCTGGTCGGATAATACGGCTGTTTCTCTCATTGAATATGATGATGAATCAAAGCCGAAAATAATCTTCAAGAATGACAGCTCACATCTGCCGCCAGAGGCATCAACGCTCGCTTTTTCACGCTGGAGCAAATACGATGAAAAGGAGAAAAGGTAATGAAAATACTTGCTGTTGATTACGGTGACGCAAGAACAGGAATTGCCATTTGCGATAAAACCGAGCTTCTCGCCTCCCCTTTGACCGTAATAAACGAATATAACGCTGAAAAATGCGCTGAAAAGGTTGCCGAGCTTGCAAAAAAAGAGCAGGCGGAGCTTATAATAGTTGGTCTGCCGAAAAATATGGACGGTTCACTTGGCGGACGTGCAGAAAAATGCCAGCAGTTCGGAGAGCTTGTATCAGAGCTTTCAGGAATTGAGCATAAAATGTGGGACGAACGCCGAACAACGATAACCGCACATGGCTATCTGAACGAAACCAACGTCCGAGGAAAAAAACGCAAGGCGGTAGTTGATGCTGTTGCAGCTGTAATAATCCTTGAAAGCTATCTTGCTTATAGGAAAAATAATGCGTAAAAATAAGCAGTCTGTTTTGTATTTCAGACTGCTTATTTGATTTTATGCTGTTTTAATAAGGCTTTATGCTCGTCGGAAACTCTCCTGCTTTCGGCGGCTTTTTTTATGGTCATATTATGCACCTGCTCATCAAGACGTTTTTCTGTAATCACATCAAGAGCATATTCATACTGCTTTGCAAGAGCTGTTGCAAAATACCATGCCTGCATCATTTTTACATAATATTCATCGGAACGTATTTTATAAACCATTTCCATCTGCCATGGTTCAAAATCATCATCGAGAAAATGTCGCATCAGCATTATAATCCCAAAACGAACGGTATAGGTTTTATCAGACTTGACCCATTCCTTTATTTTTTTTAGCAATTCAGCTTTGTTTTTCTCAAATACCTTCGGTGAAGTCGTATCACAAACCGCCCAGTTATCTATATATGGCAAAAAATCCTCTGTTTTTTCCATAGCCCTATTAAAATCCTTTTCAAGAGATATGATAAAACCGTGCAGCAGATTTTCTTCATGATACATATGGGGCAAATCTGCAATAAATTCCTCTGCACCGTCCTCCTTGACAAGCCTTTTTGCAAGACTTCTTAATTCGGGAGTACGAACTCCGATAAAACACTCTTTTCCGACTGTTGGAATAAGCGATGACGTAAAATCAAGAAATTCTTTATCAGCATATTTAAAAAGCTCTGCTTCTATTTCTGATATGTTCATTATTTTTTTCTCCTTGTTTTTTTATCTCATTTTAGTATAATTCTGACAAAGCTGTCAAAACTATTTCAGGAAGAGAAAATCTCTGATTCAATATTGAAAGGTGGACATATATTATGAAAAAATTTTTCAGCAAGGAAAATCTTGGCGGAAAGGGATTTATTACGGCTCTTTGCGTGTGCGTTTTAGCTGTCGGAGGGATAGGCATATACTCCTATTCAAAAGCGGCAGACGAGTTAAAGAAAGAGCTTTCTGTATCGGAAAAGCCAACTGCCGTTACACAGCCGCCATCTGCCGAACAGGCTAACGCTGAACAAACACAAATAAAAAAAGATGAGCCGAAGCACACCGAAACAACCACTGAACAGACTGTAACAGCAAAGGAAAAAGCTAACGCTTACACAGTTTTTGTACGCCCTGTAAACGGTGAAGTCACAAACGGCTTTTCAAGCGGAGAGCTTGTCAAGTCAAGAACACTCAACGTATGGAAAACGCATGATGGTGCGGATATTTCAGCGAAGCTCGGCGAAAAGGTTAAAAGTATGACCTCGGGCAGTGTGACCGAGGTTTATACAGACCCTATGCTTGGAGTAACCGTGGAAATTGACCATGAAAATGGACTTATCGGCTATTATTCCAACCTTTCCGAGGATGTTGCCGTTGTAAAAGGGCAAACCGTTTCCGCAGGAACTATCATCGGCAGTATCGGTGAAACCGCTGAAAGCGAGATAAACGAAGACCCACATCTTCATTTTGCACTCAAAAAGAACGGCGAATGGATCGACCCGATAGCACTTCTTTCAGGCGAGGGCAGTTAAAACTTCTCTTCCTTAATTCTCGGCAATGCTCCAGTCTATCGGCTCTATTCCGTGAGCTTCAAGAAAAGCATTTGTTTTTGAAAAATGCCTGTTCCCGAAAAATCCGTTATATGCCGAAAGAGGACTGGGGTGTGCCGATTCAAGAATAAGGTGCGATGGATTGGTGATAAGCCTTTTTTTAGAGCGCGCATTCGCTCCCCAAAGTATAAAAACTATCGGTTTATCCCGTTCGTTTAATAATTCTATGACCCTATCGGTAAAGATTTCCCAGCCCTTATCCTTATGTGAATTAGGAGAGCTTTGCCTTACCGTAAGCACGGTGTTAAGCATAAGCACACCATTTTCCGCCCATGAAATAAGCTCTCCTTGTGAGGGCGGCTTTATTCCAAGGTCGCTCTCCAATTCTTTAAAAATATTCCTGAGCGATGGCGGCTGGGCAGTACCTTTTTTTACCGAAAAGCACAAACCATGTGCCTGACCAGGCTGATGATAAGGATCCTGACCGAGAATAACCGCCTTTACATCGCTGTAGGAGGTGTATTTCAACGCATTAAATATATCATACATATTCGGATAAATGATCTGCTCCGCATATTCCTTCGCAAGAAATTTTCTTAAACTCTGATAATATTCCTTTTCAAACTCGCCCCTTAAAAGCTCGTCCCATTCATTTCCGATATTAACCATTTTAATCCTCTCAACTTGTCCTTATTTTCACAAAAGCCGCATCAAGCAGTGCAATCGTATCATTCCAGCGTATATCGGATGCAGATGCACCGAAAACTATACATATAACATCATGATCAAAACGTCTTGCCGTTGCAACAACACAATATCCTGCTTCATCAGTCATACCTGTTTTAAATCCATTCGCATACATATAGTAACAATCGCTGTATTCGTGTATAAGCTTGTTGGAATTTTCCCACGAAGCCTGCTCGCCCGAAAGGAATGTCACATATTTATCGGGAGTTGCCGCCGCCTCTGTAACTATCGGGAATTGCTGTGCATAGAGCGTTACTCTTAACATATCCTTGACTGTTGTATAATGATCAGGATCATGGAAGCCGTCAGGAACGGAAAAGTGCGTGTTTTCACAGCCGATATTTTTTAAAGTAGCATTCATTTCGTCCATAAAAAGCTTCACTGAACCATCAGCCGAAAGATTATCGTCCTCGCCGAGCAAACGTCCGATATTTGCCGCCGCACAATAGGAAGCGTCATTGCCAGATGGTAACATCATACCCTCAATTATCATCTGTAAATCCAGCTCACTTCCGACATTCACCATTGCAAGGCTTGAACCTGCATTCACCATATTCTGCTCATCACCGACATAAAAAATCATCCCGTCCTTGGCATTTTTAGCGGTAACAGCAGATGTAAGTATCTTTGTAGTGCTTGCAGGATAGCATTTTTCATCGGCATTTTTTGCATAAAGAACTTCATTTGCCGTTGAATCATAAACGATAGCATATTCCGAACGTATTATCATATCTATCGGACAGGCTTCGGGAATGGTAATGTTAATTTTGCGTATATTTTCAGCAAGCGGGTCGGCAGGCTGTTCAACTTCGGTATTTTTCTGCACCTCGATTACCTCGCCGTCCTCGCCGGCAACGCTTTCACCGTCAATTATCATATCACTTTCAAGGCAGACATAACCCTCCGATACAATTTCAAGCGGAGTTTCAACCTTACTTCCAAGGCTTAATAAAATTCCCAAACCGACAATGATAGCAACAACACCCAAAAAGGACGCTATTTTCAGACGTGCCGCATGCTGACGGCGTTTTGCCTCAGGGGAAAGCTGTTTTTTGCGGCGTTTTGATTTTTTCCTTTTATCTGACATAAGAATAACCTCAATAAAATACACAAATACCCATTTTTTCAAAAAACGTATACATATTTATTGTACAACACGCTCTATATTTTGTCAAGGGAAAATTCTTAGTTGTGAATATTTTGTTAAATCTGCTTGATAGACCTTAAATATACCGCCAACAGTTCAAGTGCTGTTTCCTTTTGATGAGCGGAGCATTATTGAACAGCATTTCCTGCTTTGCTGAAAGCTTCGGGTTTTCCTCTGTAAGAATATCATCAGGAGTTATTTTCAATGCTTCGCATATTTACTGTTCCACGTTATATATAGTGCATACTCACTAACGTGCGGCAAGACAGACATTAATTAACAAAATCTGCTTGATTTTTTGTAATGTATGTTGTAAAATCCTTTACAGTATTATTTTTTAGGAGGTATTTTATGGGTATTTTATCCTGTGCTGCGGTATTTTCAGATCATATGGTTCTTCAGCGTAATAAAAATATATCTGTATGGGGCATGGCTTATGACGGAATGGAAATAACCGTTTCTATCGGTGCAAGCTCTGTCACGACAACCACTAAAAATCATAGCTGGACGGCTGTTCTTCCACCTATGCAGGCAGGCGGTCCATACGAAATGACGGTTTCCTCGAGTGATGAAAAAATCATCTTTTCCGATGTTATGATAGGCGAGGTATGGCTTGCAGGCGGTCAGTCAAATATGGAGCTTGAATTGCAGAATTCCCTTGACGGGAAAAAGGCTCTCGAACAGACGGACGGTGTAAACGTAAGATTTTATTATACAAAGAAAAATCCTTATATCGACGAGTTTTTCTATGCAGATGAACGCAACGGCGGCTGGGCTGTAGCTTCAAGGGATAATTCAGCGGCTTGGTCTGCCGTGGGATATTATTTTGCAAGGAAGCTTTCCGAGGATCTTGGTGTGACAGTCGGAGTTATCGGCTGTAACTGGGGCGGAACATCGGCTTCTGCTTGGATCTCCCGTGAAATGCTCTGCACAGATGTTGATACCAAAACCTACGTTGACGAATATGATGAAGCTATGGACGGCAAGAGCTTTGAACAGTACTGCGATGAGCTTGACGATTACAATGCCTATGTTGAGCAATGGCAGCCAAAGATAAACGAATTTTATGAAAAATACCCTGAGGGACTTTGGGGTGATGCTCTTGCATATGCAGGTCCCTGCCGCTATCCTGAACCGCTTGGTCCTAAGTCACCATTCCGTGCAGGCGGTGTTTATGAAACTATGCTCAAGCGTGTTTGTCCTTATACCCTTGCAGGCTTTATATATTATCAGGGCGAGAGCGATGACCATAAACCGAATACATATTATAAGCTTCTTAAAATGCTGATAGAACAATGGAGAACCGACTGGAATGACGATAAGCTCCCATTTATGTTCGTTCAGCTGCCTATGCACATAAACCGTGGCGAGGAGGACAGAAAGCACTGGTGCCTTATCCGTGAAGCTCAGATGAGAGTGCATATGACAACGGCAAATACAGGTCTTGCGGTGGCTCTTGACCTCGGAGAATTCGGAAATATCCACCCGCTTGATAAACAGCCTGTCGGTGAACGTCTTGAGCTTCAGGCACTTTATCACGTTTACGGCAAAAAAACAGCAGATGAAGCCTATGGTGCAATATTAAGCTCAGCAGTTTTCAACGGCGGCAAGGCATTTTTAAGCTTTGAACACGCAAACGACGGATTTGATATAAAGGGAGAAGCAATCGGTTTTGAAATCGCAGGCAGTGACAAGCTTTATCATAAGGCAGAAGCTGAATTTGACGGTGAAAAAATCATCCTTTCAAGCGATGATGTTGCTGACCCGAAATTCGCACGCTACAACTGGGTGAACTACGGCGAGGTAACTGTTTTCTCCAAAAACGGCATTCCACTTGCACCGTTCAGAACAAGCAGAAATGACGGATTTACCATTATCGGGGAGGAACAGAAATGAAAATAGCAGAGCTTTTCGGCAAAGGCAGGACTGTTTTTTCCTTTGAAGTATTCCCTCCAAAAAACACAACGCCTATCGAATCAATATACAATACACTTGATGAGCTTAAGGCTCTTTCCCCCGATTTTATAAGCGTGACCTACGGTGCAAGAGGTACAAGTGCAGATACTATGACCTGCGATATTGCTTCGTATATAAAAAACACGCTTGGCATAACCTCGGCGGCTCATCTGACCTGCGTTTACAGTGATAAAAAGCTTATCCTTGAAAGACTTGAACAGCTCAAAGAACGTGGAGTTGAAAATATACTTGCATTGAGAGGAGATATAAACCCCGAAATACCACGTCTGCACGATTTTGAATACGCAAGCGACCTTACACGCTTTATTAAAGAAAACGGAGATTTTCACGTTTCGGGTGCGTGCTATCCAGAATGTCATATAGAAGCGGAGAGCCTTGAAAAGGATATTGATAATCTTAAAATAAAGATAGAAGCAGGTGCGGAGCATCTTATGTCACAGCTTTTCTTCGATAATTCCGTGTTCCTTAATTTTATTGAAAAAGCAAGGAATGCAGGCATAACCGTTCCGATAGAAGCAGGAATTATGCCCGTTACGAACGTTAAGCAGATACAGCGTATGGTGTCAATGTGCGGAGCAAGTCTGCCGCCGAAATTCACCAAAACTATGCAGAGATTTGAAAATAACCCCGAAGCCCTGCGTGACGCTGGTATAGCATATGCAAACGATCAGATAGTCGAGCTTATCTCAAACGAAGTTGATGGTATTCATCTTTATACGATGAATAATCCATATGTCGCAGGAAAAATCGCAGATACTGTTAAAAATTTGCTTTAATATTATTGACGAAAGCCTTCAAATATTGTATAATAAGGTATATATACAATGTTCGGAGGACTTTTTTATGTCTATTGATAGAGTTGCAAAATTCCATAAGGTTTCATTTGAACAGTTCCGCAGGGACTGGCTGGACGAATATCCCGATGAGGACGAGGTTGTTGTCCGTGAGATATACGACCATATAAAGCTCCCGAAAAGAGCAACATCAGGCTCGGCAGGATATGACTTCTTCCTGCCCGTGAGCATTACTCTCAATCCCGATGAAACACTTCTTATGCCCACAGGAATAAGAAGTGAGATAAAAAACGGCTGGGTGCTTGCAATATTCCCAAGAAGCGGACTTGGCTTCAAGCATAGAATCCAGCTTGACAATACAGTCGGAATTATCGACAGCGATTATTTTTACGCTGATAACGAGGGCCATATCAAAATAAAAATTACCAACGATTCCAAAAGCTTCAGCACTGCTGAAGTTGATGAGGGAAAAGGCTTCGCTCAGGGTATTTTTCTCCCGTTCGGCATAACTGACGATGACGATTCCGACGGCTTGCGTACAGGCGGATTCGGAAGTACAGATAAATAAATGAAAAGGGGTTTTAGGCTTGAAATTAAGTAAATTGATAGGTACTGCTCTCGCCGTTGTTATGTCGCTCGGCTGTATGCAGCTTTCAACGATAACAGCATCGGCTCTTCCGACTTCTTCGGAAATAAAAAATTCGGAATATACCGTAAAAGGCGGTTTTGTTCTTGCAAAGGATAAGAGCGGCGACCTTTTCCTCAAAAAATACAAGGGTAAGGGCGGTGCGATAACCATTCCAGAGGACGCTGTTTATATCGCAGATGACGCTTTCCGTGATAATCAGACGATTACCTCCGTTGTAGTACCGAAAACCTGCTACGGCGGTATCGGTGACAGAGCATTCACAGGCTGTTCAAAGCTGAAAACGCTTGATGTCAAGGGTAATCTTGATTATATAGGCGAGAGTGCATTTTTCGGCTGTATAAGCCTTTCCAAGGTAGTTATCCGAGGTGACGTTTGCACAAATGAAACCTATGGAATATATCCCTACGGCGGAATTATGGACTATGCTTTTTTCTGCTGTTCAGCACTTAAAAGC
>CAYOAV010000023.1:0-16757 GCA_964402055.1 uncultured Ruminococcus sp. | reverse complement strand
CTTGCAACAGGCAAAAAAACCGTAAAAGCTCCGTATTATACATACAGCAACGGTGAATTTGTGAAATCCTATAAGAAAATAACTCCGTGCAGAATAACCCTCGTTGTTGAGCAAGGTTCAGACGGTGAGCGTTACGCAAAGAAAAATAAAGTAAAATATACCTACCGTCTTTCCGCACCGACAGCAATTATCGCTTCAAGAGGAAAAACCAAAATGGATCTGACATGGAACTGGGTCAACGGAACAGATTATTATAAGGTTTATCTTTACAATTCACTTACTAAAAAGTATGAGGAATATGCAAAGGTAACTACGGAGCAATGCACGATAACAGGACTTCACAGCGAGAGAAAATATTATATAAAGGTTTCCGCAGTTGATACTATCGGCTCGACCGATATTGAAGGCTTCAAGTCTGAATATTACGAATTCCATACAAGATAATAGACCAAATCCCCGATTTTTCGGGGATTTTTTGTGTAAATATTGTGATAAAAAACTGAAATTTACAAAGAGTATTGACATATATATGACAAGGTGCTATAATATTTTTCATTGAACGATTGTTAAGTGGAAAGAAGGTGGATCATGGCTGGTTCAAGAAGCGAACAAGCGGCGGAAACCCGTAAAAAGCTTATCGAAACTGCAAAAAAATCCTTTTCGGAAAATGGTTATAATAATACCTCCATTCGCTCGCTAAGTAAAAGTATGGGCGTTTCGGAAAGTCTTTTGTACCATTATTTTCCCAACGGCAAGCGTGAGCTGCTTGCACAGGTAATTCAGAGCGAACTGCCTGCTTTGGAAAAGGATATGTACGAAAAAGGTTTTTTCGGTGCATATGACGATCTGCCGATAACAGAGGCAATTGAGCATTTCTTTTTTGAGCTGAATTGCTTCATTAACGAGCATATCGACATAATCAGGATTTCCCTGCTCGAAAAAGAGGTTCGTAATTACCTTTTTGACAGCGAAATGACTAAGTATCTACAGACAGCAGAGGAAACCTTTGAAGCTTTTTTTGAAAAAAGGAAGCAAAGAGGCGAAATCAACTGCTCTGACTGCAAGGCGGCGGCTATGATCACCAAAACTATGATGCTTAACAATATGCTTTTCTGCGTTCTCGGTATAAGTATACCGAGCGAGATACCTATTGAAAAACGCAGAGATGTCATTAAGGAAATTTTGAAAATAAATTAAGGTTGATTTTCAGAAAGGAAGTTTATTGATGCTCCAGTTAAAAAACATCGTAAAACAATACGGAGAGGGCGAAAATGCTGTTAAAGCCTTGGGCGGTGTAAGCATTTCCTTCCGTGAAAATGAGTTCGTTTCTATCCTCGGTCATTCGGGCTGTGGAAAAACAACTCTGCTGAACATAATCGGCGGCTTGGATCACTATACCTCGGGCGACCTTGTTATAAACGGAATATCCACAAAGGATTACAAGGACAGGGACTGGGACGCTTACCGCAATCATACTATCGGCTTTATTTTCCAAAGCTATAATCTTATCCCACATCAGACTGTTCTTGCAAATGTTGAGCTTGCTCTTACAATATCGGGCGTTTCAAAGGCTGAACGCAGGAAAAGAGCGATTGAAGCACTTGAAAAGGTCGGTCTTGGCAATCAGATCCATAAAAAGCCTAATCAGATGTCGGGCGGTCAGATGCAGAGAGTTGCAATCGCACGAGCTTTGATAAATAACCCCGATATTCTCCTTGCAGACGAGCCAACAGGCGCTCTCGACAGCGAAACCTCTATTCAGGTTATGGAGCTTCTTAAGGAAATTGCCAAGGATAAGCTTGTAATTATGGTTACACATAACCCAGAGCTTGCCGAGCAGTATTCAACAAGAATTGTCCGCATAAAGGACGGCTTCCTCACTGACGACAGCAATCCGTTTGAACCTGAAAAGGCTGACGCTCCAGTTGACGCAAAGAAAAAACGTGTATCAATGTCATTCCTTACGGCTGTTTCGCTTTCTCTCAATAACCTGCTCACAAAAAAGGGAAGAACTATCCTTACAGCGTTCGCAGGCTCAATTGGTATCATAGGAATTGCACTTATACTCTCGCTTTCAACTGGTATCAATGATTATATTAACGAAATTCAGGAATCGACCCTCTCATCATATCCTATACAGATATTTGAGGAAACTGCCGATACATCTGCTCTTATGAGCGCTATGATGGATAACGCTCCCGTTAATAATGATGACGGCGAAGAGCTTGAAAATATCGTCCACGGCAATACCGCTGTTTATGAGATATTCAATTCCCTTAACACCTCGGCAAAGCAGAAGAACGATATGACTGCTATCCAAGAATTCCTTGACTGTGACGAGGTTATATCGGAAAATGCAAGCTCCGTTTCCTATAGCTATGATATTCAGATGCCTATTTTCACAAAGGATCCTTCGGGAAAAATCGTAAAATCCGACTTTCAGGAAACTGTACAGACAACTATGGGCGTGGATCTGACCGCTTCGGCAACATCAAGCACGCTTATGAGTATGTCCCCGATGGGAAATATCGAAATATGGCAGGAAATGCTCCCCGATAAGAGCAGCACTGACGTAAGCGAGATAATCACCAATCAGTATGACCTTGTTTACGGAAGCTGGCCGCAGAATTATAACGAGGTAGTTGTTGTTCTCACAAAGCAGAATGAAATTCCCGATATTGTAATGTATACTCTTGGCTTCAAGGAACAGGATAAGCTCCCCGAAATTATGGCGGCAGCTATGACTGGCGAGGTTATCGAGGATTACGGCGTTACAGACTGGACATTTGACGAAATAATGGAAAAGGAATACAAGCTTATTCTCCCCTGCGAGTATTATCAGAAGAACGAGAATGGCAACGGCTATGTGAACCTCGCCGAAACCTCCACAGGTCTTGAATTTATCTATTCTTCCGAGGATATCGGAACAGAGCTTAAAATATGCGGCTTTATCCGTCCGAATGAGGATACCTCCGCAGGAATGCTTACAGGCTATATCGGCTATACAAAGGCTCTCACCGATTATATTATCGATAAAACAAATAACAGCGATATTATCAGGGAACAGGAAAATGACGAGAGCGTTGATATTCTCTCGGGCAATCCCTTTAAAACAGATGATTATGTTCCCCTCTCTGACAGCGAAAAGGCTGAACAGGCAAAGTCTTATGTAGATGAGCTTTCTACCTCCGATAAGGCTGACATTTTCAGATTTGTAATGTCAAAACCAAGCGAAGATGAGATTAATGCTTATGCCGAGCAGTTCCTTGCAACTGTTACAAGAGAACAGATTGAGGAACAGATGGCTGGTCAGTACGCAGAGGAAATGGGCGTTGAATCCGCCGACAGCGTTAAGAATTATATCAAGAATATGACAGATGATGAGCTTTTCGCATTTGTAGACGAATTTGTCCGTGAACAATATGCTGAACAGTATGCCGCTCAGGTTGAACAGCAGTTCTCTACTATGACAGCTGAACAGCTTGCAATGGCTATGGATTCAACAGTGCTTACCGAACAGCAGTATGCAGCAATTTTTGATGAGTATACCCCCGAACAGCTCTCCGACAGAAGCTATGACGATGTTATGGATATTCTCGGCAAGGCTGATTTCGATAAACCGTCAACAATTAACATCTACGCAAACACCTTTGAAAAAAAGGATATGATCTCTGACAGGATAAGCGAATATAACGAAACTGCTGAGGAGGAGATCCATTATACGGATTATGTCGCTCTCCTTATGTCCTCAATAACCGATATCATCAGCGGCATTTCCTATGTTCTCATCGCATTCGTTGCTATATCACTCGTTGTTTCTTCAATTATGATAGGAATTATCACATATATTTCCGTACTTGAAAGAACAAGAGAAATCGGTATTCTCCGTGCGATCGGTGCTTCTAAGCATGACGTTTCAACCGTGTTCAATGCGGAAACTCTCCTTGTCGGACTTACCTCGGGACTTATCGGCGTTGGCATATCAGCTCTCGCAATTATCCCGATAAATGCTATAATCTTCAACCTTACAGGCATCGCAGGACTTAAAGCAGTTCTCCCTGTAGCTGCGGCTGTTATACTTGTTGCAATAAGTATGATACTGACGCTCATTGCAGGACTTATCCCATCAAGAGTTGCTTCAAAGAAAGACCCTGTTGAAGCATTAAGAACAGAATAATCCCCCTTTAATTCGGAATATGGAATTTGATGAAATTATTCAGCACAAATTCCAAATTCCGAATTTTGCATATATATGTTCACAAAAAATTAATATACTGAAGTGGCTTTTATGCTATAATTATATGGGAAATTTTTTGTGCTTTTATTTTTAAAGCATAACTAACCATATTTAATAATAAAAAGGAGTTTTTATATGAATAAGTCTTTAAGAAAAGCTGTTATCGCTGGTAACTGGAAAATGAACAAAACACGTCCCGAGGCTAAGGAGCTTCTCGAAGCTATCAAGCCTCTCGTTGCTAACGCTGACGGTAAGGTCGAGGTTATCGCCTGCGTTCCTTACACAAACCTTGAAACTGCTGTAAATACAACAGCTGGTTCTAACGTTAAGGTTGGTGCTGAAAACGTTCATTTTGAAAAGAGCGGTGCTTTCACCGGTGAAATTTCCGCTGATATGCTCGTTGAGGTTGGCGTTGAGTATGTTGTTCTCGGTCACTCCGAAAGAAGACAGTACTTCGGCGAAACAGATGAAACTGTAAACAAGCGTACAAAGGCTGCTCTTGCCGCTGGTCTTAAGCCTATCGTATGCGTTGGTGAGCTTCTTTCCGAAAGAGAAGCTGACATCACAGAAGAGGTTATCGCTCGTCAGATCAAGCTCGACCTCGCAGGTGTTTCCGCTGATGACGTAAAGAAAACTATCATCGCTTATGAGCCTGTATGGGCAATCGGCACAGGCAAGACTGCTACAGCAGATCAGGCACAGGAGGTTTGTGCATTTATCCGTGCAACACTCGCTAAGGTTTATGATTCCGCAACTGCTGACGCTGTTACTATCCAGTACGGCGGCTCAATGAACGCTGGAAACGCTGCAGAGCTTCTTTCCAAGCCTGACGTTGACGGCGGCCTTATCGGCGGTGCTTCACTCAAGGCAGCTGATTTCAATACTATCGTTCAGGCTGCTGTAAACGGCTAAGAAAAATTAACAGGAGAGAGCAACAATGAGGACGGCAGGAAATTCCCGTGCAAAAAAAGCTGTTATCATAGCAATATGTGTGTTTACTATGCTTTTTGCAGGCTTTTTTGCGACCGATCTTATCCGTGCGAAGCGGTATAGCCTCCCTCCTGTTTTCTGTTTTTATACCATAGATTACGAAAACGGCAGTAAGGATCACTACGGCTTAGGCTATAAGGTCTGGGAGGATAACGACCCATTCGATAAAACCACCGATTATTACATCGGCTTCTGGCTTATCCCTAAATTCTTCTGCATTTAAGGAAGGAATGTTGATTATGGCAAATAAACCCACCGCTCTTATCATTATGGACGGCTTCGGTATCAATAAGGACAGCTACGGCAATGCTATCACAGCCGCAAAAACACCTAATCTCGATAAATATTTCGCTGAATGGCCTAATACCACCATCGGTGCAAGCGGAATGTGCGTTGGTCTTCCCGATGGTCAGATGGGTAACTCCGAGGTTGGCCACACTAATATGGGTGCAGGCAGAATCGTTTATCAGGAGCTTACAAGAATTACCAAGTCGATCGATGACGGCGATTTCTTCAATAACGAAGCTCTTAACGAGGCTGTTGAAAACTGCAAAAAGAACGGTTCAGCTCTCCATATGTTCGGACTTCTTTCAAACGGCGGCGTTCATTCGCACAATACTCACCTTTACGGTCTTCTTAAGCTCGCAAAGCAGGCAGGACTTGAAAAGGTTTATGTTCACGGTATTCTCGACGGACGTGACGTTCCTCCGACAAGCGGCAAGGACTTCGTTGCAGAGCTTCAGGATAAGATGAACGAAATCGGTGTTGGTAAAATTGCAAGCCTTTCGGGACGTTACTATGCAATGGACAGAGATAACAACTGGGACAGAGTTGAAAAAGCATATGCCGCTTTCGTTTACGGCGAAGGCAACAAGGCTACAAACGCTGTTGATGCAGTTGAAAAATCCTACGCTGATAATGTAACGGACGAGTTTGTTATCCCGACTGTTATCGAGGGAACAGAACGTATCAAGGCCAACGACAGCATTATTTTCTTCAATTTCCGTCCTGACAGAGCAAGAGAGATCACAAGAACCTTCGTTGATCCCGACTTCAGCGGATTTGAGAGAAGAAACGGCTTCTTCCCTGTAACATATGTATGCTTCACACAGTATGATGCTACAATGCCTAACGTAAAGATAGCATTCAAGCCGCAGTCGCTCAATAACACACTCGGTCAGTATATCTCCGAAAAGGGTCTTAAGCAGCTCAGAATTGCTGAAACCGAAAAGTACGCTCACGTTACTTTCTTCTTCAACGGCGGCGTTGAAAAGCAGTACGAGGGCGAGGATAGGATACTTGTAAACTCACCTAAGGTTGCAACCTACGACCTCCAGCCTGAAATGAGTGCATATGAGGTTACAGACAAGGTCGTTGAAGCTATAAACGCTGAAAAGTATGATGTTATCATTCTCAACTTCGCTAACTGCGATATGGTAGGTCATACAGGTGTATTCGATGCGGCTGTAAAGGCTGTTGAAGCTGTTGATACCTGCGTTGGCAGAACAGTTGAAGCTATCCTCGCTCAGAGCGGTACTGCTCTTATCACTGCCGACCACGGAAATGCTGATAAAATGTATGAACCCGATGGTTCACCCTTTACTGCTCATACAACAAACGTTGTTCCCCTTATCATCGCAGGACAGAAGGGCGAGCTTCGTGAGGGCGGCGTTCTTGCAGACCTCGCTCCTACAATGCTCAAAATAATGGGCATTCCACAGCCTGAGGAAATGACAGGAAAATCAATTCTTCTTTGATAAATATAAAAGTGCAGCCGATGAAATGCGACTGCACTATGTTTTTGAGGTGGTGACGACTTGGCAAACAAATTAAAGGAAAAGGAAAAAAAGCAGAAAATACGTCAGCTTGAAGCAGATATAAAGGAAATGAAGCGTGACCATAGGGAAACCTTTGTTACAATGAAATATCCAACGCTTGATTTTGTTATGCCAAGCCGTAAACAGCTCATATGCGGTGCAGTTGGTGCGGTGCTGATAGTTATTGCAGGACTTCTGCTATGGTTAAATGCACCTGCTTTCGGGCGTTTTGCACTTTTCCGCATAAAAAATCTGCGGTTCACAAGGACTGTATTCTTTCTTCCGCTGATAATTTCGGCTCTGATCTCAGTAATATGCAAAAAGAAAAAGGCTGTTTTTATATCCTTTATCCCCGAAGCGATATTAGCCATGATAGGAATTATCCTGTCCGTTGAAGCGGAGCTTTCAAAATTCCCAATATGGCTTTACGCAATTTTATATTCCGTATTATTCATCGGAACAGGACTTGTTATCGGTTCTGTATATTCTTATTACAATTTTAAATCCGATACAGCTAACAAATCTAATAAAAAATCGGATAATAGTTAAAAAACAATTTTGCAATTTTTAATTTTAATACTTGCATTTTATAGATAATTGATATATAATAAAAAAGAAGAAAAAATGAAAGGAAGAATTACAAATGACAAACACCGCAAAAAAAGGTTCAATAGGCTTTGATAACGATAAGTATCTGAAAATGCAATCCGAGCATATTAAGGAACGCCTTGCACAGTTCGGCGGAAAGCTTTACCTTGAATTCGGCGGAAAGCTTTTTGATGATTATCACGCTTCAAGAGTTCTACCAGGCTTCAAGCCTGACAGCAAGCTTCAAATGCTCCTCCAGCTTAAGGAAAACGCAGAAATCGTTATTGTTATAAATTCTTCCGATATCGAAAAAAATAAGATCCGTGGCGACCTTGGCATTACCTATGATGTTGACGTTATAAGATTGCTGAATAATTTCAAAAAAATAGGTCTTTACGTCAGCAGTGTCGTACTCACGCAATACGCAGGTCAATCCTCGGCAGACGCTTTCAGCAACAGACTTCAATCGCTCGGAGTAAAGGTTTATCATCATTATAACATAAGCGGTTATCCCTCAAATATCCAGCATATTATGAGCGATGACGGCTTCGGCAAAAATGATTATATCGAAACGACTAAAAACCTCGTTGTTATCACTGCCCCGGGTCCTGGAAGCGGAAAAATGGCTACCTGCCTTTCACAGCTTTATCATGATAATAAAAGAGGAATCAAATCGGGTTACGCAAAATTTGAAACCTTCCCGATATGGAATATTCCCCTCCGTCACCCTGTAAATATCGCCTATGAAGCTGCAACCTCCGACCTTAACGATGTAAATATCATCGACCCATTCCACCTTGAAGCTTACGGAAAAACCACCGTAAACTATAACCGTGACGTTGAGATATTCCCAGTGCTTAACGCTATGTTTGAAAAGATATTTGGTGAATCGCCGTATAAATCCCCTACCGATATGGGCGTAAATATGGCAGGAAACTGCATAATTGATGACGATGCCGTATGCGAAGCTTCAAAGCAGGAAATAATCAGACGTTACTATGTCGCACTATGCGGTCAGCGTAAGGGAACGGTCAAGGACGAAGAGATCTACAAGCTTGAGCTTCTTATGAAGCAGGCAGGCGTTACCACCGAGGAAAGAGCCGTTGTTGCTCCTGCACTTGAAAAGGAAATGCAGACAGGCTCTCCAGCCGCCGCAATGGAGCTTCCCGATGGCACTATAATCACAGGAAAGACTTCAAATCTGCTGGGGGCATCCTCCGCATTACTGCTTAACGCACTTAAACACTTCGGAGGAATTGACGATGATGTTCTTTTGATGTCACCACAGGTAATTGAACCTATCCAGAACCTTAAGGTCGAGCATCTCGGCAACCTTAACCCTCGCCTGCACACTAATGAAACTCTTATCGCGCTTTCAATATGTGCCACAACGAGCGAAAAAGCCAAGCTTGCAATGGAACAGCTCTCCAAGCTCCGTGGTTGCGAGGTTCATTCAACGGTTATTCTCTCCGCTGTTGACGAACGCACATTCAAAAGACTTGGTGTAAATGTGACATGTGAACCTAAATTTCAGAAATAAATGCAATCGGTCAGTACGGAAAAACGTGCTGACCGATTTTTTATTTTTCCTTGGATTTAAACAAACAAGCTGATAATAACGCAAATATCATAGCCGCTGTTATTCCTCCTGCCGCACCTGTCAGACCACCCGTAAATACACCGAGCAAGCCTTTTTCATCAACAGCTTTCCGCACTCCCTGAACAAGCACATTACCGAAGCCTGTCAGCGGCACACTCGCCCCTGCTCCTGCAAAGTCAACAAGCGGCTGATACCACCCTAACGCTCCCAACACAACTCCTGCAACAACATATGCCGTTAAAATCCTCGCAGGTGTGAGCTTTGTATAATCAATAAGCACCTCCCCGACTGCACAGAACGCTCCCCCGATAATGAACGCCCATACATAATCCATTATCATAACGACTTGCCCCCTTTAAGCTCGTCCTCTATCATAAGAAGTCGGTTATACTTGGCGGTTCGCTCTCCACGGCAGGGTGCGCCTGTCTTTATCTGACCTGCGTTGACTGCAACAGCTAAATCGGCGATAAAGGTATCCTCTGTTTCACCGCTTCTATGCGAAATTACGGCTTTATAACAGCTTTTTTGAGCCGTATTTATCGCTGAAATCGTTTCCGAAAGAGTACCTATCTGATTCAGCTTTATAAGAACTGCATTAGCCGCCCCTGTTTCTATTCCCTTTTTAATTCTTGCGGAATTTGTAACAAAAAGATCGTCACCAACAAGCTGTATTTTACTTCCAAGCTCATCAGTAAGCATTTTCCAACCGTCCCAGTCCTCTTCGTCAAGCGGATCTTCAATAGAAGCGATCGGATAAAGTCCGCAGAGCGTTTTCCATTCGGCAATAAGCTCATCAGTTGAATACTGCTTCTTTTTCTTCGGGAGGCAATACCCAGATGTGCCGTTCTGCGGCTTCCATTCGCTTGCCGCCGCATCAAGTGCAAGCACAAAATCCTCCTGCGGCTGATAGCCTGCTCTTTCAACCGCTTCAAGAATAAGCTCTATCGCTTCACGTTCAGATGAAAGGTCGGGAGCGAAGCCGCCCTCGTCACCGATAGCTGTTGAAAGTCCCTTTTGCTTAAGAATAGCCGCCAGCGAATGATAAACCTCACAGCATTGACGCAACCCCTCGTGAAAGGTTTTCGCTCCCTTTGGAATTATCATAAATTCCTGTATATCAATATTATTCGCAGAGTGCGCTCCACCGTTCAGAATATTCATCATCGGCATAGGAAGCTTACGTCCGTTAATGCCGCCTAAAAACTGATAAAGCGGAATATGATAAAAAGCCGCCGCCGCATTTGCACAGGCAAGCGAAACCGCAAGAACAGCATTTGCACCGAGCTTGCTTTTATTTTCTGTGCTGTCAGCTTTGATAATAGTGCTGTCAACAAGGAAAATATCCGATGGGTCAAGTCCTTTTAGTGCAAGATTTATCGCATTGCTGATATTTGCCGCCGCATTGAGCGCTCCCTTTCCGAAATAACGTGAATTATCTCCGTCACGAAGCTCATGAGCCTCAAAAGCACCTGTACTTGCACCGCTCGGAGCTGTTCCAAAGCCAACAGTACCATCAGTCAGCACGACCTGTGCCTGAACGGTAGGATTTCCTCTTGAATCAATTATCTCACGTCCGATAACATGATCAATGGTAGGTTTAATATACATAAAAATCTTCCTTTCGTTTTTATGATATTATCCCTATAAAATTTTTTTTTATACAAAAACACTGTACAAAAGTTCAGAACGATTGTACAGTGTATTTTTTAAATCAATTTTTTCGCCGCATCAAGCAACTCATTTTTTTCATTACGGAGCATTCCATCAATATGTAAGGAAAGCAGCTGTTCAAGTATCTCGCCTATTCTGCTTCCGCTTGCACCAAGAGCGGCAATATCAGTTCCCTTTACATCAAGCTGCGAAACGCTTATACACTCCTTATCCGCAAGTATTTTTTCTGCCTTTGCTCCCATAGCTTCAAGAATCTGAACACGCTCAAAGCACATACTCTGCTTTGCACGGCTATCAGCCTTCATAACCTCAAGAAGCTTGAAAAAATATTGCGTTCCTACTGCGTTAAGCAGCTTTTTTACAACCTTTTCATCATCAATCGGTGTAATATAATGGAATTTTATAAGCTGCTTTACGCATTTTATCGTATCGTTTGAATAGCGCATACGCTGCATAATACGCTCAGCCATTTCAGCACTTTCCTGCTCATGACCAGGGAAATGGCCATCACCCTCATCATCGAGAACACAGCATTTCGGCTTGGCTATATCATGGAAAAATAACGCAAGACGAACCTCTCTGTCATGCACCGAGCTTTCAACCGCAACCGCCGAATGCTTCCATACATCGTAGATATGATATCTGCTATGCTGGTCGAAGCCAACGCTTGCGGAAATTTCAGGGAATATCGTGCAGAATACATCAGAAAAATCAACAAGGACATCAGCAGGCGAGCTTCCCATAAGCAACAAATCAAATTCCTTTGTTATCCTTTCAGCGGATACATTGAGAAGAAGATTTTTCATTTCGTGGATAGCTGCAGCAGTTGCCTTATCAATTTCAAAACCAAGCTCCGAGGCAAATCTCAACGCACGGAGTATTCTCAAAGCGTCCTCATCAAAGCGGATATTCGGGTTGCCAACGCTCCTGACGATCTGCCTAAAAAGATCCTTCTGACCGCCGTAATTATCTATAATTCCGATTTTGGAATTATATGCCATTGCATTTATGGTAAAATCACGTCTTGCAAGATCATCGTAAAGATTTTTTGCATATTCAACGGAAAGCGGTCTGCGGTGGTCGAGATATTCTCCGTCAATTCGGAAGGTCGTGACCTCGACATAATCATCGCCCGAAACAACGGTAACAGTACCATGCTTAAGACCTGTATCAATTATATTATAGCCATCAAGGCAAGCCTTTACCTCGTCAGGCTGTGCGGAAGTGGTAACATCATAATCTCTCGGCTCCTTTCCAAGAATGGAATCACGCACACAACCGCCTGCAATATATGCTTCAAAGCCCGATTTTTCGAGCGTAGTCAAGATTTTTTTTACATTTTCGGGAATAAATATATCCATTAAGCTTCTCCAGATTTTTACAACGAATTTTTGATAGAATACCGCAAATAATACAATTATGCTTTGAGGCAGACTTTTATGCCACAAGGCAGAATCACAAAATAATATAATTAAGGAGATTTTTATTATGACTAAAAATCCAAGTATCCATTGCGATGTATCTTCCTGCAAATACAATATGTGCAACGAAAACTACTGCACACTCGAATCGATCAAGGTCGGCACGCATGAACCAAATCCATCCGTTCCCGAATGTGTAGACTGCGAATCATTTGTCAAGAAATGTCAGAACTGCTGATCTTAAGGGGAGAGAAATAACTCTCCCCTACATAAATCAATCGTTGACAAGCTCAAAGCGAGCCTTTTTAACACCATGGTCGTCAATATCCTCAAGGAACATCGAAAGAGGACGAACCCACACATCAGGCTTGCCGTCAAGCGACATATAAACTGCGATTTTTTCGCATACTTCGTGATCCTTTGCAATATTGAGCAATACATAATTGCCGCCCTTGAAATGCCTGTAATGACCGCCGATGACAGCATTTCTGCCGTCAGGAACTCCGAGCGATACAATACCATTGCCCTTATTTGCGGCAGGAGTTACGCACGAAGTCTTTTCAGGCTCTTTCACCTCAACAGGCTTTACTTCAACAGTCGGTTCAGGCTTTTTCTCGACAGCTTCAACAGGCTTTTCCTCGATATGAGGTATCGGGAGCTGACCGTCAACAAGAATCATTGATGTATTCTTCGGAACAGTTATCTCCGCATTTCCACCGTTTACATTGAACTGCCTGCCTGTAAGCCTGTCAGCAAGCTTCTGATACTTTGTATTGAAACGGAAGGTATAATCACCGTCACTGATATTAAGAGCGATATAAACAATATCCCCGTCCTTTTCACGCCTAAAGAGGAAGGTCTGATTTTTAAGCTCCATTTTTGCATAAGAACCCGTCTGTACGGTCGGATTGCTCATACGAATCGAACCAAGTGCGGAAATATGCTTCAAAAGCTTTTCATTTCTTTCGGGCATATCAAGCTCAATGCAGGGACGGAGCGGAAGATCAGCATCTGCACCCTGACCCTTAACACCCTTTATGCCAAATTCACTGCCATAATAAACGGAGGGAACGCCGTACATCATATACATCATAGTATAACAGCATTCGATATGGTCGGGATTGCGAAGAACGGACGCAAGCCTTGGAACATCGTGATTATCGAGGAAATTATACATATAGATATTTCCGTACTGACCGAGCTGATACTCGATTGAATGTGCAATTTCAAAATAATTCCTGTCGTTATGTGAAGAATAAATGCCCTTATAGCACTGATAATTCGTCACGCAATCGAACATTTCCGAATTTGCCCAATGAGCGTAATTGCCGTGGATAATTTCACCCATAAGCCAAAAATCAGGCTTTATTGAACGAGTAAAGCTATGGATACGTCTGATAAAATCGTCAGTCAGGCAGTCAGCGGCATCGAAACGGATACCATCAATATCCCATTCATCTATCCAAAGCTTAACAGCCGAGAGCAGATAATCCACTACCTCACCATTGTAAAGATTAAGCTTAACGAGGTCGTAGCAATTGTTCCAGCCCTCATACCAGAAGCCGTCATTATATCCCGAATTGCCGACGAAATTGAGGTTACAGAACCAATCCTTATAACGTGAAGATGATTTATTGCGGCGAACGTCCATAAACTGCTCGTTATCTCTGCCGACATGGTTAAAAACGCCGTCAAGAATGACCTTGATGCCATTTTTATGCAAAGCATCGCAAACGTCCTTGAAATCCTGATTTGTACCAAGGCGGCGGTCGATGGTTTTATAATCTATAGTATCATAGCCGTGCTTGACCGATTCAAAAACGGGTCCGAAATAAACGGCATTGAAATTCATTTCCTTAAGATGAGGAATCCACTCGATGACCTTACGGATTCTCGGAACAGGCTTTTCTGACGATTCCTCACGGGTCTTTTCACAGCCGCAGAAGCCGAGCGGGTAAATATGATAAACGTTGCTTTTTTCAATCCAATGTGACATAAACGTAACCTCTTTTCATTAATGAAACCATTATACCATATCTGCACATATTTGTCCAGTATTTTTTGTTTTTTCAATAAGGAATGATAAATTTTCGGGGCAAAGTTTGGTAAAGTTGTTGAAATTTTCCTTGAATTATGTTATAATGTACATTATGAAAAATTGGAAAGGAATTAAATTATGACACAGGAAAAAATCGACCGTATAAACGAGCTTGCAAGAAAATCAAGAACCGCCGAGGGTCTTACCGAGGCCGAAAAAGCCGAACAGACAGAGCTAAGGAACGAATTCCGTGCGGCATTCAAGGCTAATCTTGAAGCACAGCTTAATAACATCGAATTTGTTGACGGAGGAAAACCCAATGATTAATGGCGTTCCAACCCCATGCTATATCACAGATGAAACACTTTTGCGGAAAAATCTTGAAATTCTGAAAAGCGTTTCCGACCGTTGCGGCTGTAAAATTATCCTTGCACAAAAGGCTTTTTCAATGTATTGCACATATCCGCTTATATGTCAGTATCTCAGCGGAACGACTGCAAGCGGATTGTATGAAGCACGGCTCGGAGCGGAGGAAATGGGCGGCGAGGTTCATATTTTCAACCCTGCATACCGTGAGAGCGACTTTTGTGAAATTGTGAAAATATGCGACCATATCGTTTTCAATAATATTGCTCAATTTGAAAAATTTTATCCGATAGTCAAGGAATGCGGCAGGAAAATACATTGTGCTATCCGTGTGAACCCCGAATATTCAGAGCAGGAAACGGAAATTTACGATCCTTGTGCGAAATTTTCAAGGCTTGGTTCAGTCGTTTCAGCATTGCCCGAAAAACTTCCCGAGGGGATAGACGGCTTGCATTTCCATACGATGTGTGAGCAGGATTCCGATGTTCTCATCAGGACATACAAGGTTTTTGAGGAAAAATTCGGAAAATATTTTGAACAATTAACTTGGGTCAACTTCGGCGGCGGTCATCATATCACACGCAAAGGGTATGATATCGACGGCTTATGTAACCTTATTTCTAATATAAAATCACGCTATCCGCTTGAAATTTACCTTGAACCAGGTGAAGCAATCGCACTTAATGCAGGTTTTCTTGTCACGGAGGTGCTTGATGTTTTCAAAAATGGTATGAATATCGCAATTCTTGATACATCAGCTGAATGCCATATGCCTGATGTGCTTGAAATGCCCTACCGCCCGAACATTATCGGCTCGGGAAAAGCGAACGAAAAGGCTTATACCTACCGTCTTGGCGGTCCGACCTGCCTTGCGGGGGATATAATCGGAGATTACAGCTTCGATGAGCCGCTCAAAGTCGGCGACAGGCTTGTTTTCGAGGATATGGCAATATATTCCATGGTAAAAAACAACACCTTTAATGGTATTCCCCTACCGACGATAATTTACCGCCGTGAAAATGGCGAAAATCAGATAATACGCACGTTTTCATATGAGGATTTTAAGTCAAGGCTTTAAATTTGTGTAATAACGGGACAGAAAATCTGTCCCGTAAAATTTTTCCATAAAAAACCGCTGATTAACGCATTTAGCATTAATCAGCGGTTTATATTTTATCTAATCATTCAATTAGTCATCAATTACAACGAGGAGGTAAGAACCGCCCTTTGTGAGGTTGAGGTTTACACGGCCTGAAGAATTGATTGTGCCTGTTGCAGTCTTAACAAGTGAACCGCTCTCGGAAAGACGATATGCCTTAACCTTGCAACCAGCTCTCTTTGTTGAGAACTTAACGTTTACAGTAGCTGTGCCGCCGATAGAACCGTCTTCGCCGATTCTAACCTGTGCTGTGCTTACAGTACCTGCGTTAACCTTCTTAGCCTTCTTAACGAGGGAGGACTTGATATCCTTAACGCTGTATGTAACGCTTACATCAAGGTCAGATGTTACCTTACCAGGCTTAACTGTTACCTTAGAACCATTATCGTTGATGAATGTAAGAGTTACATTCTTAGCCTTAGCAGCTGCGAGAACAGTTGAAGGAACGATGGTTTCATCATTCATATTGATAGAATATGTTGCACCGCTCTTAGCCTTGTTTGTGATGTAGGAAGTGATGTTAGTCCAACCAGCATACTTAGAAGCACCCTTGATAGAAGCAGAACCAGCAGCAACAGTTGTTGTGTTGTTCTTATTGCTTGTTGTGCCGTTGTTGAAGAAGTAGCTGTAGTAAGGATCATCGGAATTGCTTGTGGAGCTTGTAGCTTCCTTAACAACATAGGAGTAGGAGGTTGAGGAAGTTGAATATGTTCCTGATGCGGAGTTGAAGTAGATAGCCTTGCCGTCAGCGGAGCTGTTTACGGAAGAATAGTTAGAGCTCTTGGAAGTGCCTGTGTAGCCGCCGCCGTAAACGTTAGCTGCGGAAGCAGATGTATACCAATAGCCATTCTCACCAAGGTAAGAAACTTC
>CAYOAV010000022.1:17243-27584 GCA_964402055.1 uncultured Ruminococcus sp. | reverse complement strand
GATGGCGATGGTGAATAATATCCTCCGTCTGAATCAGATGGCGATGGATCCTGCGGTGGAAGCTCAGTTGGAATAGCTGTTGTCGTTGTCACGTTGCTTGGTGTTGTTATAGGACCTGTATAACCTGTGTAGCCTGTATACGGTGTTGTTGTAGGTACAGTTGTAGTGGTTTCCTCGGTTGTTGTTTCAGAAACTGTTGTAGTTTCCTCTGTCGTTGTAGTTTCCTCTGTTGTGGTGGTTGCTTCTGTTGTTGTAGTAGTCTTTTTCTTCTTTTTCTTAGTTGTTGCCGCAGTTGTTGTCTTTGTTGTTTCCTTGGTTGTTGAAGGCGTTACAGTAGTTGTTGTAGCTTCTGTTACAGGAACTGTTGTTGCAACAGTTACAGTTGTAGTTCCTTCCGTTTCAATTGTAGTCGGAACAGTTGTCACGGTAGTTGTTTCGGTTGTAGTAGCGGTAGTTGTAACCGTGGTTGTTTCTGCTGTTGTAGTTGTTGCTTCTGTTGTTGTTTCAGGCGATTTATTTTTTCTCATAAGTCTTTCAAGGATCTCCTGTTCAAGCTGGATAAGACCCTCGTTATTAGAGCGGAGCAGATATTCAACAACGATATCAGGCAGCTCATCATAATCAATAATGGTTACATTATCAACATTTTCCTCGGTATCATTGACAGTCATACCGCCGATAGTGGTGCTGTTACCAGCGGGAACATAATATGTTTCTCCCGTAGGATTTCCGTCATCATCAACAATTATTATCTCAACAAGGCCATGGAATGTGTTCTCATCAACGATGCAGGAATTTTCTCCCATTTTCTTTACAGATACCATAAAGCTCGTTCCTCTTACAGCCATTGTAGCCTTAGGAGTTGTGACCTCGTATGTTGAATTATCGGAAAGAGGATTGGAAATTTCGTTAAGGATAGTGCCTTCCTTAAGGTCGATAGTAGTCTTACTATCGGCTGAATCGCCCTCGGCAATAAGCTCTATGATAGTACCCTCATCAAGAAGAAGGTATTTATCATCATCGAGCTGAAGTCTGATAGAGCTGTCCTCTCCGACTGTCAGCATATCGCCGCTTTCAAGGTTCATTCCCTCGTATGCGTCAAGATCGCCTGTATCTATTCTTGAAACGATAGCTTCTCCCTCAAGCTCAAAAACCTTAAGTACTCTGTATGAATCATCCTGACTTAAAATAACACCTGCCGCAACCGCACCGCCTGTAATGGCAACCGCAACACAAACAACAATAACCTTCGCCTTCAAAGACATTGCCGCAACAGTTGATTTTACACTCATATATGATCATTCCTTTCTGATTGATATTAGAATTAAAAAGGGAGCTGACCACCGCAGCTGCAAAATTGGGAAAGCCCCCAAACAAATGCAGCTACGACCGCCATACTCCCGAAAATTACAAGCTTAGGCTCGTGCTTTGCGCCGTTGATTTTCACCAACGTTGCCCTTTAATTTGTTGTTATGATTATATCATATTATTTATAAAAAATCAATAATCAAATAAAATATTTGTAGCATTAACGGAAAATTTACCATTTGCAATATCAAAAAATGTCATTTTCCACAACGCCGATATATCACATTGCCGCTTTATTACATCAAACTACAAAAATCATTCCTACAAAATACCAATTTTTGACAAAAATTCCGCCGATTTTCTCTGATTTTCTATTGAAGAGGTTTCTATCAGCACAGTAACATCAGAAAAATAATCGAAATAATGCTTTTTGAAAAGCTCCCAATCGATTTTTCCATCTCCAACCGCAAGATGAAGGTCATTTTTCAAGTCATTATCATTTATATGCAGATGCTTAACATAAGGTGCAAGCTCCGTCACCCAGCTGTTTATATCCGAGCCGAAAACGCTTGCATGAGCATAATCAAGGCATACACCAAAATTCGGATATTTATTCAATCTTTTTCCGAGCATTGACAGCATTTCGGGCGAGCTGTCGCACATATTCTCAATATATATTGAAATCTCGGGATATTCTTCAAGAATTCTGCTCCAGAATGATGTATTTCTTTCAAGCCAGTTATTGACATAATTCGGGAATGTAAAAAACGGGTTATGATTAGTATGGAATATCAAAGCCTTCGCACCGACTGCCATAGCCGCTTCAATACTCTGACGTATTCTCATTTCGGATATTTCCCTTATATGCCTGTCATCGCTGAAAACCAGCACATCAAAAAAATCGCCGTGACAGGTAAGCAGTTCTGGAAGCTTATGAGAACGATATTCCTCTGCGATGCTATTGACAAGCTCCTTACTGTCAAGAACGCTCGGCGAATAAAAATCGTTAAATTCAAAGCCAAATCCATACTCATTTGCAAGAGCAAGGCTTTCATCTATTCTTTTTAAATCAGGTATTATCAGAAACTTCCCCATTTTCAGCCTTTCCCTCCTTAACCTTGCCATTTATTGCTGTAAGAGAGTATACAAAAACTCCCTTTGATTTACCCTTTAAAGGTATTTCACCTATCGGTTCAACTGTAACTCTGTCCTTGACCTGCTCATAAACCTTTTCACTGATAAGCACCTGACCTCTTTTAGCGTTGGATTCAAGTCTTGCGGCGGTGTTTACCGTATCGCCTATCGCTGTATAATCCATACGGAAATCACAGCCTATATTTCCGACAACGGCAGGTCCGCAATTTACACCAACGCCGAAGCTTACGGATTTACCGTATTTTTCAAGGAATTTGCTTTCAATTGCATTTCCGCCGCTGACAATATCAAAAGCAGTCTGCACAGCACGGAAAACATAATCATCAAGGTCGAATGGAGCATTGAAAACAGCCATCGTTGCGTCACCTATGAATTTATCGAGCGTTCCGCCGTTTTTGAATATCGCATTCGTTGTAAGATTAAGATAGCTGTTAAGTATATCAACGACCTGTTCAGGTTCAAGGCTTTCCGACATTGGTGTGAAGCCTCTTATATCGACAAAAAGCACGGCAATATCACGGTTTTCACCGCCAAGCTTTATATGATACTGACCTGTCTTTGCGATTTCCTCAACGACCTGCGGAGCAACATATTTCTTAAATGCCGCAGTTATCTTACGCTTTTCAATATTTTCAAGAACATAACGTCTGCCAAGATTTACAAGATATGCCAATGCAATGAACAGCGGTGCATACAGCAAAGGAATAGTCGTTCCTGCGTTATTAAGAAGCACTCCGCATACAATGAACAGCACTCCTACAACAGCCGCCGCAACACCTGAATAACGGAGCTTTATTGTTTTTGTCATAACATAAACAGCAACAGCCGCAGCTGCAAAAACAAGCGAGGTGAATATTCTGTTTGCAGGGACAGGATATTTCCCGTCAATAAGTCCCTGAACGATATTTGCGTGTATCTCCACTCCAAACATCTGGTCTGAACTGTTCGGAACAGCAAACTGATCCTGCAATCCCGAGGCATAAGCACCGACCATCACGATACAATTGCTGAAAACTCTCGGATCAACGCTTCCGTCAAGCACGGAGCTTAATGAAATATGCTCATAATCACCAGGTCTGCCAGCGTAATTTATCCACATTCTGCCATTTTCATCAAGGGCAGGAGTATTCTGTTCTATCCCTTTATTGGTACAGTACATCGAATATATTTCCGAAGCAAAGCTGTGAAAAACAGTATCGCCGTAAAGCTCGGGGGCAGTCTGCGAAACAAAAATTGAACGAACAGTTCCATCCTCATCGGGAGCAGAATTTACAAAGCCTGTAACGCAGTTTTCAGCAAAATAAGGCTGATCTATTGCATTTATATGGAAGTGATCTATATAAGGATCACCATTTTCGTCATATGTATATTGGCTGGTATAATCAATATATGAACCCACGACCACTCTCGGATTATTGATACAAGCCTGTTCAAGGGCAGAATCGCCCTCCTCGTCCATTTCTCCGAAAAACATAATATCCATTGCGATAACGGACGGATACTCACCAAGAATATCTATCAGCTCCGCATAAGTGCTTCTCGGCCACGTTCCGAAAGGTCCAAGCTGACGAAGAGTTTCATCGTCTATTGCGATTATTTTAATATTATTGTTGATACCTCTCGGTGACTGATAGAGATTATCCCTTAACATACAGTCAAGCGAATAAAACACATCATAAAATGACGTTACAAACACTATCAGAAAAACAACAAGTGCTTCAATTGCGGTTATCCTTTTTTTATTTTCTTTCATCTTCAAATAAGCCTCCGAAAACATATGTTAAAATTATTATAACACATTTAAACAGATTTGTCACTATTTTTTTAAATAAAAAATTACATTTATTTTCCTGACGGTCAGGAATTTAAATAATTGAAACAAATATATTAACAATCGCTGAAACGGTTGAATAAAGCTTGGAAATATGCTATAATAGTAGTTGATTTAAAATTAAAAGGAAGGTTTTATTTATGAAAAAGCTTACATCTATGCTTGCATCTGTCGCTATGGCAGCTGTAATGCTCACAGGCTGCGGTGTGTCTGCAAACACTGTTTTCTCCATTGACGATCTTACAGGTAAAACTATCGGAACACAGCTCGGAACTACAGGTGATACCTTTGCCGATGGAATTGAGGGTGCAAAGGTTGAAAAATTCGCCAAGGGTGCTGACGCTATTCAGGCTCTTAAGCAGGGCAAGGTTGACGCAGTTATCATCGACAACAATCCTGCTGAGGTTTTCGTTTCCAAGAATGATGATATTATGATCCTCGAAGAACCCTTTGCAAAGGAAGAATATGCTATCGCTATGAAGCTTGACAATACCGAGCTTCAGGAAAAAATCAACTCCGCTCTCGCAGAGCTTGAAGCTGATGGTACATTGCAGAATATCCGTGACAACTACACTGGCGATACAAAGGGTACTCTCCCCTATGCTTCCCCCGAAAACGTTGACAGAAGCAACGGTACTCTCGTAATGGCTACAAACGCTGAATTTCCTCCATATGAATACAAGGAAAATGACGCAATTGTCGGCTTTGACGTTGATATGATGACTGCTGTATGTGACAAGCTCGGCTATGAGCTTAAAATCGATGATATGGCATTTGATTCAATCATCGCCGCTGTTCAGTCAGGTAAGGCAGATGTTGGTTGTGCAGGTATGACTGTTACCGAGGACAGAATGAAAAACGTTCTTTTCTCTGATCCTTATACCGAAACCAATCAGGTAATCGTTGTAAGAAAGAACTAAAACACTATAAAAGCCGCACTTATCGGGTGCGGCAAATTTTTAAAAAGGAAGTGTAGCTTTGGGATTTGCAGAAAGCTTTAGGCAGAATTTTATTGAACAGGACAGATGGCATTATCTTGTAAACGGACTTGGAACAACGCTTCTTATAACCTTTTTCGCCGTGCTTATCGGTATGGTGCTTGGTTTTATTATTGCGATAATCCGTTTCACACATGACAAAACAGGCAAGCTTGTGATAGCCAATTTCATATGCAGGATATATCTTACAGTCATAAGAGGAACCCCTGTCGTTGTTCAGCTTCTTATAATTTATTTTGTTATATTTGCAAGCGTACCCGTATCGAAGCTGTTTGTTGCGATAGTCGCATTTGGCATTAATTCGGGTGCATATGTTGCAGAAATAGTCCGTTCGGGAATAGCTTCAATTGATGACGGTCAGTTTGAAGCAGGCAGAAGTCTTGGTCTGAATTATAGGCAGACTATGATTACTATAATTCTTCCGCAGGCTTTCAAAAACGTACTCCCTGCACTTGCAAATGAATGTATAGTCCTGCTAAAGGAAACCTCCGTATCGGGATATATCGCAGTTCAAGATCTTACAAAGGGCGGCGATATTATCCGTTCGCAGACATATTCCGCATTTATGCCGCTTATTTCCGTTGCAGTCATCTATCTTGTTATGGTAGTCGTACTTACGCATTTTGTTACAAAGCTTGAAAGGAGATTAAGACAGAGTGATAGACGTTAAGGGATTAAAAAAGACCTTCGGCGAAAACGAAGTGCTTAAAGGAATTGACGAGCATATATACAAGGGCGAAAAGGTCGTTGTTATAGGTCCGTCAGGTTCGGGAAAGTCAACCTTTCTGCGTTGCCTTAACCTTATGGAAACACCTACCGAGGGAACAATACTTTTCGAGGGCAATGATATAACCAAAGCAAGCGACAGCGAAATAAATCTTATGCGAAGGAAAATGGGAATGGTTTTCCAGCATTTTAACCTTTTCCCTCATCTTACAATAAAGAAAAATATCACGCTTGCTCCCGTAAAGCTCGGACTTATGAGCAAGCAGGAGGCTGATTTAAAGGCAGAAGAACTGCTTGAAAGGGTTGGACTTCCCGATAAAGCCGATTCCTACCCTGCAATGCTGTCGGGCGGCCAGAAGCAGAGAATTGCAATAGCACGTTCCCTTGCGATGACCCCTGATGTAATGCTTTTTGACGAACCAACCTCCGCACTCGATCCTGAAATGGTTGGAGAGGTGCTTGAGCTTATGAAGCAGCTTGCCAATGACGGAATGACAATGGTAGTTGTAACTCACGAAATGGGCTTTGCAAAGGAAGTCGCTTCAAGGGTTATGTTTATGGCTGACGGCTATATAATGGAACAGAATACCCCAAAGGAATTTTTTGAAAACCCACAAAATCCAAGGCTTAAAGAATTTTTATCAAGAGTTTTATAATGACAAGGCAAGACCTTTATTGAAAAAACCTACACAAAACCATTCAACATAGTTTTGTGCAGGCTATTTTTTTGGCATTTCAACAATAAAATCTGAACCCTTATCAAGTTCACTTTCAACCGTAATAGTTCCAGAATGAAGCTCGATTATTTTTCTTGTTATCGCAAGTCCAAGTCCGTTTCCGTTTGAAGCGTGAGATGAATCTGCCTGATAGAATTTCTCAAATATGCGTTTTTTATCCTCATCGGAAATACCTATGCCGCTATCACTGACAGAAACCGATACAAATTCATCGTTATCAGAAAGCTTTATGCTTACTTTACCGCCGCAGTCTGTAAATTTAAGTGCATTCCCTATAAGATTCTGCCAAGCCTGAAAAAGAAGCTCCTCACTTCCGTAAAAAACAACCTCCTTGCCTCCATCGTCAAGGTCTATTTCAATATCCTTTTCCGTCCAGACCTCCTCATACATAAGTATGACCTGACGCAGCTGCTCATCAAGAGGGAATTTCTTTTTGCTTATTGCAACGGAGCTGTTTTCCAGCTTTGAAAGTGCAAGAATATTTCCTGTAAGCTCCGAAAGACGTTTGGTATTCTGTATTATTTTTGATGCATATTCAGTTCGCTCATCGTCTGAAATATCGGGATCCTGCAAAAGAGTAGCATAACCCTCGATCGTTGAAAGCGGAGTTTTCATTTCATGAGATACATTTCTTGTGAAATCGGTATGAATAATTTTGTTACTTCCAAGCTGGCTTGCCATAATATTGAAGCTTCTAATCATCTCCCTGACCTCACGGAACATTCCCGTTTCATTCATTCTAACGGAAAAATCGCCATCCGCAACAAGCTTCATTGAGTCGTTGAGCTTTGCCATCGGGATAAATATCTTACTGCTGACTATCCGTGTTGTAATTCCTGCAAAGCATATACATATCAGAAAAATATACACCGCAATAAGCCGAGGAACATTACCGTTTTCAAAAAAATCAGCCGAGCTTATCAGAAGCATTATCAAGCCGCCAAGAAGAATGCTCGCCGCCATTATAAGGCATACAACAACAGTAAAAAGAATAGTCAACCGCAGCGACATACGCTCCTTTTTCTTCTTTTTCATTTTGTTTTCACCTTATAGCCAAGATTTCGGACGGTTACAATTTCAATATCAGGATTATCTTTAAGATGCTCTCTCAACCGTCCGATATGCACCTCAAGAGTATGCGGAGTTGATTCAGAATCAAGTCCCCATATCTCGTCCATTATCTGATTTCGTGTAAATGTTCTGTTAGGTGCAGATGAAAGCTTATAAAGAAGATTGAACTCTTTAGGTGGGAGAGTTAAGCTTTCACTGCCGAATGTTACCGTATAGGAATCACATTCAAGTGTTGTCGTGCCGATAATAAGCTTGCGTTCATGGATACTTTTTGACCGCCGCAAAAGTGCCTGAACACGCCATATAAGCTCATTAACATCGACAGGCTTGACCATATAATCATCAGTACCCGAACTGAATCCCTCACGCTTATAGAAAAATCCGTCCTTTGCCGTTACCATAAGGACAGGAATATCATTTCCTGCGTCACGGAGCTGTTTTGTAAGCTCATAGCCGTCCATTTTCGGCATCATTATATCGGAAATAATCAGATCAATGTATTCCCTGTCGATTATTTCAAGAGCCTCCTCACCGTTTGACGCTTCAAATGGTGTATAGGAATTATTTTTAAGAACTGTGCAAAACAGCTTGCGAAGCTCCTCATCATCTTCCGCCACAAGAATTTTAAACATCTGATCAACCCCTTTTTATTGCTGTAAGCCTTTTTCTCCTGTCATAATTGCTCCAAAGAGTTATTCTCCAGCGTTCATTAAGCGAATGGCTTTTGTGCATACGATAAAAGCTTATAATAAAATCAACAGTCATTATAAACACAAGCACGAACGCCAAAGCTCTGCCTGTTTCAGTATCCATACTCTCAATAAGTGAAACAAGCGGCAAAAAAGCATATCTCATAAACATACATATTACAACCGAAAATCCAAGGCTTGTAAAAACGCTTGTATATTTTGTTATATGAAGCGGCAGACGTGTATAGTTCCAGTATTCAAAGCCGCAAAGCTTTTCGACAGCATATCCAAGAACTATCTCTCCGATGCTGACCGCAAAGAAAACAGCTGTAAAATACAATGCTCCGCTATGCTTTCCAACAGCTATTCTTCCGAAAAGCGTCATATCCTGCGGAAGTCCGAAAACGGAATAAATTGAAATCACCGCCATACCATAGCCGAAAAGAAAGGGCATTGACATATTTCTGTTATCAATATACCCCTTGGTAAAGGCTAACCATATATTTTCAAGAATAAATCCGAGAAAAGCAATTATTGCCGACATTATTCCCAGCGTATATATACTCATAGAACATTCCTCCTATTTTCTATATTTTACCCCGAAAATATCTCTTTTACTTCAATTCGGGAAGAAAAACAGGTGGTGCTTTGTTGAGCTTTTGTTGAGAAAAGCCGCCCATAATGGACGGCTCTATTTATTCGTCAGCAAGCTCTATTGCCGCCGCTTCTATCTGAGGACGTATTTTCAGGAAAATTTCCGCAAGAGTCGGATCAAAATGAGTACCCGAGGATTCCTCAATTATTTTAAACGCCTTATCAAAGGAAAAAGCGTCCTTATAACAGCGTTTTGAAACAAGTGCGTCAAAAACATCTGCAATAGCCATTATTCTTGCACATAACGGAATATCTTCGCCCGAGATACCATTCGGATATCCGCTTCCGTTCCATTTTTCGTGATGACCCTCCGCAACCTGAGCCGCCATATTTATATAATCCTCATTTTCCATATCGTGCATAACGTTGCGGACGATTTTTCCGCCCTCGGAGGCATGAGTTTTCATTATATCAAATTCTTCAATGGTAAGCTTGCCCTGCTTTTTCAGAATAAGGTCGGAAACACCTATCTTTCCGATATCATGCAAAGGTGCGGCACGGACAAGAAGCTCGATATATTCATTTGTCAGAAGCTCAGGGCATACTCCCTCGTCCTTTGCGGCATTCGCAAGCATACTTACATATCTGCTTGTACGAATAATATGACCGCCCGTTTCACCGTCACGGCTTTCGATGAGGTTTGCAAGTCCGCTGATAGTATTATCCTGTATCTTTATGACCTTTTCGGTATGTGCGATAAGCTCCTTGGACTTAGTTTCAAGCTCTTCCTCAAGCTTGTCCTTATATTTTTCAAGCTGTGAAGCAAGTGAAACACAGCTGTAAATACATACCGCTACCACCGCTGTTATCATAATTATGCAAAAGCTTCTGGTTCTGCCTGTCCTGCTGATTATTTCCCCTGTGTTATCCTCCGCCTGCTTCATCTCATTTTCGGTAAGGCTTATCATATCTTGCATACTTTCGTCAATTGCCTCTGCACTGACATTTATATCGTTATTGATATAATAAACAGCCGTGTTGATATTGCCGTCACGGATTATATCGCAGGTATTATCAGCCGAATTGAAATAGCCCTCAACATTGGAATAAAGCTTATGATAAAGCTGCTCACGCTCTCCCGAATCCATACGTTCGGAAAGCTCCGACATTATTTCACGAATTTCATTTTCAAGCTGTTCAAGCTCGCTCTTTTTTTCATCAAAGCTATAATT
>CAYOAV010000022.1:15819-17143 GCA_964402055.1 uncultured Ruminococcus sp. | reverse complement strand
CCCATAAAGCTTGCCATTTGAAGCTGCTCGCCGTCAACGGTATATGTAGGAAGCTTTGCCGCAGAATAACCATTGCCATATGCTGATTTAAGTGCCTCGGAATTCCATGTTCCGCTTACTCCTGCAATAACCTCGCCCTTATTTGCACCGTCAACAAATTCATCACTCAAAAGACTTGAAAAGCCTTTATGTGAAGCAATATCAAGCATTGCCTGTGCAACAGCTTCGCCCTTTTCTGTATTCCAGTTACAGCTGTTTGTCAGACCATCGCTGTTAAGCGTAAGCTCCAGACCTGCTCCCTTAAAGAACGAATATATATACCAGCCACTTGAAAAATCCATAGCAAAATGCTTGCCATTCTTTTCGCATATGTCAAGTATTGTATCAAGCTCTTTTATATCCTCTTCGGAAAAATATTCGCTGTTATAATAAAGAAAATAACCATTGCCCGCAAGGAACGGATAAGCATAGTATTTCCCATCACGAACGGAAGAAAGCACCGCACCTGAGCTGTTTCCTCCGCAATATTCATCAATCAAAGCTCCGTCTGCGGAAACATCGTATAAAGCTCCGCAATTTTTCAGATCGTCAAGCTGATCATCAGCAAAAACGAAAATATCCGCCGCATTTTCGGGCGAAGACATTATCGTTGACTTGCAGGAATCCTCTTTTTCCTCGCTTATCGTAATAATAAAATCAGCCTCATCGGAATATTTCTCTGCAAATCCCTGTGCTACACTTTCAAAAATAGCCTTATATTCCGCAGGCGCCCATACGGACAGCTTAACAGCGTCCTTTTTTAACTGACAGCCGCATAATGATATAGCTAACGCAGTCGCTGTCATTAATCCAATAACCTTTTTCATATCCCGTCACCATTCCCTGTATTTTATTCTGTAAAAGCCTTATTTTTAATATTCTGCATACGTTCGTCAAGGCGGCTTATCTCCTCGGCACATTCACGAAGCTCCTGCGATATTTCCTCAACGTTTACGCCAAGATCCTTTTTATATTTGACCTTATGTTCAAGGCTCGCCCAGAAATCCATCGCAATCGTCCTGAACTGAACCTCAACAAGCATATGCTTTGTTTCATTAAAGAGGAAAATCGGAATATCAAGTATCAGATGCAGACTGCGATAACCGCTTTCCTTAGGGTTTGCAATATAATCCTTCCGTTCAACAACAATAACATCATCCTGACTGCCAAGCTTGTCTGCAAGCATATAAATATCATCGGGGAAGGAACAGATAACTCTGATACCTGCAACATCTCTTATGTATTTTTCAATATTTTCAATAGTTACATCATAGCCGTTCCTGTG
>CAYOAV010000022.1:12588-15719 GCA_964402055.1 uncultured Ruminococcus sp. | reverse complement strand
TTCTCCATTGCAGCTCCTTTTTACGTCAAAAATTGCAAATAAATATTCACTTATTATTATACCACAATTTAAATTTATTTTGTTAATATTTCTTGAATTGTTGCATACTGAATTGAGAATAATGAAGTCAAAGAGTGCTGAAAATACGATTTTGATTTTTGAAATGTTATCAAATACGAAATTTCGCATGATTTTAAAAATTGCATTACTGTTGATTTTTATCAAAAATTATGATATAATACAAAAAATAATGTTGATTCGGAGGCAATTATGGAAGAAAATTTTGTTTTCAGATTGGGGGAATTATTTTGCGGTCCAGGTGGTATTGCTTGCGGTGCTATGAAAGCAAAAAGTAATAACGGAAAATTAAGACTGAAACATACATGGGCAAATGACTATGATACAGACAGTTGCAAAACATATATAAAAAATATATGTCCTGATTCACCTGACAGCGTTTACTGTAATGACGTCCGCAATCTTGATATTAAAGCATTGGGAAAAATTGATGCTTTCTGCTATGGATTTCCTTGCAACAGCTTTTCCAACGTCGGAAAACACAAGGGACTTGCAAACGAAAAATTTGGTCAGCTGTACTGGTACGGAATAGAAGTTTTAAAAGAATATAAACCGCTATGGTTTTTAGCTGAAAATGTATCAGGTATACGTTCGGCAGGCACAGGAGATTTTAAACTCATATTGAACGATATGAAAGAAGCAGGCTATAAGCTTAACGTTAATCTGTACAAAGCTGAGCAATACGGAATACCTCAAACAAGACATAGAGTTATCATAGTTGGAATAAGGAATGACCTCCCCTACGAATATCACGTCCCCGATCCCGTTCAATATATAAACAACGATATATCATCAAGAACTGCTCTTGCAAACATTCCAAAAAATTCTCCGAACAATGAAATAAGAGCTTTAACTCCAAACGTTGTAAAACGTTTGTCATTTATAAATCCTGGAGAAAATGTTTGGCAAGCGGAAAAAAGACTCGGAAACGATTTTCCCGAAGAACTAAAAATACACACCAAGACAAAAATAAGCCAAATTTACCGTAAATTAGACCCTGATAAACCAGCATACACCGTTACTGCAGCTGGTGGAGGCGGTACTTTTATGTACCATTGGACAGACAGAGAGCTTACAAACAGAGAACGTGCAAGAATTCAAACTTTCCCCGACGATTATGAATTTATCGGCAACTATAGTAGTGTACGAAAACAGATAGGAATGGCAGTGCCATGTAAACTATCAGAAATAGTGATAACAGCAATTCTCAATTCTTTCGCAGAAATAGATTATCCATGGGTAAAACCTAATCTGGAGGAATAATTATGGGCAATGATTTTAATAACATTAACGAACAACCAACCTTCATACATACAGAATTTGATGAGCCTGTATTGTATGCACCCGCAAGATCAGAACAGTCCATTTCCTGTAATTCTCTAAAAATAATAACCGCATTTACTGATTGCGAACGAATTTCAACTCATATGATAAACCTTGCAGACGGAATAAAGAGTAATAGATTTGTCAAAAATATTTCTGTTGATATTTTACTTGGTATGACTAAATCAAGCTTACCGTCAAAAAAGCATCAGGATATATGCCGTTTATTGAATCAACTTAATTCATCAAAAGGAATGCCAAAGGTCACTTGCAGATATATTTGTAACGGTTCCGAAGTCCACTCAAAAGTATACATATGGAATCGTCCTGATAAACAGGTAGGAGAATCGCCACACATAGCTTATTGCGGTTCACTCAATTATACAATGAATGCCTTTTATAAACGAAGAGAAGCTATTAGTATGTGCAATCCTTTAGATGCGTTTCATTACTATGAAAGCTTGTTACCTGATACTTTGGATTGTTTCGACCCAACAGTTACAGACAAGCTGAAAAATGTGACAAATAACCCTCAATCAGCAGAAAATGTTGACAATTACGAAAAGGATTACCTTGAATATGATAAAGAAACTCCTATCGGAACAATAAATGTATCTCTTCTTAAATCAGACGGCAGTGATACAGGCTACGGTTCAGGCATTAATTGGGGTATCCGTAAAAACGGCACAAAAAGAAATCCGAATCAAGCCTATATTCCATACAATAAGCAGGATAAGGTCGAAGGATTCTTTCCCGACAGATTATCGCCTACCGATGAGAATTGTCCCATTTTCAAAGTTATCACAAAAGATTTTGGAACTTTTCATATGCGAATGGCTCAAGCAGGAAACAAAGCACTGCATAGTGCAGAGAGTAATTCCATTTTAGGAGAATGGATACGCAAGAAAATCAACGCTCCATCAGGTGGATACGTTATCAAACAAATGCTTGAAATATATGGTAAAACCTATGTAACGTTCAGAAAATATGCAGACGGAACATATCTTTTAGATTTTTAATAACTCTTCCGCAAATTCAACGGAATTAACAGCAATAAAAGTTGAAATTTGTTGAAAGTTACAGAAAAATATGTTTTAGTAAAATAATTTGTTTTTCCTGTTGAAAATTTTTTTTGTCTGTGGTATAATAAGAAATAATGCGACCGAAAGAAAACGGTTTCAATGGCAGTCGTATAGCTGCCTACAATTAATGAAAGGATGAAAAGGTTTGAAAGAACTTATTCTTGTTACTTCACCTCCCGCTTGCGGAAAAACTTTTATCTCTAAAGAACTTGCAAAAAATCTGAAAAACTGCGTTTACCTTGATAAGGATACTCTTATCGTGCTTTCAAAGCAGATTTTCGTTGTTGCAAATCAGGAATATAACAGAAGCTCCGATTTTTTTGAGGAAAATATCCGTGATTATGAGTATTATGCTGTACTCGACCTCGCTTTTGAGGCTCTTGATTACGCAGATATTGCTCTTATCAACGCTCCCTTTACAAGAGAAATCAGAGATCAGAAATATATTGACGATCTTAAGGCAAAGCTCGCAGAAAAGGGTGCTGTTCTTAAGGTTATCTGGGTTGAAACAGATCCTGAGGTCTGCCACCAGCGTATGATCGACAGAGGAAGCGACCGTGATACATGGAAGCTTGAACACTGGGACGAATACATCGCAGGCGTAAACTTCGATATTCCCGAAACTATCGGTGCTGCAAATGACGGCAC
>CAYOAV010000022.1:7214-12488 GCA_964402055.1 uncultured Ruminococcus sp. | reverse complement strand
TCGCAGGCGTAAACTTCGATATTCCCGAAACTATCGGTGCTGCAAATGACGGCACACTCCTCATTTTCAAGAACTCCTCCAAGGAAGAATTTGACGAATCTATGAAGAAGATTACTTCTGAACTTCTCGGAAAGTAAAAAAAACAATGCCTGTATGTCGATTTTGATGTACAGGCATAAAAACCGTACCCCGAAAATTATCAGGGTACGGTTTTTGTTTTAAGATATAATCAAATCACCATCAACGCAGTCTATTTTAACTGTACTGTAAGGCGTTATCTCATCGGCGATAATCTTTTTCGCAAGCATCGTTTCAAGTGTGCTTTGAATATATCTCTTAAGCGGTCTTGCACCATATATCGGGTCGTAACCGTTATCGGAAATATAATTCTTTGCATTATCCGTAACATCAAGCGTTATCTGCTTATCCTTAAGACGCTCCTGCAATGCTTTAAGCATAAGATCGATAATCGGGAAAATCTCCGACTTTGTGAGCGGCTTATAGAAAACTATCTCGTCAAGACGGTTAAGAAATTCAGGACGGAAATGGCTCTTTAACAGATTGTTTACCTCTCCCCTTGCTTCATCGGAAATTTCGCCCTCGGAATTAATTCCCTCAAGAATAAATTCCGAACCAAGGTTGGAAGTGAGAATTATGATAGTGTTTTTAAAATCAACCGTTCTGCCCTGCGAATCGGTAACACGTCCGTCATCGAGTATCTGAAGCAGAATGTTGAATACATCAGGGTGAGCCTTTTCAACCTCGTCAAAAAGCACTACTGAATAAGGCTTTCTTCTTACTGCCTCTGTAAGCTGACCACCCTCCTCATATCCGACATAGCCCGGAGGTGCTCCTATCAGACGGCTTACGCTGAATTTCTCCATATATTCCGTCATATCTATACGGACGATATTGTTTTCATCGTCAAAAAGGCACTGTGCAAGCGTTTTTGCAAGCTCTGTCTTTCCTACGCCGGTAGGTCCCATAAACAGAAAAGAACCAAGTGGACGGTTGGGATCCTGAATACCTGCTCTTGAACGGAGTATAGCTTCACTCACTTTACGAACAGCCTCGTCCTGACCGATAACACGTTCATGCAGGATATTTTCAAGATTAAGCAGCTTTTCACGCTCGCCCTCCATAAGCTTTGAAACAGGTATACCTGTCCAACGAGCCACTACTTTGGCAATTTCTTCATCTGTTACCTTATCGTGGAGCAGTGAATCAGCCTTGTTTTTCTCGGCATTTTCCTCTGCGGCTTCAAGCTGTTTCTTTAATTCGGGAATTTTTCCGTAGGTAAGCTCTGCCGCCTTGTTCAGATCGCCGTTTCTCTGTGCGGCGGCAAGCTCACCGTTCGCACTTTCTATCTGTTCACGGAGCGACTGTAAATTTTTGATGCCCGATTTTTCATTTTCCCAGCGTGCTTTCATCTCATTGAATTTTTCACGCATTTCAGCAAGCTCCCTGCGGATATTTTCAAGTTCTTCCTTTGAAAGCTTGTCATCTTCCTTTTTAAGAGCGGTTTCAGCAATTTCCTGCTGCATTATCTTTCTTGCGAGATCGTCCATTTCGGCAGGCATAGAATCCATTTCCGTTCTTATCAAAGCACAAGCCTCGTCAACAAGGTCGATAGCCTTATCAGGAAGAAATCTGTCAGTAATATAACGGTTGGAAAGCATAGCCGCTGTGATAAGAGCGGAATCCTGTATTTTTACACCATGAAAGACCTCATAACGCTCCTTAAGCCCACGAAGAATGGATATAGTGTCCTCAACCGTTGGCTCATCTGCCATAACAGGCTGGAAACGTCTTTCAAGTGCGGGATCCTTTTCGATATATTTACGGTATTCATCAAGCGTTGTCGCACCGATACAATGAAGCTCACCTCTTGCAAGCATAGGCTTAAGAAGATTTCCTGCGTCCATCGCACCGTCAGTCTTTCCTGCTCCGACTATGGTATGAAGCTCATCTATGAACAGGATTATCCTGCCGTCCGATTTTTTGACCTCATTAAGAACCGCCTTTAAACGCTCCTCAAACTCTCCACGGAACTTTGCACCTGAAATCAGACTGCCCATATCAAGCGAGAAAATCGTTCTGTCACGCAGATTTACAGGAACATCTCCCCTTACGATACGCTGTGCAAGCCCCTCCGCAATGGCGGTTTTACCAACGCCAGGTTCACCTATGATTACAGGGTTATTCTTGGTTTTTCTTGAAAGTATACGGATAACGTTTCTTATTTCAGCGTCACGACCTATAACAGGATCAAGCTTGTTTCTCTTTGCCAGCTCAACAAGATCCTGACCGTATTTTTTCAGCACATCATAGGTGTCCTCTGGGTTATCACTCTGAACACGCTGATTTCCTCTGACCTTGGAAAGAGCGGTGAGAAAACCGTCCTTTGTAATGCCAAAGCTTTTGAAAATACCCTTGATATTGCTGTTAGCCGTGTCAAAAAGTGCAAGCACGATATGCTCAACAGAAACATAATCGTCACGCATATTCTTTGCAATTTTTTCAGCCTCGTTAAGGCAACTGTCAACATCGGTAGAAACATAAACCGTGTTCATTTCACGTCCGCTTCCCGTGACCTTTGGCAAAGCTGAAATTTTCTGCAAAAGTGCATTTTTCACATTTTCACTGTCAGCACCGAGAGAGCTCCATAATTGCGGAATAAGTCCGTTTTCCTGTTCGCTCAATGCGTAGAGAAGATGCTCCTGCTCAATTCGCTGATTCTGATACTCAACAGCGATACTTTGAGCAGAATTGATTGCGTCAATTGATTTTTTGGTGAATTTGTTTGCATCCATAAAAAATCCTCCTTTGATGTATCCTTAAAAGCCACCGAAGATATTTTTCAGCGGTTTTTTGATAACAACAATTGTAAAAAATAACCAAAATCAAAAGAAAATGCTTTTAAATTATCCTCTGATTTTTAAAAGGTTATGTCATAAAATAGAAATATTATTTTAATAAAGCAATTGTGACTTCAATTTTATAAGGAGTCAGGTCGAATTAAATCTGTATTTTGCTCTTGTAATATCCACCCTGCTGACTTATAATTAACCACATCAAATATTTAAGGAATGGGGTATTAATTATGAAAAATCTTAAAGAGGTGAAAACACTTACAGTAGCAAATGAACATCTTCGTTATATCCTTACCGCAGGCAACAGACCCGATGGCTCAACTGCTTACGGCGTAAAGGTGATCTCAACCCTTTTCGGGGAGGAAGAACAAGCCGCAGTTTACGATATAACCTCCGACAAAGCCAGTGCTGAAAAATTTCTTGCTTTGCTCGCTGATAATACCGTTTTGCCGTCTACTCTCACTGAAATAGCCGAGGATTACGTTGCTTCGTGCTTTACCGTTTAAAAAGCACTTGACAAAAGACGGAAGATGTGATATACTTGTTAATTACGAAAACACTTTTGATGAAAAGGACTGCACCACTATGGAAAAGGAAGCTTTTAAGACAATTGCCGAAAACCGTAAGGCACGGCATGAATATTTCATTCTCGAAAGCTTCGAGGCAGGTATCGAGCTTGTCGGCACGGAGGTCAAATCCATTCGCCGAGGCGGTGTGAACCTCAAAGACAGCTGGTGCATAATCGAGGACGGTGAGCTTTTCGTCAACGGAATGCACATTTCGCCCTACGATCACGGAAATGTTTTCAATAAAGATCCTTTAAGAGTCCGTAAGCTTCTGCTCCATAAAAAGCAGATTATGCACCTTTTCGGCAAGGTTAAACAGGAAGGGCTGACACTTATCCCTATATCCATTTATTTCAAGGGTTCAAGGGTAAAGGTTCAGGTCGGACTTTGCAAGGGTAAAAAGCTTCACGATAAGCGTGAAGATATGGCGGCTAAGGCAGCCAAACGTGATATTGAAAGAGCTGTCAAAACGCAGAACCGATAATGGGGATGTAAAGGTTTCGACGGGGACTTTGAATCACGATAAGCGGGTAGAGGAGCGCACTCTCTCAAAACGGCGTACGTTTTAAAATTAGACGACAACAATAATTTTGAATTAGCAGCTGCTTAATTGCTGCTCGTCTGACCGTTGAGTACCACGGCTTCGGCTCAGGCGTCGATTAGTGGTGAACGCCGCAGGAAAGTGCCTGCGTTTCTGCGGTGTATTGCAGGCTACCGAGCATTACTGTGTGTTTGTTCACGATAATGCAAGGGAACGTTAATAACAAACTACACCCGTAGAAAGTTGTGTGGATAGGTTTTCGGACACGGGTTCGATTCCCGTCATCTCCACCAGAAGACGATTTCGCCTGTATCAAAAAGGTATAGGCGGAATTTTCGTATCTCAAAAATCGAAACAGGGGCTATGTTTTTCATGGCTCTTATTTTTTATCACGATTACAGTATAACCGCATATTATGTACATTTTGTGATAATTATATGTATTTACAGTAAAAAATTAGCAGTCTTAGGATTAGAGTGCTAATCTAGGAGGAATAACAAATGAAAATCAGCAAGCGAACAGCAAAGGGATATGCTATGCTTATCATCGAAATAGTTGCCGCAGTTGCAATAGCTGTCGGAATGTTTAAATTAGCATGGTCAATGTCAGGAATAACAAACAATGACAAGGCAGAAGAAAGCTCCGTAACTACAACAATATCATCAGAGGAATAGTAAACACCGCACAAAAACCGTTAATGGCTCTTGTGCGGTTAATTTTTATCCTTTTTTAGAATAATGCGAGGACACAATATAATATACAGGAACAAGAAGCAGTAAAAACAGCGTTCCTACCCACTCTCTGAACAATAAGCCTACCAAAAGATAGAAAAATACAGCGATAATCGGTACGCAACCGTCAAAAAAGCCCTTTACAGCCATTCCAAAGCTTCTTTTATTTTTATACCACTGGGAAAAATTATATGATAATACATAATAAATCGGTATTAAAAGGAATATCGGTACAGTTTTACCCCACTGATCAAACAAAAATCCGATAACAAAGTAAAAAAATGTCAGAAGAATAGCCATACTTCCGTCAAGCATACCCTTTAATGCTTCAATTGCCGTGCTATCACCATATCTGAATTTTTTGCCGTTATAAGAAAGAATATAGTAAATCGGAATTGTAAAAAATACCATCCATGTCAAATAAATATAATAAGGCTTATAAAAGACTGTAAAAAGGAAAAAGCCTACCACAATTATCGGATAAAGCTTATCAAGCAAAGTTGCGGGGTACCTTTTCTTTTGCTTTTTTTCTTTTCCGAATGTGTCATTCACATCATTGCGGA
>CAYOAV010000022.1:0-7114 GCA_964402055.1 uncultured Ruminococcus sp. | reverse complement strand
TACCTTTTCTTTTGCTTTTTTTCTTTTCCGAATGTGTCATTCACATCATTGCGGAAATCCTCGCCGACTTCCTTCATATCTGATTTAAAGTCCTTGCCAAATTCCTTCATATCAGACTTAAGATCCTTACCGACCTCTTTTAAGTCAGCCTGAAACTCCGCTCCGACGATTTTCATTCTTTCTCCGAAGCTCTTGAAATTCTTCTCAAATGCGTCTGCATAGGATTTTCCGTTATCATTTCCGCCCAGTGGAGCGTTCGCCTTGCCCTCACGGACAGAAGCGGCTGTTGTATCTATTGCATCACCGATAACCTCTGCAACGGTTTTTACAACCTTTCCGACAGTTGATGCATCGTTATCGCTTTTAACCTCATCTTCAACCCTTTCACCAGCATTATCGTTTTCGGGAGCCTTATATTTAGGGTGCCCCTCAGGATATATCTCGCCGTCATCGGGAGGATTGGTATAATAATCCTTTGAGAGAGAAATACCCTCGCTGTTCGGCATAGGCACGCTCTCCGTATTAAGAAGCTCATCGAGCGTAACTCCATAAAGCCTTGCAAGAAGTATAAGATTATCCGTATCGGGTGAAGCCTCGGCACGCTCCCATTTGGAAACTGCCTGACGTGAAATTCCTATTTTCTCCGCAAGCTCCTCTTGGGAATAGCCATTTTGCTTTCGTAATTTCTGAAGCCTGTTAGCTGTTTCAACATTCATGTCAAATTCTCCTTTATCATTTTGTCGTTTTTCTTAACAAATTCATTATAGCATAACATCGGAAATCACACAATACATTCAAGTTTGCATTTTCAAAAATAGCTAAAAAGCGCTGTCAACTATTGGTTGCAATCACGCATTTAATCAAGGTTTATCTTCTTTTTCAATATGTAAACCGACACTATGAAAATCAGCACGAACATAATAATATTCGCAATTAAAGCGTGAATATACATTCCGTCAGTTAGTCTTGCAAGCTCTTTCATAACAATAACATAGCTATCATTTGATGTCATATAATCGTTATTATCATTAAGGACACGGAAGGTTGACAGCATAACTTCAGACTTTCCAACAATCTTATACAAAATCTCACTTAACAGACCGCTTACAGCCATAAGAATGAAATATCCGCCGAAGCCTGCAAGCACCCTATGTGAGCGGAAAATATTTGCAAAATTTATTATCAATATCAGCGTCATCATCATTGATATCGGAGAAACTATAAGAGTGGCAATAACAAAAACGGAATATATCTGCGAAATTTCAAACATTATGGAAAATGGAGTAAAAAATCCGTTCCAGAATTCAAATCCGCCAGCTGCAATTATCATCGACAACGCAACTAAAACTGCCATTGCCAACGTCCATAAATAATTCGTAATGATGCTTGACAGGATATGCAATGACGGGTGTATCGGGAGCGTATTCATAAGATAACCCTCATCCGAAAACATTTTATTTCTGTACCGCACAGCTGAAATCACAGTCGTCATTAACAGCACGGTAACACAGACCATAATTAATGCCCCTATCATCAGCTCAAGCACAAGCTGCCAGTTGCTTCCAGCGGCAGAATCCCCGAATTTTAAGTCAATAAATCGCACGATTACAGACAATATCAGCAATGCCGCACCTGTTATAGCATATTTTTTATAATCTGCACGGATATCATATTTTATAAGCTTGATCAGCATTTGTACACCTCCCTGAAAAGTTCATCAACGGATTTCCCGTATTCCTCACGGATCTCATCTATCGCCTTATGGAGATAAAGCTCGCCGTTTTTGATAAATATAGCCTCATCAAGAAGATTTTCAACATCGCTTATAAGATGCGTTGAGATAATAACAGTGGAATTTTCGCTGTAATTGCCGATAATAGTTCTTATGATAAAATCCCTTGCCGCAGGGTCAACGCCGCCCATTGGCTCATCAAGCAGATAAAGCTCCGCTTCCCTCGACATTACAAGTATAAGCTGGAGTTTTTCACGCATACCCTTTGACATAGAGCGTATTCTTTCCTTTTTGCTTATACCAAGCTCGGAAATCATTTTTTCAGCCTTTTCCACGGAAAAATCCTTATAAAAATCCGAAAAAAAGCGAACAGCCTCATTCACCTTTAGGTCGGGATTGAGATAAGTCCTTTCGGGAAGATAGGATATTATTTTCTTTGATTCCGCTCCAACAGGCTTACCGTCAACGATAATTTCACCATATGCAGGAGTAAGCAGACCTGCAATAAGCTTGATAAGAGTAGTCTTTCCGCTTCCGTTTGAGCCTAAAAGACCTATTATCCTGCCTCTGTTTACAGATAGACTGAAATCATACAGAGCGACCTTGTTTCCATATTTTTTGAGGACATTTTTACATTCAACAATTGGTGTATTCATTTTTTCTTCCGCACACATTTACTTTTCCTCCCCGATAAATTCTTTCAGAGCGTCAAGAGCCGCATTTTCAGAAAATCCAAGCTCTCCCATTTTATTAAGATAAGTTTCCATATGACCGGACGCAAGGCTTTTCCGAAGCTCGGCTATTTTATTCGTATCATCGGTAATAAATCTTCCCGAAGTCCTTTGCGAATATAAAAGTCCGTCACGTTCAAGCTCGGACAGAGCCTTTTGCATTGTATTCGGATTGACCTGAGCCTCTGCGGCAAGCTCTCTTACAGGAAGCAGCTTATCCCCTGCCTTATATTCGCCCACTGCGACCGAAAGCATAATATGATCCATTATTTGCAGATATATCGGAGTATTATTATTAAAATTCCACGGCATATATATCGGGCTTTCCCTTAGCCAACTCCTTTCTCAATTTGTACTAATAAGATAATACAATTGTACACCATACCCACCGATTTGTCAAGTGCTTTGACAAATACTTGCATAAGTGATATAATGTATTTCATAAAAGCTTTTGAAAAGAGAAGATTTTTTATGAATTATTATGAAGCTATGAATTATATAAACAGCTTCTCCAAGCTTGGCAGAGCTGTAAACGACCTTTCACGTTTTAAAAGAATAATGTCGGCACTCGGAGATCCGCAGGATTCCCTCAAATTTGTTCACGTTGCGGGAACGAACGGCAAAGGCTCTACGGTTCGTATGCTTTCGGGTGCATTGGCTGAAGCTGGCTATAATGTCGGTGAATACACCTCGCCCTATATAAAGGTATACAACGACAGAATACGTTTTAACGGTGAAAATATTTCCGATGATGAGCTTGCGGCGGTTGTGACTGAAATAAAGCCTATCCTTGACGGACTTTCTGATGACTGCTCGCAGTTTGAAATATCCACGGCGATAGCTTTTGTTTATTATGCCGCAAAAAAAGCTGATATTGTCGTCCTTGAAGCAGGGCTTGGAGGATTGCTTGACTGCACTAACATTATAAAACAGCCTATCGTTTCCGTGATAACATCAATTTCGCTCGACCACACAAAAATTCTCGGCGATACAATTGAGCAGATAGCACGTCAGAAAGCAGGCATAATCAAAAACGGCTGTCCTGTTGTCCTTGCGTGCAATCAGAAGCGTGAAGCGGAAATAGTTGTCCATGGCACTGCCGCTGAAAAGCTCTCCGACTTTGTAACGCCCGATACCGACAAGCTGAAAATCATCTCCTGCGATGAAAACGGCAACAAATTCCGCTATAAGGGTATCCCATACGAAACAGGAATGCTCGGCAGGCATCAGATCGATAACGCACTTACAGTCATTGAAGCGGCTGATATCCTCCGCAGGAACGGCTTTAACCGACTTAGCTACGGCAAGGTTTTCAAAGGCATAAAAAATGCCGCCGTTCCCTCACGCTGTCAGGTTATCCGCACGGAAGCTCCGCTTGTTATAATAGACGGAGCACATAATCCTGACGGAATGCGTTCGCTTGCTGATTTCGTCCGTACACTTGAGCATGAACCGAAAATAATGGTCTGCGGAATGATGGAGGATAAGGACTGGGAAACAGCTCTCGGCTTTATGACAAGATATATTGATTACGGAATTTGTGTTGACGGCTTTGCACCGAAAACGGTTTTCGCCCCGAAGCTTGCGGAAATGTTCCGAAGCGGCTGTGTAATGAGCCTTAAAGACGCTCTTCCCCGTGCTATGGCTCTTGCAGGCGAAAAGGGAATGGTTATCATAGGCGGTTCGCTTTATCTCGCTTCCTCACTTCAGAAAATTATGGAGAAATAACCTGAATGACAAAAGAAAAATACGAAAAAATAACAGGCTCTTTACGCAAAAATGAGCGTCTTTCAAAAGCTCTCTCATTTCTCAACAAGCTGCTCACCTATATTATTTTTGCGGCATATCCGACTATGCTGATATATCTTTTTATCCAAAAAAAGGAGCTTTTGCTCCGTGCAATAATAGTTCCTGCGGCAAGCTTTATGATACTAAGCATTTTCCGCAGGATAATAAATCTACCACGTCCATACGAGGTTTTCGGCATACCGCCTGTAATCCCCAAAAAGACAAAGGGCAAATCATTCCCAAGCAGGCACGTTTTCTGCGTTGCTCTGATAGGAATGACCGCCCTCTATGTGTTTGACAGCTGTTTTATCGGCATTGTCATAATAATTATTGCGGTGATGATGGCATTTCTGCGTGTTTTTTCAGGAGTACATTTCCCCCGTGATGTTATCGCAGGCTTTTTCTGCGGAATAATAATGGGAGCAGTGCTTTTCATCTGATTTTAGGACGAAGTGGCTTTTCGATCGTTCTTTTGACACGGAACCAGAAGCTTGTTTCAAATTTTATCGGCTGGACGAAAATTGAACGTATTCCCGAAAGCTTTGCACCAAGTATATCCGTGAAGATCTGATCACCTATCGCACAGACCTCTTTCCTGCTTACTCCAAGTCTTTTTATAGCCTCTCTCATACCTTTTGGGAGAGGCTTTTTCCCCTCCGGAACATAATCAAGTCCAAGCCTTTTTGCAAAAGGTTCAACTCTCGGAGGGTGATTATTTGAAACAATAATAAGCTTTATACCGATATTTTTCAAGCTTTCGAGCCAATCGTCGATACCCTCTATCGGTTCGGGATTATTATGCGTAGTCAAGGTATTATCAACATCAAGTATTACCGCCTTTATGCCCATTTCGACCAAATCCTGCGGCTTTACATCAAGAATACTTTTATAAGATTTTGTAGGTTTAAACAGCATTTATCTCTCCATTTTTAACAAAATCACTTTTATGATCTCTTGCAATAAACATAAGCACTATCGCAACAACTATGTCTATACAGTATATAAACGAGCCTATCGACATAAGCACCGCCGTCTTTTTGCTGACAGCACCTGCCCTGCAGCATTTGACATTACAGCCTATTGCGTGAATACCTGTCAGCAGAATAGTCATCAAATCAACCACAACGGCAACTGCTACAAAGCCTATTCCCCATACGCTCATAACCGAGCCTGCAAGTCCCATAAGAAAATGAAATATGTAAGCAGGTATCTGAACCAGCTTTACAACAAGATTAAGCTTAGCAGCTTTTTTAGGTGAAAGCTTGCTTGCTCCTGCATAAATTGCCCCGAACATCGTACAGAAAAGCGTAAGTGCGATATAAACTATCACCACTACTTCAAGTAAATCTACCTTAAATATAAAAAAATCGGTGAATTTCATATATAGTCCCAGATAAATCAGATACGCATAGGGAAACAGCATTAATGGGATCAATCTTACATAATTCATATTTTACCTCCTAAAAATAAAAACGGTGACATAAAGCCACCGTTTTCGATCAAAGCGATAAATGATTAATATTTACGCTTACGAGCAGCTTCGGACTTCTTCTTACGCTTAACCGAAGGCTTCTCATAGTGTTCTCTTTTACGAACTTCAGCGATAACGCCGTCCTTAGCACAGCTTCTCTTAAAACGCTTGAGAGCAGTTTCCAAGGATTCGTTTTTACCAACACGAATTTCTGCCAATTTTATTCCCTCCCTTTGCCACTAAGGCAGAGGATGATATAAGATATAACTACATTATTATACAATATAAATTCAGCTTTGTCAAGGGTTATTCAAAAAATCCTGCACAAATTTAAAGAAAAAAATTGTTTAAAATGAGTTATTTCGCAACTATATTAACTATTCTTCCCTTAACATATATTTCCTTAACAATAGTTTTACCATCAAGGAATGCCTTAACATCAGGCTGTTCCTTAGCCTTTGCAAGAGCGGAAGCCTGTTCCTCATCAACTCCGACAAGAATTTTACCCTTGAGCTTGCCGTTTATCTGAACAGCTATCTCAATGGTATCAACCTCAAGCTCCTTCTCATCATAAACAGGCCATGCTTCATATGCAATGGTATTATCATGACCGAGAATGTTCCAAAGCTCCTCGCCAAGATGCGGAGTAACAGGAGAAATAAGCTTAACAAAGCCTTCTGCATACTCTCTCGGACATTTTCCTGCCTTATATGCGGCATTCATAAATATCATAAGCTGACTTATAGCTGTATTGAATGCAAGAACCTCAAAGTCATCTGTAACCTTTTTAACAGTCTGATGATAAACTCTTGTAAGTGAGCCGTCATTATCCTCGGTAATGTTTGCAGACTCTGTAAAGAAATTCCATACACGGGTAATAAACTTCTTTGCACCCTCAACACCTGCACTGCTCCAAGGCTTTGAAACCTCGAGGGGTCCCATAAACATTTCATAAAGGCGGAGAGTATCTGCACCGTAATCTCTTACAATATCACTCGGATTTACAACAAATTCGGGGAATCTCTTACCCATTTTGATACCATTCTCGCCGAGTATCATTCCCTGATGAACAAGCTTCTTGAAAGGCTCCTTAGTCGGTGCAAGTCCCTTATCATAGAGATATCTGTTCCATATTCTGGAATACATAAGATGACCAACAGCGTGTTCAGGTCCACCGATATAAAGATCAACAGGCATCCAATGCTTAAGAAGCTCAGGATCTGCGAACTGCTTATCATTATTCGGGTCGATATATCTGAAATAATACCAGCTTGAACCTGCTGAACCGGGCATTGTCGAGGTTTCTCTTGTACCCTTTATACCGTCCTTATCGTATTTTTTCCATTCGGTAGCATTTTCAAGCGGTGCTTTTCCGTTTTTGCCCTTATAATC
>CAYOAV010000021.1:27244-29818 GCA_964402055.1 uncultured Ruminococcus sp. | reverse complement strand
GGTAAAACACTTGCAATAGTTCCGTTGGATAAGGTTGAATAATTCGCTGTTTGGCGGCTTGATTTTGCTATGATTGTATAAAAATAACAAAAATATTTGCTAAACACTTGTTGGTTTGGTGAAAATAACATATTGACAAACCTGTTGAAATATTGTATAATGATAAAGCTGTGTTCGGGGCGTAACTCAGTTTGGTAGAGTGCTTGGTTTGGGACCAAGATGCCGCAGGTTCAAGTCCTGTCGCCCCGACCATTCTTTTCTTTTTCTTTTTTTCGACAGAATAACAGAGAATGTGAACAATTTGTAAATGTTTAAAAACTCTCTTGACAAATTGAACAGCTTGTGTTAAAATATAATAGTCGCTTGAAACGATAACAAATATCGGGAATTATTCAAGCTGGTGTAGCTCAGTTGGTAGAGCAGCTGATTTGTAATCAGCAGGTCGGGGGTTCGAGTCCGTCCACCAGCTCCATTCTGTATTATATGAATATAATACAGTCTATTTGGAGGAGTTCCCGAGTGGCCAAAGGGGGCAGACTGTAAATCTGTTGCTTCGGCTTCGGTGGTTCGAATCCACCCTCCTCCACCAGTAAATTACCTTGCAGAATTTCTGCAAGGTTTTTTTATGCAATAATATATTTGTTTGTGTTTAATATAATATATATTGTATGTTGAAAATATATGGGATATTCTGCTGAAAAATGGCGGTTTGTCCGCTGATTGACAGCTTTTGCAAGGAAGGAATTTTTATGGTAAGAGAAGATTTAAGAAACGTTGCTATTATCGCCCACGTTGACCATGGCAAAACTACGCTTGTTGATGAAATGCTTAAGCAGGGCGGCGCATTCCGTGAAAATCAGGAGGTTGCCGACCGTGTAATGGATTCAAACGATATCGAGCGTGAAAGAGGAATTACTATTCTCGCAAAAAATACCGCCGTAAACTATAACGGCATAAAAATCAACATTATCGATACCCCTGGCCACGCAGATTTCGGCGGCGAGGTTGAGCGTGTGCTTAAAATGGTTGACGGCGTTGTTCTGCTTGTTGACGCTGCGGAGGGTTGTATGCCACAGACACGTTTCGTTCTCCAAAAGGCACTTGAAATGGGTCATAAGATAATAGTTGTCGTTAATAAGATAGACCGTCCCGACGCTCGCCTTGATGAGATCGGCGATGAGATTCTTGAACTGCTTCTTGACCTTGACGCAAGCGATGAACAGCTTGAAAGCCCTGTGCTTTTCTGCTCGGGACGTGCCGGTACAGCTTCACTCAGCCAGTATGAAGCAGGTACAGACCTTGTTCCGCTTTTTGAAACTATTGTAAATTATATTCCTGCTCCCGAGGGCGATGCTGAAGGCCCTATGCAGATGCTCATTTCCTCAATTGATTATAACGATTATGTCGGAAGAACAGGTATCGGCAGAATTGAAAGAGGCACTATAAGAGTAAATCAGCCTGTTATCGTCGGCGATTTCCATGAGAACCGCAAGCCCTATAACAGCAAGATAGTTACTGTATATCAGATCGAGGGACTTAATAAGGTTCCTGTTCAGGAGGCTTCTGTCGGCGATATCGTGTGGATCTCGGGCATTGAGGATATCACCATCGGCGATACTCTCTGCGACAGCTCAAAGTATGAGCCGCTCCCCTTCGTCAAGATTTCAGAACCGACAGTTGAAATGACCTTCTCTGTAAATGACAGCCCTTTTGCTGGAAGAGAGGGCAAATTTGTAACATCAAGACAGCTTCGTGAACGTCTTTTCAAAGAAACCTTGCGTGATGTTTCTCTCCGTGTAAATGAAACTGAAAATACCGATTCATTCCGTGTTGCAGGAAGAGGTGAAATGCACCTTTCTATCCTTATTGAAAATATGCGCCGTGAGGGATATGAGCTTTCCGTTTCTACACCTAAGGTTCTTATGAAGGAAATTGACGGTGTTATTTGTGAACCTATCGAAAGGCTTGTTATTGATGTTCCAGAGGACGGCGTTGGTGCTGTTATGGAAAAGCTCGGCGGAAGAAAAGCAGAGCTTCAGACTATGCACCCATCAGGCAGCAGAATGAGAATTGAGTTCCTTATCCCATCAAGAGGTCTTTTCGGCTATAAATCAGAATTCCTTACCGATACAAAGGGCGAGGGCGTTATGAACAGCATTTTCGACAGCTATCAGCCGTATAAGGGCGATATCCCAAGAAGAAGCACAGGCTCTCTTGTATGCTTTGAAACAGGTGAATCCATTACCTATGGTCTTTACAACGCTCAGGAAAGAGGTACTCTCTTTATCGGTGCAGGCGTTCCTGTTTATGAGGGTATGATAGTAGGACAGTCACCTAAGGCAGAGGATCTTGTAATCAACGTATGTAAGAAAAAGCATCTCACAAATACCCGTGCAAGCGGTTCTGACGATGCATTAAGACTTGTTCCGCCGAAGAATCTTTCTCTTGAGGACAGCCTTGAATTTATCGCTGATGATGAGCTTCTTGAAATTACTCCTAAGTCTATCAGAATCAGAAAGAGAATACTTGATAATTCTCTCCGTGCTAAAACAAGAGCAAAGCTTGGTCAGTAAT
>CAYOAV010000021.1:25160-27144 GCA_964402055.1 uncultured Ruminococcus sp. | reverse complement strand
TTATGAAAAGGTGATATAAATTGTACAGCAGTGAGTTTACAGCGGCGGCGGCTGAACAGCTGGCTCTTGATTACGGCTGCTATAAGCGTGATTTTTTATCTGAAGAAAATATAGTTGTTCCGAATATACCGAAAAACGGATACCGTCAGCTTTTTATTGAGCCGCCGCTTTTCCGTATGGCAACTATGGGGAAAAATGCTGTAATATCCGCAGATAGATCGCTTATTCCATTCTTTGAGGAGCTTGTTCCAAAATATACTGGAGCGGAGCTTTTCAGCGGCAGAGTGCAGTATCTTATAGGAAGTAAGCTTGGTGAATATACTATCGGAGATACGCAGATATATTATCTTCCGCAGATTCCGTACAGCTATAATCCGAGAACAAGCTTTGATATGAGAGTTTTTGAGGAAAAGGATATAAAAGAGGTTCTTTACAAGCATACGGAATTTAAAAATGCACTTATGTACAAGGATAATGGCAGAAGAAAGGACGTGCTTGCGGTATGTGCATTTAATGGAAACAGCATTGTTGCAATGGCAGGAGCAAGCAGTGACAGCAAGCTGTTCTGGCAGATAGGAATTGATGTAAAAAAAGAATTCCGAGGCCTTGGTATAGGCTCGGAATGTGTAAGGAAGCTTACATATGAGGTAATTTCGCATGGAGCGATACCATATTACGGAACATGGAGCGGAAATATCGCCTCACAGAACACAGCAATGTCAGCAGGCTACCGCCCCGTCTGGACGGAGATGTTTTCGCAAAAAATTTAAAAGGTGTACAGCTTTTTGTACACCTTTTTAATTTATACTTCCTTTTCAGGAGATTTTTTTTCCTTTTCTCGTCCAAGCACAATAGCACTTATCGGTGCAACCTCATAGTCGCCTGTTACAGTCCTGCACGGCTTATCGCCTGCATATTTATCATCGGCATAAACGCCATATTCGCCAAAAGCATAAAGCTTGACAGGATAATTATTCGGATTGAAGAAAACTACTATTTCTTCAATCGTTTCATCATTTTTAAGAAGAAAACCGACAACGTGCTGCGGAAGATTATCAAGAAAATACAGATTTTCGGCAATGTCCGCATTATCATACATTCTGAATGCGTTGTGAGCCTTTCTCAATGCAATAAGTCCCTTGTAATAATTGAAAACGTCCTTAAATTCGGATTTTCTGTTCCATTTAAGGCTGTTTATAGCGTCAGGGGATTTATAGCTGTTATGGTCAAATACCGAACCGCCCGGGAATGGCTTTGAACGGAGAAATTCCTGCCCTGCCTGGAAAAAAGGTATTCCCTGTGAGAGAAAAACCATTGCGGCGGCAAGCTTATCCATACGGATTCTTTGCTCGATACTTTCGGTTGAGTTGGTATAATAAAGCTTATCCCAGAGGGTGAGGTTATCGTGAGCCTCAACATAGTTTACAGTTTGTTCAGGTGAGCTTGTCCATGAATATTTTTCCATATTTGGGAGCTGTGGATGTGGGATTCTGCCCGAAATGATCTCCTTGACGTTATCCTCATTGCCCGAAGCACCGTTTACATAGCCTCTTGTTTTATTTTCAAAGTTATTGCCCTTGACTGTATCTCTGAAATCATCGCTGAAATATCCTGCGTGAGGGGTAAATCTTGCGTTGAGCTTCATACAGCGTTTTTCCCAAGGGAGAGGAGTATCAGCACCTGTCCAGCCCTCGCCGTACATAATTATATTCGGATTTATTTCATGCAGCTTTTCATATGCAAGATTTATCGTTTCATTATCGTAAAGACCCATAAGGTCAAAGCGGAAGCCGTCTATTTTATATTCCTTTGCCCAGTAGGTAAGGCTGTCAAGGATATATTTTCTCACCATTGCACGCTCTGTTGCAAGCTCGTTTCCACAGCCTGAACCATTTGCATAAAGGTTGCGTTCGCCGTTCCATTGGCGGTAGTAATATTCGGGGAAGGTTTTTGTAAAGCAGGAATCAGCCGTGCCTGCGGTATG
>CAYOAV010000021.1:22689-25060 GCA_964402055.1 uncultured Ruminococcus sp. | reverse complement strand
AGTAATATTCGGGGAAGGTTTTTGTAAAGCAGGAATCAGCCGTGCCTGCGGTATGATTATATACAACGTCCATAATTACGCCTATTCCAGCCTCATGCAGGGCGTATATAAGACGTTTAAGCTCGGCAACACGGGTTTTTCCGTCAAAAGGATTTGTGGAATATGAACCCTCGGGGCAGTTATAATTGAGCGGATCATATCCCCAGTTGAACTGCGGACGGTGAACATCTGCTTCATCAACGGAAACATAATCAAAAATTGGCATAAGCTGAACGTGTGTAACTCCCAGCTCCTTGAGATGATCAATTCCAATGCTGTCACCGTAATCATTGACAAGTCCTTTTTCGATAAATGCGAGAAATCTGCCCTTATAGCAGAAATCGCCGCTTCCATCGATGGAAAAGTCACGGACGTGAAGCTCATAAACGCAAGCGTCAGTATAATGTTCAAGCCTCACATAGTCCTGATTATCCCAGCCTGCTGGATTAAGCCTTGACGTATCAAGAACCATACCCATTGCGCCGTTTGCACCTGCGGATCTTGCATAAATATCAATAGTTTCCTGCTCAACCCCGTCATTTGTGACGATATAGGTATAATAAACTCCGTCAAGGTCACCATAAACGACCTTTGACCATACGCCCTTTTTATCCTTTGTCATAGGGAGATGACGATAAGGCTTTTCATCCCGACAGGTATGGTACAGGCTAATAACAACGCTGTCTGCAAGCGGTGCCCATACCTTGAAAACGGTTTTTTCAGGGGCATAGACAGAGCCTAGATCATTTCCGTCATAATAATATTTTTTATCTATCTCGGAAAACACAAAGAACACCTCGGTTAAATTATTTTAAACGTGACAACGCCGCATAAGCTGGTTATGCGGTGTTGTTTTAAGGTTATCTGCCATGTCGGTTGAATTTTATTTCGGGCATTGAATCGCTCGAATAATAATCCTTACCAGGACGTTTGAAGAAAACATCTGCATCCTCAGGCTGTTTGATTCCCTTTTTAGGATTCTTTTCAGCCTCTTCAAAAGCCTTACGTTCGCTTTCACGCATATTTCTTGTACGTTCCTTATCACGGATCTTTCTGTTAAGCTCGATGGATTCTTCAATTTCCTGCTGGAGCTTCAGGAAATCCGTGCGTTTATGACTGCTCTGCTGAACAGGCTCTTCAGGAACAAGAAGATCTGCGGCGGTGAGATTTTCTATTTCATATTCGTTATAATCCTCAACGACCATATCATCTGCGGAATCGGTGTAGGTATCTTCTTCATCATCGCTCATATCGATATTTCCGATATTCGGAGCGGCTGATGTGAGTGAGCCTTCATCGGAAGGACTGCTGTATGACGGCTCATCATTGCTTTGAGCATATCCATTATCGGTAAGCTCGGAATCTATTGAATTATTTATAATATCATAGCTGTTATCCGATTGAGCGGCTTTTTCTTCAAGCTCTTTCTGCTGTTTAAGCTTTTCAGCTTCTGCCTTTGCCTTTGCTTTTGCGAGATCCTCAACTGCATTCAATGCTCTTGTGCTTGTTCTGCTTGCGGTAGCACTCTCATTTCCGAGAATATCGAAATCAAAATCCATTCCTACAGGTGCAGGAGCTGGAGCTGGTATCGGTGCAGGAGCAGGAGTGGGAGCAGGAGCTGTAGTAAATGTCGGATCAAAGGTCGGATCATATACAGGCTCGGAAACAGCTTCGGGCTTTTTCTTTGCGAAAAGATCCATATAGCTGTTATGCTTCGGAGCAGACGGCTTCGGTGCAGGGATTGGCTTCGGTGCTAGCTTTGGAGCTGACAAAACAGGGAACGGCACAGGCTCGTTTATCTCTGCAATATCATCAGCTATTGAAAGAACATTATCATTTTCTTCTTCAACCACAGGCTTTACAGGCTCAGCAACCGTCTGAACAGGAGCTTCAGCAACAGGCTCAGGCTCAACAACTGTCTGAACAGGTGCTTCTACAACTGGTTCAGGCTCTACAACTGTCTGAACAGGAGCTTCAACAACAGGTTCAGGCTCTACAACTGTCTGAACAGGTGCAACTGGCTCTGTATTTTGTGCAGACTTATGCACAGGAGGGCGATTTAACAGCATATTTCCCGATGAAAGAGCGGCAAGAGCGTCATCAAGTGATGTAACGATATGCTCTCCGCTTGATTTTGGCTTTTCAATCGGCTTTGGCTGTTCAACAGGTTTAGGCTGTTCAACAGGTTTTGGCTGTTCAATCGGCTTTGGCTGTTCAACTGGCTTCGGCTGTTCAATCGGTTTAGGCTGTTCAACAGGTTTTGGCTGTTCAACTGGCTTTGGCTGCTCAACTGGCTTTGGCTGCTCAACTGGCTTTGGCTGTTCGACAGGCT
>CAYOAV010000021.1:6486-22589 GCA_964402055.1 uncultured Ruminococcus sp. | reverse complement strand
TTTGGCTGCTCAACTGGCTTTGGCTGCTCAACTGGCTTTGGCTGTTCGACAGGCTTCTGAACGACCTTTTTCGGCGGATCGATTATATCCTGAACGGCGGCGAGCAGGCTCTTAAGGTTATCCTTTGAGGTTGAATCGGAATAGCCTTTTATAATAGCAAGAGCGTTGATATCGTCAGCCGAACGTATTTCATGCTTATTTATCTGCGATTGTGCGGCAAGCAATTGAGCTTTATCTACCACACTTGTCTGCTTTTTATCAATTCCGCTGTTGATAACGATAAGCGGAACAACATCTTTGAACTGTACAGGATAATTTTCCTCGATAAGCTTTGCTTTTGCTTCCACGGAATCATTAGTATACCAGGAAACAGCGGCGATGACCATTTTATTAACATTGACCTGACCGAGATTCTTTTTCAGCCAGTCCATGATAAGTATCTTATCACCATAAACGCCGCCAGCGAAAACAACGGCTTTATATTCAAGCGCCTTTGTTGCACTGAATGAAGACACGGCGAAGATATCAGCACCCGTTTCTTCCTTTATCCATTCGGCATACTGCTTGGTGTGACCGTATTTTGTTGCATATACGACAGCTAATTCTTTCATTTTATTTATGAGGCTGTATCGTATACCGCACAAAATCAGCGGCAGTGACGAATGCCCTCTTCTGACCTCCTGTTAAAAAAATCTGCACTGTCAAATTATCTAAATGCAGTGGCTCTTATATCAATTATAACTGTTTATACTCCGCTTTATGTAGATTTTTGATTAACAACTTATTAACTTAATTTTAATTATTTGGGCAAATTATGAATAGAATTGTCCAAAACTCAATTTTTTTACAATTTTGTTAAAGAAAACAATGATTTTTGTGCAAAATAACCGTATACAGCCTGAATTATTTTGTCAAAAAGCCGATTATGTCAATTATTGAAATATTTATTTTTCTGCGTCAATGCACAGAGCATTTCAATTCTTGCGGAATCCTTGTATTCAGGCTTGATCATATAATAAATATAGCTTTCGAGGACGGCAACATCCGGGAGAGTTCTTCCCTCGATTTTGAACTGGTTAAAGCCCATAGGCAGATATTTTTCAACAATATCCTCGGGTGAAATATGTGTTGAAAGATTTTTTGACTGATAAATATGCCGTGCCATATACGGGCATTTGAAGTCCTCAAGCGATGTAGATTTTCTCAAAGCCTTTGGAGTTGCGGCATATTCAGCGTATTTTATCTGATTTGCACCGATGGAGCGGTAATGCTCGCCTCTGCGTTTGCAATTCGGCTCACAGCAGGCATTTATCAGAAGCTCGCATTTTTTCTTATGCTCAAGCCCTTCAAGAAATTCAAAATTATTGTTCCAGTTATAATCGAGGACAACATAATGATAATCCTTTTCAAGCTCTGCGTTAAGCTCGTCCGCATTGCGTATTTCCTTGCAGGTCGAGGAGGTCACCTTGTAATTCGGATAATTTTTTCTGATATATTCTTCAAGCAGCGGCGACATAACGATGACCTCGTTAAGACCGTTATCAGCCATACGCATGATTCTGTTGCAATAAGCATCACCGAGGTGTTTTTTTTCAATGAGAGGATTTGTAAACGTAAAACGCAGAGGAATACCTCTTGAATTAAATGCAGAAAGAACGCCTTTTACAACGTTATCATCGCAAACTCCAGCATTATTTCTTCCGCCGTTCCATAATGACGGAGGGAAAGAGCCGAAAACGGACGCTATTTTGACATTTTCACGGAAATATTCAGGGTGAGCGTCCATAAGAGTGAGCAAAATAAGATTAAGCCTGCAATGATTTATAAAATCGGGAATATGAAAATTTATATCCATAGAAAAGCTCCTTAAAACATAATATTGATTTATTATACCATATTTACATTAATTTTTCAATAGTGGTTTTGAAAAGGTACATTAAATTTTCTATATACATTCATTGTAGGGGTGGGTTCTCAAAACATTTTTCCGTACCACATGACGGGAAACCCGTCCCCTACAATAATTTGTTAAAATCTTTGCAAGAAATAATTTACTCATTGAAATGCCACGAAGCTTATATAAACATTTATTATAACGCTTTTAAGCCAAACTCATTAAAAATATGTGCAAAATGTTGAGATTGAATTGAGATTGAAGAAATTTTTGGGTAAATTGCACTATGATTTGTGAAAATATTTTATTAGTTTATTAAGCAAAAATATAAATATCTGTTGCAAATCCGGGAAAAATATGTTATAATGGTTAAAGTTTATAATATCGGAGGTGTAAGATGTGAGAATAAAGGGATTAAGCCCTATGATAAACAAAGAGCTGTCGTTCCTTTTGCCGCGCAGTCTTATTTTTGACGGTATTCTATACTTAATTACACTGCCGTTCTACGGTTTTTGCACTCAGATTCCATTGGGAATCATTCTTGGTACATTAGTTATGCTGCTCAATTTCGTGATTCTTGGAATTTCCTCGGAACACGCTGTTGAAAGGCAGGCTGGCGGTGCAAAAAGGCTCATGCTGCTGTCTTATTTAGTCAGATTCTTTATCATGGGCTGCCTTTTTGCATTCTGCGTGATAACAGGCTATGCAAATGTTGTCACCGCCGCCATTCCTATGATGTATCCAAGATGGAGCTATACTCTTGATGCGGCAGTAAAAAAACGGAAGGAGGGAAAAGATCTGTGAATATAGACGTGCAGGGAGCAAGGCGAATGATACAGCTGCTTGACGCTGACGGCAATATAAAATTTGCCATATCAGAGTCGGTAGTTACAGGCTGGGTCGTTATACTCGCAGTCCTGATTGTCTGCCTTATTCTTACAAGTAATCTGCAAAAGATACCGACAACAAGAAGGCAGTGTGCGGCAGAGTATATCGTTAATTTCTGCAATAATCTCGTCCGTCAGAATATGGGCGAGGATTGTATGGGATATGTTCCGTTTATAGGTGCGCTTTTTGCCTATATCCTGTTGGGTACGCTTATTTCAATGCTCGGCTTCAGAAGTATTACCGCAGATGTCAGCGTTACGGGAACTCTTGCTGTTGTCACCTTCGTGCTGATAACATATAACAAGATAAAATACGGCGGCCTTGGCAGCTATCTGAAGTCTATGATAAATCCGCTTAATATCATAAGCGAGGTTGCAACTCCTGTTTCAATGGCACTCCGTCTTTTCGGAAACATTGCAGGCGGCATGATAATCACTCTCATACTTTATGCGGCTCTCGGCTCTGCAAGCGGTGCATTGTACAACCTTATCGGAATCCATGCGGATACTTATTACTTCAATATCTTCCAGATAGGTATTCCTGCTGTTTTGTCGATCTATTTCGACCTTTTCTCCGGCTGTATCCAAACCTATGTATTTGTCATGCTTACTATGATAAATATACAGATGGGAAGAGAATAATGCCGCTGCTCTTTAAACGGTATAAAATTTTTTGGAGGTTATTTAATTATGGAAAATGAAGCTTTATTACAGGCACAGAGCCTCGTTCTCGCAGGACAGGCTGTAGGTGCAGGCCTTGCAATGATCGCAGGTATCGGCCCTGGTATCGGTGAAGGCTATGCTGTTGGTAAGACTATCGAAACCATCGGCCGTCAGCCCGAAATCAAAAGCACCGTTACACCAACAATGTTCATCGGCTGTGCTATCGCCGAAACAACAGGTATTTACGGACTTTTCGTTGCTATTATCCTTCTGTTCGCCAATCCGTACCTCAAGTACCTCGGCTAAAATCAATAGTATAATGGAACGGGAGGCAGAACACGCCTATGTCAACTAATTTTGAATTTTTTTCGATTGATCCAACTACGATCGTAGGCACTCTGGCTAACCTTTTGATCCTTATTCTGGTTGTGAAGCATTTTCTTTTCGATAAGATAAACGCAATTCTTGACGCAAGAAAAACCGAGGTTGAAAAAACCTATGAGGAAGCCGATGTCAAGCTGAAAAACGCTGAAAGCCTTGAAAGTGAATATACAGAAAGGCTCGCAGGTGCAAAGGAAGAATCGGCTGAAATCATCAAAAATGCGACCAAGAAGGCACAGAAGCGTTCCGATGAGATCATCTCCGAGGCTCAGAATGAGGCAAGGGAGATCACTCTCAAAGCGAATGCAGATATCGAAAAGGAAAAGAAGCGTGCTGTCAATCAGATAAAAGACGATATTTCCGATATTGCGATCTCTATCGCAGAAAAGGTCGTTTCCAAGGAGATCGACCCGAAAACACACGAGGAGCTTATTGACAGCTTCATCGAAAATATCGGAGAATAATCGGGAAAGGTCAGGTTCTTATGGCAGATTCGGTTGGAAATATATATTCCGAAGCCCTGTTTGAGCTTGCTGGTGAAGCAGGATGCACAGAAAGCGTTTTCGATGAGCTTATGGCATTGAAAAAGCTCTGGCAGGAAAATCCTGAGCTTCCGAAGCTCCTGAAATCTCCTACAATAAGCATAGGAGAAAGGCTTGAAGCTGTAAAAAAGATTTTCAGCGGCAGAGTTTCCGAACAGGTTTATAATTTTATCTGCGTCCTGACTGAAAAGAGCCGTGCGGAGCATCTTCCCGAAATTGCGGATTGCTACAAGGAAAAATGGTACGATAAAAGCGGCATTGCCGAGGTTACCGTCACTTCAAGCAGCCCTCTTTCGGATAATCAGAGAGAAAAGCTTGTCAAAAAGCTTGAACAGGTCTATAATAAGAAGATTATTCTCGAAGAAAAGACCGACAGCTCCCTTATCGGCGGATTAAAGGTCAGCTGCGGCGGTGTTCTTATGGACGGAACTGTAAAGAACCGCATAGAAACACTGCGTAAACAGATAAATGGCACAATAGCATAAAGGCAACACCGCATACAAGCTTTGTGCGATATTGCCTAAAATATTAATATGAAAGTTGGTGTAATGATGGATTTACGCCCGGACGAAATAACCGGTATCATAAAAGAACAGATCAGGAATTATAATTCCAAGATTGAGCTTTCCGATACTGGAACCGTTGTCACAGTCGGCGACGGTATCGCAAGAATCCACGGACTTGAAAAATGTATGTCTGGTGAGCTTCTTGAGTTTGAAAACGGCGTTTATGCCATGGCTCTCAACCTTGAACAGGAGTTTGTCGGTGCGGTTATGCTCGGTTCAGACTCAGGCATCAAGGAGGGCGATACCGTTAAGAGAACAGGACGCATTATGTCCGTTCCCGTTGGCGAAGAGCTTCTCGGAAGAGTTGTAAACTCGCTCGGTCAGCCCATCGATGGCAAGGGTGCTATCCTTACGGATAAAGCTATGCCTATCGAAAAGACCGCCCTCGGTATCATCACAAGAAAATCCGTAAACCGCCCCCTCCAGACAGGTATCAAGGCTATCGACGCTATGATCCCTATCGGCAGAGGTCAGCGTGAGCTTATCATCGGCGACAGACAGACAGGTAAAACCGCTATCGCCCTTGATACTATTATCAATCAGAAGGGTCAGGACGTTATCTGTATCTATGTTGCTATCGGTCAGAAGCGTTCTACCGTTGCAAATGTCGTTGAAACACTCGAAAAGAACGGTGCAATGGATTATACCATTGTCGTTTCCGCAACAGCCTCCGAGCTTGCTCCTTTGCAGTATATCGCTCCTTATTCAGGCTGTGCAATGGGTGAATACTTCCTCGAACAGGGTAAGGACGTGCTTTGCGTATACGATGACTTGTCCAAGCACGCTGTCGCTTACCGTACACTTTCCCTGCTCCTCAAACGCCCACCGGGACGTGAGGCTTACCCCGGAGATGTATTCTATCTCCATTCAAGACTGCTTGAACGTGCTTGCTGCCTGAACGAAAATTACGGCGGCGGCTCGCTTACAGCTCTCCCTATCATCGAAACACAGGCTGGTGACGTTTCCGCATATATCCCGACAAACGTTATCTCCATCACAGATGGTCAGATATTCCTTGAAACAGACCTCTTCAACGCAGGTATCAGACCTGCCGTAAACCCTGGTATCTCCGTATCCCGTGTTGGTGGTGCGGCTCAGATAAAGGCTATGAAAAAGGTTTCAGGCTCGCTTAAGCTGACTTATTCGCAGTACCGTGAGCTTCAGTCCTTCTCGCAGTTCGGTTCAGACCTCGATAAGGATACAAAGGAACGTCTTGCACTCGGTGAAAGAGTTGTTGAAGTCCTCAAGCAGGACAGAAATTCCCCTATCCCTGTTGAAAATCAGGTGCTTATCATCTATGCCGTAACACATAACTACCTTAAGGATATCGATGTTGCGGATGTTCTTGAATTCCAGAACGAAATGTTTGAATTCATCGCAGATTCACACCCCGATATTACCGAAACAATCAGAACGCAGAAGGTTCTTACTCCCGAGGCAGAGGAAGAGCTTAAATCTGCGCTCGATGATTTTGTCAAGAAGTTTACAGCCTTAAAGGCATAAGCTTTGGCAAAAAAATCGGTAAAGAAAGGATGGATTTTGTATGGCTTCAGGCAATATGAAAAGCATTAAAAGGCGAATCAAGAGCGTTGAGTCTACCTTGCAGATAACCAAAGCTATGGAAGTCGTTTCTTCATCAAAGCTCCGTAAGGCAAAGGAAAAGGCAGATCAGGCTCGTCCGTTCTATAAATCGCTCCATGAAACAATGTGCGAGATCCAATCCGAAAATGAGAGCTTTTTCTCCCCCTTTACCCGTAAAGCGGATGACGCAGGCACTGTTATGCTTGTCGTTATCGCAGGCGACAGAGGTCTTGCAGGCGGCTTTAATTCAAATATAACCAAGCTTGCATCAGCCCGCATAAAGGCGCTTACGGATAAAGGCTGTAAGGTAAGGGTTCTTGCAATCGGCAAAAAATCAGCCGAATATTTCACAAAGCATGGCTATGATGTGGTTCATACCTATGTAAATATCGGGCAGGATCTGCGGATAAACGGTGCAGCAGCCGTTGCAGATGATATAGTAGTGCCGTACCTTAATGGCGAGGTCAATTCCGTTGAGCTTGTTTCCACGGAATTTGTTTCAACGCTCTCACAGGTCGCAAAATTCACGCCTATTCTTCCGCTGGATATCCCTCCGCAGGAGAAAAAGCTCCGTGAGATCCCTATATATGAACCGTCACCCGAGGCTGTTTTTAACGCCATTGTTCCAAAATATATCACAGGCGTGATTTACTCCGCTATTGTCGAAAGCTTTGCCGCTGAACAGGCCGCAAGAAGAAGTGCTATGGAAAATGCTTCCGATAACGCAGGAGAAATGATCGCCAATCTGTCGCTCGTTTACAACAGAGCCCGTCAGTCTGCGATAACTCAGGAAATTACCGAGATCGTTGGCGGTGCGTCTGCACAGGAGTAAGCCTGCGATATACACCCAATTAATAATAAGAGGTGATTAATTAATGCCACAGAAAAATATCGGTAAGGTCGTTCAGATAATCGGTGCGGTAGTCGATATCGCATTTGAAAAGGACGCTCTTCCGAATCTTCTGAATGCAATAGAAATTGATAATAACGGTGAAAAGCTTGTCTGCGAGGTCGCACAGCATATCGGCGACGATGTAGTACGCTGTATCGCTATGTCATCAACAGATGGCCTTGTAAGAGGCGTTGAAGCAGTTGATACAGGCAGTCCTATCACCGTTCCTGTCGGCAGGGAAACTCTCGGAAGAATTTTTAATATTCTTGGCGAGCCTGTTGACAATAAGCCTGCCCCGGAAACAGAGGAAAAATGGGCTATCCACAGAGAAGCTCCCTCATATGAGGAACAGGCAGCAGCCAATGAAATACTTGAAACGGGTATCAAGGTTATCGACCTTATCTGTCCTTACCTTAAGGGCGGTAAGATAGGTCTTTTCGGCGGTGCAGGCGTTGGTAAAACGGTTCTTATTCAGGAGCTTATCAACAACGTTGCTAACCAGCACGGCGGTATCTCCGTTTTCACAGGCGTTGGCGAGCGTACCCGTGAGGGTAACGACCTTTATAACGAAATGTCCGAATCGGGAGTTATCGATAAGACTGTACTTGTTTACGGTCAGATGAATGAGCCTCCCGGAGCAAGAATGAGAGTAGGTCTTTCGGGACTTACAATGGCTGAATATTTCCGTGACGTTGAGGGACAGGACGTTCTTCTCTTCATCGATAATATTTTCCGTTTCACACAGGCTGGTTCAGAGGTTTCCGCACTTCTCGGACGTATGCCGTCAGCCGTTGGTTATCAGCCGACGCTTGCTACAGAAATGGGTGCTCTTCAGGAGCGTATCACCTCCACAAGCAAGGGTTCTATTACCTCGGTTCAGGCTGTCTACGTTCCTGCCGATGACCTTACCGACCCTGCTCCTGCAACAACATTCGCACATCTGGACGCAACAACGGTTCTTTCAAGAGATATCGCATCACTCGGTATCTATCCTGCTGTTGATCCGCTCGATTCAACATCAAGAATACTTTCTCCCGATATTGTCGGAAAAGAGCATTATGAAACTGCAAGAGCTGTCCAGAATATCCTCCAGCGTTATACAGAGCTTCAGGATATCATCGCAATTATGGGTATGGACGAGCTTTCTGACGAGGATAAGCTTACCGTTTCAAGAGCAAGAAAGATCCAGCGTTTCCTCTCACAGCCTTTCTCTGTTGCAGAACAGTTCACAGGCTATCAGGGTAAATATGTTCCGCTTAAGGAAACAATCAGAGGCTTTAAGGAGATCATTGAGGGTCTTCATGATGATCTTCCCGAATCTGCATTCCTTTTCGCAGGTACAATTGACGAAGTAGTGGAAAAAGCAAAGTCCATGAGCGCTGAATAATCGGAGGTGGAATAATGGCTGCCGAGTTCAGACTCTCAATCATAACTCCCGAAAAAACATTCTTTGACGATGAAACATCACTTGTAATCGTTAGAACGAATGACGGAGATATTGGTATTCTTGCAAATCATACAAGCCTTGTGGCAAGCCTTCCCTCAGGTCCTGTAAAAATAAAGACCGAGGACGGCAGCTTTAAGATCGCCGCAATTTCCTCGGGCATTATCAAGGTCGGAGGGAATAAGGTTTCTATAATTGCAAACGCAATTGAATGGGCAGATGAGATAGACCTCGAATGGGCGAAGCGTTCCGAAGCCGAAGCAAGGGAAAAGCTCCAGAGCCTTAAGGACAGGAATGAGCTTGATATCGCCGAGCTTAAGCTGAAAAGAGCGTTAAATCGTATCAGTGTACATTCAATGAAATAAAAAATCCGCAGTTCATATCCAAGCTTATGAACTGCGGTTATTTTTTTACCAAAAAGCTTACATCTCATTCTGAATATAGCTTCTGACCTCTTCTGCAAGGGTTAGATTTATTCCTGCGGCTTTGGCAAGCTCTTCTGCGGTGGCTTTTTTCAGCTCTTCTCTTGTTTTGAATGCCGAAAGCAGCTTTTCCGCCTTTTTTTCGCCGATTCCCTTTATCGAGGTTATCCCAAGGCTGAAGGATTGCTTGCTGTGCTTTTTACGCTGATAGGTTATCGAAAATCTATGAACCTCGTCCTGTATTCTTGTCAGGAGCATAAAAGCCGCCTTGTTTTCATTGATAGCAATTTCACCGCCGCCTGTTGCGATTGCCCTTGTGCGGTGCTTGTTATCCTTGACCATACCGAAAAGCGGCACGTTTATCCCCATTTCCTGCAAAATCGGAGCAACAGCATTGACCTGACCCTTGCCGCCGTCAAGCAGTATCAGATCGGGCAGTCGGGAAAATCCCTCGTCCGTTTCGTTTTCGTCCTTATAATGCTTGAAACGTCGTTCGAGAACCTCTCTCATTGAAGCATAGTCGTTCTGTATCGCCGTTTCCTTTATCGAGAATTTCTTATATGCCTTTTTGTTAGGTCTGCCGTTTTCAAAAACTATCATTCCCGCAACCATAGATGAGCTTGCAAGGTTGGATATATCGTATGATTCAATATACATCGGCGGATTTTCCAATCCAAGAAGCTTTGCAAGCTGTTCAAGTGCGACTATTTCAGCACCTGTCCTTCCGACCCTTATCGCAAGGGATTCGCTGGCGTTTTCTTTTGCCATTTTTATCAATTGAAGCCCTTTTCCTCTTGTGCGTGAGAAAATATCAACAGCGTGACCGCATTTTTCACGGAGCATTCTCGTTATCATCTCGCAGTCGGGAATATCCTCCTCTGTGATTATCTCCCTTGGAACGGATTTTGGTTCGGAGTAAAATGCTGTGATAAAATCCCGTATCATTACAGCAGGCTCATCAATTTCTCCTACCGCAAGCTCGCTTCTGTCGGTAAGTCTGCCGCCACGGTATTGTAATATCGCAACGCAGGCATTACTTCCGTTCTGTGCGGTTGCGATAATATCCGTATCACGCATATCTTCATTTATGATCTTCTGACTGTCGGCGGCTTTTTTTATCGCATTTATTCTGTCACGCAATCCTGCGGCACGTTCAAATTCAAGATTTTCCGCCGCCTCGTTCATTTTTTCCGTAAGGCTTTCAACCGAAGCCTCCGAGCCGCTTGCAATGTATTCCTCCGCCTGTGCGATAATTGCATTATATTCATCGCAGGGGATTTTTCCTGTGCAAACTCCCATACATTGCTTTATATGGAAATTAAGGCAGGGTCTTGCCTTGCGAAAATCACGTGGGAAAACCTTTTTACAGGTCGGGAGCATAAAAACCCTGTTTACCTCCTTGACCGTCTGCGTGGAAACAAAATGACTTGTATATGGACCGATGAATTTTCCACCGCCGTTTTTCTGCATTTCAGCGGTTATTCTCGGATATTCGTCATCGGAAATTTTAATGTAGCTATAACCCTTATCGTCCTTGAGCAGGATATTATATTTAGGCTTATGCTGTTTTATAAGCGAGCATTCAAGTACAAGAGCCTCATATTCTGAATCCGTGACGATAAAATCATAATCATAAACGTTGGAAACCATTTTTGCAACCTTAGGCGTATGGTCGGGTGATTTACAGAAATAGCTTGTCACACGGTTACGCAGGTTTTTTGCCTTGCCGATATAGATTATCTGACCTGATTTATCCCTCATTCTGTAAACCCCTGGTGAAGTTGTCAGCAGAGAGGTCTTTTCACGCAGATGGGGCAGACGTTCATTCATATCAATTCTCCGAAAGGACGTATTTTTTTATTGCTTTTGTAACGCCCTCGTTATTGTTGCTTTCAGCGGTGTATTTGCCGTATTTTTTCATTTCAGGGTGAGCATTTTCCATAACGAATCCAAAGCCTGCGTCAGCTACCATTTCAGCGTCATTGAAATAATCCCCGAATGCCATTGTTTCTTCACGGCTTATATTAAGCCTTTCACGAATGCTTTTCAAAGCCGCACCCTTATTTATGCCCTTGTTCATAATATCTATCCATCTCGGACCTGTTACAGCAACGCTAAGCTCGTCCTTAAATTCAGATGTTATTATCGGATAACCGTTAGTTTCCGCACCATTGTAATCGCAGATAGCTATTTTGAAAATATCATCATCGACAGCGGAGATATCCTCAACGCAGTTGTAATTGAGATAAAAGCGTGTGACCTCATCATAAAATTCGCTGTCGTTTTTTTCAAAATATATTCCGTTTACGCCGCATAAAACAGGGATAACACGCTTCATTCCACGGCATATTTCAATTATTCTTTTCACATATCCTTTGTCAAGTATGCTCATACTTACAAGCTCGCCGTTCACAACGACATATGCACCGTTATCGCAGATAAAATCAAGCTTATCTAACTTTCCCTCGAAATTGAGTTTAAGAGTTGAATAGGAGCGTCCGCTTGCAACAACGAAATGCACGTTTTTATCGTGAAGCCTGTCAAGAACCTCGTCAAAATCATGCGGAAATTCTTTTTTATCGTTAAGAAGAGTGCCGTCCATATCGGAGGCAATGAGCTTTATCATTCGTGGTTTTTATCCTTTCGGTTTTTTCTTGTGTAAATAATGTAACCTAAGCCGCCGCTGACCGCAAGCACTATATCAATGGCAAGCGGGGCGATAAATCCGACCGAGAGCGGCTCGCTTATATACATTCCCATAATGCTGTTGCATATTGTTCCTGGGAGAGTTCCGAGCATTGAGCCAATGATGTAGGTTTTCCATTTCATACCTGCCGAGCCGCAGAAAAGGCTTACAACGTCATAAGGCAGGCAGTTTATTATCCGCAGGAAAAATGGGAAGAAAATGCCGTTTGACATATTCATATTGATGATGCTTTCCATTTTTTTATGCTTGGAGATAATTCCCTCGACATATTCTCTCTGTGCGAATTTCCCGATAAGATAGGGGAGATTCATCATACAGAAAATGCCGACCGTGTTTATTGCAACAGCGACCCATATATTGGGAGCCGCCATACCACAAGCGGTAACTATTACAAGCATCGGGAAGAAAAATGTCAGCGATTTCAGCGAAAACATTGCGATTATAACTATCGCCGCAAGCCATATATTTTCGGGAGTGTAGGAAAGTAGCTGTTCCGCTGTGACATTGCGGAAGGTCGTAAAATACAGCACCGCAAAAACCGCTATCATCACGAACGGAGCAACGGCAAATGCGGCTTTTGCAATTTTTGTTATTTTTTGTCTGAATGTGGAGTTTTTCTCGTCAGTCATTTTTTGTCAGTCCTTTCATTGGCAAAAAGGGGAATCATATTTCGCCGCTTGCGTGACGTGTAACATGGCAGCCGATGTTGACCGCAACAGGCAAGCCAGCAATATGCGTCGGAGCTTGTTCGATTGCGGCGGAAAGAGCGGTAGTTGTGCCGCCGAAGCCCTGAGGACCTATGCCAAGCTTGTTGATTTTTTCGAGAATACGGTCCTCCATATCCCTGTAAAGCTGTTTTTCATTCCTTATGCTTATATCACGGCACAAAGCTTTCTTTGCAAGATATGCACACTGCTCAAAATCGCCGCCTATTCCTATGCCGATAACCATCGGAGGGCAAGGATTGCTTCCTGCAACAGAAGCCGTTTCAACAACGAAGCTTTCAATATCCTCAATTGTTGCGGAGGGGGTAAACATTTTCAGTCTTGACATATTTTCACTGCCGAAGCCCTTGGGGCAAACGGAAATATGTACCTTATCGCCGTCAACTATCCTTGTATGAATGACCGCAGGAGTATTATTTCCCGTGTTCACACGTTCAAGCGGGTCGGAAACAACGGAGCAACGGAGATAACCCTCGGTATATCCCTTAGCAACGCCCTTATTGACAGCTTCATAAAGACTGCCGCCGATAAAATGCACGTCCTGACCGATATCAAGGAAAATAACCGCCATTCCAGTGTCCTGACAAACGGCGATATCCTCGCTTTCTGCGGCATTTATGTTACGCATAAGGTCGCAAAGCACCTCACGTCCTGTCGGAGATTTTTCCTTTTCGGGCGAAGCCTTTATTTTTTCAATGAGTGAACAGGGGAGCTTGCGGTTAGCCTTGATACAAAGCTCGCTTATGAGCATTTCGACCTCTGATACATTTATTTCTCGCATAATATTCAGTTCCTTTCAGAATATTTGCCTGCCGTTAATGAAAACAGCCGTGCATTTCGTCATAATTTCGAGTGGATCGCCGTTAAAAATCGCAATATCAGCGTCCTTGCCTATTTTAATAGAACCAACTCTGTCGGAAATTCCGATTATTTCAGCGGCATTTATCGTCAGAGCCTTGTAAGCCTCCTCATGTGGCAAGCCTGCCTTTACGCAATAAGCCGCACTTGTAGGAAGATATTGTACAGGAAGCTCGGGGTGGTCTGTGCATATAGCGGTTTTTACGCCGTTTTTGTTAAGTATTCCTGCGTTAGCCGTTGTCAGTCCTGCAAGCTCTGGCTTACCTCTGTCGCATATAACAGGGCCTATCAGAGCGGATGCCTTTTCCTTGCCGAGAATATCCGCTATTTTATGACCCTCTGTGCAATGAACAAGAACATAATCCAGTCTAAATTCCTTTGAGATACGAACAGCCGTCATAATATCATCGGCACGGTGGCAATGGAAATGAGCCTTTAATTTATGCTCAAAAAGTGGGATAAGAGCCTCTGATTTTATATCAAATTCGGGAAGAGCGTCACCATTTTCAATAGCTTCATTTTTATCCTCAAGATAACGTTTAGCCTTGAAAAGAGCTTCTCTTATTATAGCCGCAGTCGCCATTCTTGTAACAGGAGCGGAATCCTTGTCGGAAAATGTTGATTTCGGATTTTCGCCGAGTGCGAATTTTATACCAACTTTGCGGATAAGCATTTCATCGGCACAGCTTCCGTGGTTTTTTACAGCGATAAAATCGCCGCCGATAGGATTCGATGAGCCAACGCCTGTTACCGAGGTGGTAACTCCGCTGACAGCCGCATCGTGAAAGCACCTGTCAAAGCAGTTTATGCCGTCTATCGTGCGCAGATGAGGGGTAACAGGGTCTGTGTCCTCGTTCACGTCCTCGCCCTCGATACCCATTCCATCGCCGATAAGACCGATATGGGAATGAGGGTCGATAAATCCAGGAAAAAGCTTCTGACCCTCTGCATCGAAGCTGTCGGAGGGGATCTCGGCAGGCTCACCCTCGGCAACGGCGGTTATTTTGCCGTTTTCAAAGCCGACATAACCGATAAAAGGGGGAATGCCCTCCATTGTGTGAATTTCAGCGTTATAAATATACATTTTTTCTCTCCAATAGGATTATGACAAACCGCATTCGTCATAATCCTTCCAGCGTTCATAATGATTATATACCGTGATAGCCTTATAAATGATAAAACCGCAAAGCATAAAAATAAGGGAAAGTGCAATTGAGATAGGAAGTGCATTTTTAGTAAACTGAACAAGAGTAAGCTCTTTATTTTTCTTTTTCATATAGTGTCCTTTCATCTGATTATTTTACAAGTCCCTTTTTCGCAAGGGCAACGACCTGAACGTATATCCCTGCAACGACCTGATAAAGCTCGGGGGGAATGCCCTCGCCAACGCTTAACATAGTCAGCATTGCCGCCGTTGAATCGTCACGGTAAACAGGAACTCCATTTTCCTCCGCAAGATTTATTATGCGTTCTGCGACCCTGCCATGACCCGATGCAACGACAACTGGAGTATAGTCCTGCTCGGGATTATATTTAAGAGCAACCGCCGCACCGTTGGTTATCGGCTTTCTATATCTTGACATTAAGACCGCTCCTTTTTTCTTTTAATTTCGGGAACACCTGTGTTAAGTCACGCCTTTTGACTGCTGTGCCTATGACGGTATTTTCTGCGGAATATCCGCTTGCCGAAACGATTTTCGGAATACTGCCCTGCAATGGACGGAAAATCGGCTCCGTACCTGTCGGGCAGAGCAGGGTGACATTAAGCTTTTTGCCATGTGTTTTGATTTCAAGCTCAAAATAACCCATATCTTCAATTTCAAAGCAAAGGAACATCTGCCGAGCATCCTCGCCAGCGGCTTTACCCTCTGCGTCAGGGTCTATCCAAAGCTCACCGAAGGCCTTTATACCCTCGTCATTTATTGGCACAAGATAATGCAGAAGCGGTGTCATCGCACTTGGCGTTGACAAAAAGCCCTGCATCATATCCGAGCGGCTCATTGCCGAAAGTGATTTCAAAGATGGATCGTTAAGATTTTTTGCGAGAAAATCCATAAGATTTTCCATTGACGTGGGAGGCTTGTATTTTATGCCGCTTGCACCAGTGAGCTGTTCAAGCATCTGATTGATACTTTGTGCAAGTATTATCTTTTTATCCATATCATTGACCGAATCAAGGGCAATGCTTAAATTATCGATAAGCTTGTTAAGGTCACCTGTGGCATTGAAGCTTCTTAGAATAAGATTAAGCTCATTCAGAGCATCCTGAGGGAGAATTTCACCGAAAACAGCTCTTATCGAAGCCGAACCCGACTGTGTTTCTATCGTGCTAAGCATAGCCGAGAGCCTTGACGGAGTGACCGCCGCAAGAGCCTCGTTAAGATTAGTTCCGAGCCTTTGTGAAAGGAGTATAAGCGACTGCTGATTGAGTATTGAATCGGAAGCAAAGGAAACGTCCTTTTCGAGGAACGGAAGATTTGCAAGGATCTCATTGGTTTTATCGGCAAGAGCAGTCTTTTTTCCCATATCGTCAACGGAATT
>CAYOAV010000021.1:0-6386 GCA_964402055.1 uncultured Ruminococcus sp. | reverse complement strand
ACTATACTGTTGAGCGATGCAAGCTTTATATCGGTCGGCAGGTCGGCATTTTCTATGTAGCTCATAAAAAGCTGACGTAAAGCCTCTGCTTCCTCCTGATTCGCCGTCATATCAAGTATTGCGTTGAAGCTTTCGCCAAGAGCGGTCGTACTTCCGTTGAAGCGTGAAAGATTATATATCGCAAGCGAGATAAGATTATCTGTCTTGTCATTCATCAAAAGACTGCCCTTTAATTCGTTGAGCATAGCGAGAATATCGGGCTTAAGGTCGTTAAAATTATCCTTTGTAAGAGCGTCCGCTGTATTGATGAGCCTTTCCGCAAGGGAACGTGTTGAAGCGGCTGTATCGGCAAGATAACGCAGATTTTCCGCAACCGAGCTGACGATACTGTCACGGGAGGAAGCGTCAGCGGCGGCTTTTGTGAACTGTAGTACAGCCTCGCCGACATCGGCGGAGCTTGTATTCATCAGAGTGCTTTTCATATTTCCCCATATCGGGTCGCCGAACGCTGTGGATTGCTTTTCCTGAGCCGCCATATCGCCCGAAAGCTCGGACGGGGAGAGCATTACCTCGTTGGCAAATTCCGTTACCTTATTGAGAATATCGGCATTTCCGCTTTCACGCAGAGCGGCAAGCGTTTCACTTCCGATAATGGAGCGCAGAACCCCCATTGATGAAGCAGGATCCTTCGCAGGTGCGATATCGACTGTCAGCGTTGAGCCTTCTTTGTTATCCTGATTTGTATATTCCTTGTCCCTGTCGGTCGATTTCTGGACCTTTGTTGTATCGCCGAGATTAAAGACCTGATCGGTCTGTGCCTGCTGTGGGTTATTTTTCGGGGAAAATTCGTAGTTTTTAGGGGCAATGGGGGTTGTTATGTTAAGCAGCTCGGACATTTGTTATCGCTCCTTTTGCCGAGATTGTTATGATTATTTGTGCATAATTCACATAATTTTTGAGTTTTCCACATTGATTTTTGTGTTTGCTCGATTGATTTTTGAAAAACGTTTTCGGAAAATTGAAACGGTGATTTTTGTATAAAATAACTAAAAAATGTGGAAAAAGTTTTCTTGAAAGTTTTGATAAAGCCCTTGTTAATGGGGGAGAAATGTTGTATAATGAAAATGTTAAAAAATGTGAAACGGTTTATCCTCTTGAATACCATTATAACACAATTTTTTACATTCGGCAATAGCTTTTGATAATAAAAATTAGGGCTTTCCCTAAAATATAAAACAGGTAGGTGCTTGATATGGCAAAATTTGAAGCCGGTATGGAATCAATGGTCGATATGTATATATTTGAAACCACTTCCCTGCTGGAACAGCTTGACCAGATACTTATGAAAACAGAAAGTGAGCATTCATTTTCAACCGAGGAAATAAACGAAATATTCCGCACGATGCATACTATCAAGGGTTCGTCTGCAATGATGGGTCTTGACAATATGTCCAAGCTTGCTCATAGCATTGAGGATATGTTCTATGTTATCCGTGAGGAAAATCCTGTTATTTCTGACATGAATACGCTTTATGATATTCTTTTCTCCGCATCCGATCTCCTCAAAGCGGAAATCGAGCTTATTCAGGAGGAAGAATATACCGCAACCGATTTTGCTCCGATAATGAATAAGATAAGCGGCTTTGCGGCTGTGCTTAAGGGTGCCGCTCCTGCCGAGGCTGCTCCCGTGCAGACTGCAGCTCCGACTGCTTCTGCACCTGTTCAGAGCTCTGCTCCGTCCTCAAATGATGACCTTACAACCGTCAAGGTTACCTTTGACGATGACTGCAAGATGGAAAATCTCCGTGCATTGCTCGTTGTCAATAAGATAGCAGAGGATTGCGAAAAGCTTGAATATATTCCTGCCGATATTGAAAATAACCCGAATTCCGCTAAGGAAATCGTTGAAAATGGTTTTATCGTCAGGTTCAAGCCGTCCTCCGATATGGATATCGACAGCGTTATCGGTCTTATCGGCGAATGCTCCAACGTAAAATCGTATGACGTGCTTGAAAGAGGCAAGGAAATCGAGCTTGTCGGAAAAATAAACGTTAAGGTGACCTTCGAGGATGAATGCAAGATGGAAAATCTTCGTGCCTTGATTGTTATAAATAACATAAAGAACAATTGCAAGTCGCTCTCGTTCGATCCTGCTGATATCGAGGAAAATTCCGCAACAGCACAGACTATTATCGATAACGGCTTCAGAATCACATTCGAGGCTGATGACCCAAAGGGCGTTATCCGTGCTATAAACGGCAGTCCTAATGTTAAATGCTGTGAGATACTTTCTTCGGACAGCACTCCTGCCCCGACAGCCGCTCCTGCTGAAAATGTAAAGGCTGCTGAAAATAAGCCAGCCGCTCCACAGCAGCCCGAAAAGAAATCGGTTGAACAGATCAATAATATGCTCGGCAATAAGGGCGCAGGCACTAAGCAGTCGCTTATCTCTGTAAACCTTAATAAGCTCGATACTCTCCTTGACCTTGTAGGCGAAATTGTTATCACAGAAGCAATGGTAACCTCCAACCCCGATTTAAAGGGACTTCGCCTTGATAATTTCCAGAAATCCGCACGTCAGCTCAGAAAGCTCAATTCCGAGCTGCAGGATACTGTTATGTCGATACGAATGGTTCCTATTTCGGGTGCGTTCAATAAGATGACCCGTATCGTAAGAGATATGAAGGTCAAGCTCGGCAAGGACGTTGACCTTGTGTTCGAGGGCGAGGAAACAGAGGTTGATAAGTCCATTATCGATCAGCTCAATGACCCTCTTATGCATATGGTAAGAAACTCAATGGATCACGGCATCGAGGATAACGTTGAGGACAGAATCGCAAGAGGTAAGCCTGCAAAGGGCAAAATCACACTTTCCGCTTATAACTCCTCTAATGAGGTTATTATCGTTATCGCCGATGACGGTGCTGGCGTAAATACACAGAAGGTTCTTGAAAAGGCTGAAAGAAACGGTCTTCTTACCAAGCCGATGAACGAATATACCGATAAGGAAATCTGCAATATGATTATGCTCCCTGGCTTCTCGACCAATGAGCAGGTTACAGAGTATTCAGGCAGAGGCGTTGGAATGGACGTTGTTAAGAAGAATATCGAAAAGGTCGGCGGCACTGTTTCCGTTGATTCCAAGTGGGGCGAGGGTACAAGCTTTATCATCAAGATCCCTCTCTCACTTTCAATTGTCGATGGTATGGAGGTTTCTGTCGGACAGTCTATCTTCACTATCCCGATCAATTCTATCAGAGAATCATTCAAAATCAAGCCAAGTCAGCTTATCAAGGATACAGACGGCAAGGAAATGCTCATGATAAGAGGCGAGTGCTTCCCGCTTATCAGATTGTATGATATCTATGACCTTGAACCAAGTACAAGCGACCTCTTCGAGGGTATCGTTATCCTCGTTGAAACAGAGGGCAAGTCTGCTTGCCTGTTTGCTGATGAGCTTATCGGTGAACAGCAGGTAGTTGTTAAGCCGTTCTCGTCATTGCTCAATACATTCAATGTTAAGCAGAATGGTATGGCTGGCTGCTCCATCCTCGGCGATGGTTCTATCACAATTATCCTCGATGTAGCTAATATACTCGGTGGAATTTAATCAAAGAATACTACATATAGTTAATATATAAGGTTGACAGGCTCCTTTAAAAAGCCTGAATCAACTCAAAGGGAAGATGAAAAATATGAGCGATGAGATTTATACCGCTGAAAAGAAAAAGACCTTTACTGCTGACGGCACGGAGATCCTTTTCTTCACTATCGGCGAAAAAACATATGGAATAGAAATTGAATTTATCAACGAAATTATCAGCATTGAGCAGATAACCGTTGTTCCGAAAATCCCTGATTATATCAAGGGCGTTATCAACCTCAGAGGTAAGATCGTACCCGTTATCAGCATCAGGAAGCGTTTCGGTATGGAGGAAATACCTTACGATGACAGAACCTGTATTATCGTCCTCGAATTTGAAAGCGGCGAGCAGGTCGGAGTTATCGTTGACCGTGTTCAGGAGGTATTGGTTGCCGATAAGAGCATTATCAGCAAGGTCCCCGATAATAAAAACGTTAATTCCAACCATTATATCAAGAGCATTATCAATACAGAGGACGAAATAAAGCTTCTCCTTGACTGCCATAAGCTCGTTGCAAATGAATGATCGGAGCGGCAGAAAATGTTAAAGCTTACAGATGATGATTTCAGACGACTTGTCGATTATATGAAGTCGAACTACGGTATCAACCTTGAAAAAAAGAGGGTTCTTATCGAGGGCAGACTTTCCAATACAGTCACACAGCGTGGATTTAAGTCCTTCAAGGAATTCATTGACTTCGCTTTCGCCGATAAAACAGGCAATGAAACTATGCAGCTTGTTAATAAGCTGACTACAAATCATACCTATTTTATGCGTGAGCCTGAACACTTCGAGTACCTTAAAACAACGCTTTTGCCCTATTTTGAAAAAACAAATAAGGATAGAACATTGAGCGTATGGTGTGCGGCTTCGTCCACTGGTCAGGAGCCTTACACCCTCGCAATGACTATCGATGAATATTTCGAGGGCAAGAACTGGTTTATAAAGATACTCGCAACAGACCTTGATACCGATGTCCTCGCAAAGGCTTCGGCTGGCATCTATACCGCAGATCAGATAAAGGACGTTCCTCCGCTCTGGGTGAAGAAGTATTTTAAGCAGATCGATGCAAATACATATCAGGTTTGCGATAAGCTGAAAAAGATGATTGAATACAAGCAGTTTAATCTTATGGATAGAATACCGCCTGTAAAGAAATATGACCTTATCAGCTGCCGCAATGTTATGATATATTTTGAAATGGATACCAAGACAGCCTTGGTCGAGAGATTTTATGATGTTACAAAGGAAGGCGGCTATCTCTATGTCGGACACGCTGAAAGCGTAGGCAAAGGCACTCGCTATACCTATGTGAAGCCTGCCGTTTACAGAAAAATAAGCGCAGGAAAATAACAGCGTTTTCCATATATAGAATGAGGGTTTATGAATACAAATAAGAAAAAACTGCTGATAGTCGATGATTCAAGGCTTTTCAGGGAGGCTCTCGCACAGAAGCTCGCTGAAAACCGTACCATCGAGGTTGTCGGCACAGCTACAGACGCATTTGACGCAAAGGATAAGGTTATAGGTCTTAAGCCCGATGTTATGATAATTGACGTTGAAATGCCGAAAAAGAACGGCTTTGAATTCGTCAGGGAGCTTATGGCACAGTATCCGATGCCCTGCATTATGATGACTTCAAACAGCAATTTTTCCGAAAGCGATGCAAGAGGTGCAGGTGCGGCAGATTTTATGCTTAAGCCGAAAAAGAATAACGAGTTCAACACCTTTTGCAGCATTATTGCAACAAAAGTCATACTTGCAGCGTCAAGACGTGAAAACTATGTAAAAAAAGCAGGAACAAAGGTCGATGGACTTTCCGTTTCTGCGAATGATACAACAAATAACGCAATAAAGCGTTTTATCCCTGTTCTGCCCGATAAGGCTGATATTGCCGCACTTGATAAAAGAAGTGCGGAGGGCTATGTCGTTGCTCTCGGAGCTTCAACAGGCGGAACGGACGCACTTGAATGCGTTATAAAGGCTTTCCCTGATAATATGCCGCCAGTTGTTGTCGTTCAGCATATGCCGCCCGTTTTTACAAAGATGTATGCACAGAGAATGGATAAAAGCTGTGCGGTGAATGTCCGTGAAGCGGTTGACGGCGACAGAGTACGCCCCGGCGATTGCATAATCGGTGCAGGCGGCTTGCAGATGGAGCTGAAAAAGGATTCAAAGGGTTACTATATAAAATGCTACGAGGGAGAAAAGGTTTCGGGGCATTGTCCGTCAGTTGACGTGCTGTTCAGGAGCGTTGCAGAAGCCTCGGGAGCGAAAACCGCCGCCGCATTGCTCACAGGAATGGGTGCAGACGGTGCAAAGGGTCTGCTTGAAATTCATAAAAAAGGCGGTCATACCATAGGTCAGGATAAGGATACCTGCGTTGTGTACGGTATGCCTATGGAAGCGTTTAAGCTCGGAGCTTGTTCGGAGCAGCTTCCGCTTGACAGAATAGGTGCAGAGCTTGTCCACAGGCTTGCGATCGGGTGGAAATGATTAATATACAAACTTCGTGAATATAGAAAAAGTAGCAACTTTGCGTGGTTGCTACTTTTTTTAGCCGTAAATTCGTCGAACGAAAGAGTTGACAAAATCGAACGATAGATGTATAATGTAATTAAAATACTACATATTATTGAAATCAGGAGGTGTTTTTATGTCAATTACAGCAACTGAACTTAAGATGAATTTAGGTAAATACCTTATGATTGCTGAAACAGAAGATGTGTTTATTACTAAAAA
>CAYOAV010000020.1:29258-32098 GCA_964402055.1 uncultured Ruminococcus sp. | reverse complement strand
GCACATCTGCCAAGATAATTTTTACTCATATTAATATCTCCTTTTCTTGTTTAAATTTACCTTAATCAAAATCTATGGTGCGTCCAACCATAATTGTTCACAACCATATTATAACACATTGCTTTTTCAATTGCAATAGCTTTTTTGACAAAAAATATTACAATTTAATTACATATCAGCATATTTTGTTCAAACAATGTTGCCAAAATGTTGAAATTTGTTACTCTTTTCCCTGAATTTCAATTTTTGTTGTAAAATCAGCCGCACATGGACGGATATCCCTTGAAGCGAGCATATAAAGGTCTGTACTGCGGCAAGCAAGCTCCGCCTGACGCACAAGCTGTGGCACCTTGAACTTATCAAGCAAGTCACGGAGCGAGCTGGAGAACGGAATAAGGAATTTATCCATCGGATTTGCAAGCTCGGGGTTTTCCTCTGCCGCTTTGATACGCTCGTTAGCCGCTTCTGCGTTAGCCGCCGCCGCTTTGATTATCTCTGTCCCCTTTTCATTGAATGCAAGTATTCTTCCGAATGCAGGAGGGATAAGCAGGTCAGTTTTCTTTATTCCAAGATACATATTGAGCAATGCACGGCGGAATTTTGCCTGTGTATAACGCTTTGTATCAACCATTTTAAGGAAATCCTCAACGGAATTTGAAGCCTTGCCCATTTGTGAAATACGGTTTTCAACTCCCTGTGCTATATCGGGAACCTCCGAGATGAATTTAGGTGTTGCTGTTCTCAAAATATAGAGAAGCTCACGCTCAAGATTATCGAAATATGCAAGATGATCGGCTTCGTCATATTCCTCGACAGCCTTAGCCATAGCTTCGGGAACGAACGCACTTATATCCTCGCCGTTCTCTATCATTTCACGGAGCTTTGAACCGCTTGCGAAGCCGTTTTCCGCTGTATCGCTGTCATGCAATGCACCTGTACGCTTAACGGTAAAGGTATCAAAATCAACTCCGAGAACCTTCATTGCACGGAGATACTCAACTGCAAGGGTATTGTTAGGAGCATCAAAAACACCGCCGATAATAGGGCCATGCTCGGTGGAAATGCTCTGCTGTAAAGCTTCGGGGTAATTCATTCCCTTTTCAAGATAAGGCTTGAGCTTTTCGGGAGTTCCTGCTGTAAAGGTTGCCATTGCGGCATTGCGGAGAAGCTCTATATCGCCGCATTCACTTCCGAATGAGATACCGTCAACACAGCCGAGAGCCGCAAGCATCATCACGCCTGCACGGGCAAAATACTCCGCACTTGCGAGAGAATATGCAACAGGCATTTCGATAACAAGGTCAGCTCCGTTATCAACAGCTATCTGCGCTCTTTTGAATTTATCAATAATGGCAACATCGCCCCTCTGGACGTAGTTACCGCTCATAATGCAGACGATATGATCCGCACCATGCTTTTTAGTTTCCTCGATCTGATAGATATGACCGTTATGGAAAGGATTGTATTCACAGATTATTCCGTATGTTTTCATTCTTTTGTTCCTCCATTTTTTATCCATAGGTTTTTCTTTAAATATGGACAAATTGTTGCAAAAATCTAAAGATATTTCAATCCACTTGATTTTTGCCGTATAAAGTAATAATATAAGATTAATAGAGTTTTGTCAAGTCTTTTTTTATATTTCGGGGATTTGACTATATGAAAGGATTGGAACATATGTTAATTTTAGTAGTAAACGCAGGCAGCTCCTCACTTAAATATCAGCTCCTCAATATGGACGATGAGAGCGTTATCGCAAAGGGCAACTGCGACCGTATCGGCATTGACGGTCATATCTCACATAAGACCTTCGATGGAAGAAGGGTTGATGAGGATTGCTCTTTCCCGACCCACACCGAGGCTTTTTCAAAGCTTGTTGAGGTTCTTACAACAGGCGAGGCTTCCGTTATCAAGTCAATGAGCGAGATTTCCGCTGTCGGACACAGAATCGTTCAGGGTGCAGAGGTTTACGACCATACTACAAAGGTTACCGATGAAGTTATTGATAAAATCGACGATATGTCCGAGCTTGCTCCTGTTCATAACCACCCTCACGCACTTGCACTCCGTGCTTGCAAAAAGGTTCTTCCCGAGGGTGTACCTATGGTTGCTGTATTCGATACTGCTTTCCACCAGACTATGCCGGAAAAGGCATTTATGTATGGTCTTCCATATGAAGATTATGAAAATTATCATGTCAGAAAATACGGCTTCCACGGAACATCTCACCGTTTTGTTTCCGCCGCACTCGCAGAGGCTATGGGCAAGGATATCAAGGACTTGAAGATAGTTTCCTGCCACCTTGGAAACGGCTCGTCTATCACAGCTGTTGACGGCGGCAAGTCGGTTGATACATCAATGGGATTCACTCCGCTTGACGGCGTTCTTATGGGAACAAGAACAGGTGCGGTTGACCCTTCCGCTGTTACATACATTCAGGAAAAACACGGCTTCACTGCTTCACAGATGAGCGAATATATGAATAAAAAATCGGGCTTCCTCGGAGTTTCGGGTATTTCAAGCGATAACCGTGATATTACCGCCGCCGCTGAAAAGGGCGATAAGCGTGCAATTCTCGCTACTGAAATGCTCCAGTATCAGATCAAGAAATATATCGGCTCATATGCCGCTGTTATGAACGGACTTGACGCTGTACTTTTCACAGGCGGTATCGGTGAAAACGCTTGGGAGGTTCGTGAGGGCGTATGCAAGGAAATGGAATATTTCGGCATAAAGCTTGATACTGAAAAGAATAAATCCACAAGAGGCGAGCTTATAAAGATCTCCGCTCCCGATTCAAGGGTTGAGGTATGGGTAGTTCCGACCAACGAAGAGCTTCT
>CAYOAV010000020.1:25579-29158 GCA_964402055.1 uncultured Ruminococcus sp. | reverse complement strand
TTTTTATTGAGGAAAATATGATTAAAATAGCTGTAATTGAAGATGATATTGATATAGGAGATATGCTCTGCGACCTGCTCAAAAGGGAAAATTATGAGGTTCTGCGTGCCTATTCGGGAACAGAGGCTCTTTATCTGCTTGAAAAAAACAGACCCTCACTTATTCTGCTTGACCTTATGCTCCCAGGCATTTCAGGCGAAGAGGTTCTTGAACATATTCATAATATCCCGACGATAGTTTTATCCGCAAGGGCAGATGTGAACGACAAGGTTCGTCTGCTTCTCGGCGGTGCGGCTGATTATATGACAAAGCCATTCGATACAAATGAGCTTCTTGCAAGAATATCCGTTCAGCTGCGAAAAGCCGAACAGCATATTGACGGGAATATCATAACCGCCGCTGATATGAAGCTTGACACCGACGATATGACGCTTTATATCGGAGAAAAAACCATACATCTGACACGGACGGAATATGCTGTTCTACGCTTGCTTATGGAAAACCCTGACCATGCTATATCAAAGAGCGTGATACTCGACAGGATAAGCCTTGACACTCCCGACTGCACGGAGCGTTCCCTTAAACAGCATATAAGCAATCTGCGTAAAAAAATACAAGCCGCTGACGGAATTGACCGTATTGAAACAGTCTGGGGAATAGGCTTTAAACTAAATGGAAAATCTTGACGAAATCCTGACACTTTTCTTTACTGATTTTTTGACTTCCTTGCTGTAAAATATGTATAAAGTCAAAGGAGGTAATCTTTATGGAGTATGTTTTACAGACAAGAAGCCTGACCAAAAAATACAAGAGCTTTCAGGCTTTGAACGGACTGACCCTAAATATCCCGAAAGGCTCTGTTTACGGTCTTGTCGGCAGGAATGGTGCAGGGAAAACCACGCTTATACGTCTTATCTGCGGCTTACAGCACCCGACCTCGGGCGATTATACGCTCTATGGAATAAACAGCGGCAGTGCTGATATTTCCAAGGCTCGGCGAAGAATGGGAGCGATCGTTGAAGCTCCGTCAATTTATATGGATATGACTGCCGAGGAAAATATCAGGCATCAGTATAAGCTCCTTGGTATGCCATCATATGACGGAATTAACGAACTTTTACAGCTTGTCGGACTGGAAAATACAGGGAAGAAAAAGGCTCGGAATTTCTCCCTCGGTATGAAGCAGAGGCTTGGAATTGCTATTGCTCTTGCAGGGGATCCCGATTTTATTGTACTTGACGAACCGATAAACGGTCTTGACCCGCAGGGTATCGTTGAAATAAGGGAGCTGATAATGAAGCTTAACCGTGAAAAGCAGATGACCGTACTTATTTCAAGCCATATTCTTGATGAGCTTTCACGCCTTGCAACGCATTACGGCATTATTGACAACGGCAGGACTGTCAAGGAATTAAGTTCCGAGGAGCTTGACAAAGCCTGCAGGAAATGTATCAGAGCCGAGGTTACAAGCATTACCGCACTTTCACAGGTGCTTGACGATATGGGCATTGAATACAGCATTATTTCCGATAAATCAGTCGATATTTACGCAAAGCTGAACATAACAAATCTTGCGGCGGCTCTTTCGGAAAAGAAATGTGAAATACTCAGCTTGAATGAGCGTGATGAAAGCCTTGAAAGCTACTTTATCTCTCTTGTGGGAGGTGAAAGCCATGAATAAGCTTCTTTATGCAGGATTTTCCCGACTTTTCAAAAGCAATGTCTTCAGAATTACAATCATTGCGGCTATTATTATTTCAAGCTTAATAGTTCTGTCAAATTATCCGCAGAATGAAAACGCTCCCGAATATGTTTCCGATATCTTTTTTAATTTTTATCAACTCATCGGCATTTTCTCTGCTGTCGGCATAAGTCTTACGCTCGGAACGGAATATTCAGACGGCACTATCCGAAACAAGCTTATTATCGGGCATAACAGAAAAAGCGTTTATTTTTCATATCTTATCATAAATATGATTTTCACGCTGATAATTCTTGCCGTTCATATAATTATGACCTGCTCGCTCGGATATTTCCTGTTAGGTCTTGGAAATATTTCATTAGTGAAAATATGCTGTGCATTACTTTCGTCTATGGTTTATGCGGCATTTTTTACAGCGATAAGTACAAACTGCCCGAACAAGGCTGTAAACGCTGTTGTATGTATAATCATTGCTCTGCTGATGATAGTTGTGGCAAATTATGCTTATAATCAGCTTCTTGAACCTGAAATGACCTATGACGGAATAACCATAACGCAGGACGGCATTGAATACGGAAATTATATAAAAAATCCTGCATATGTCAGCGGCATATTCCGAACAGTACTTGAAATTTTTCTTGATATTATCCCATCAGGGCAGCTTATTCTGATTCAAAGCGGAGAATGTCAGCATATAACACTCTATCCGATATATTCCGTACTTATTTTAGCTTTGATAACATTTACAGGCTGTAAAATATTTTATAAACGTAATATTTCATAAGGAGAGATAAAAATGTTCGTATTGGTAATTATCGCTCTGCTAATAATTGCTATAGCACTCGGCATAAAGCTTTATCTGATAAAAAAATCAGCAAGTGAAATAGCTGAACAGCTTTGCGATATAATAAAAACCGATACGAACATACTTATAACAATATCTTCAAGAGATAAGAATATGTGCAGGCTTGCTTCGGAGTTGAATACCGAGTTAAAGCAGCTCCGTGAGGAACGCCGCCGCTATCGTCGTGGCGATACAGAGCTTAAAGAAGCAATCACTAATATTTCACATGACCTGCGTACACCTCTTACGGCGATAAACGGCTGCCTTGACCTGCTTGAAAGAGAGGAAAAAAGCGTTGCCGCAGAGGAATACCTTACAAGGATACGAAGCAGGACAAAGGCGATGACCCAGCTTACAGAGGAGCTTTTCCGATACAGCATTGTTGCCGCCGAACAGGAGATGAAAATTGAAAAAACTGACGCTGTTCGTATACTTGAAGAATGTCTGCTCTCATTTTATGCGGCAATGCGTGAAAAAGGGATAACACCTGAAATAAGTCTACCCGACAAACCTGTTTATCTTGAGCTTGACCCGAATGCGGCGAACCGTATTTTTTCAAATATGATAAGCAACGCATTGAAGTATTCATCGGGAGATTTTTCCGTGAAAATGTTTGATGACGGAACGGTTATATTTTCAAATTCCGCACCAAGACTTGACCCAGTAGCTGTCGGACGGCTTTTTGACAGATTTTACTCAGTTGAGGATAACCGCCGCTCAACAGGACTTGGACTTTCAATAGCAAAGCTTCTCACTGAGCGTATGGGTGGCAAAATAACCGCTTCATACACTGACGGAAGGCTTATAATGGAGATAAGGTTTAAAACACAGAATATCAACACCGTACAAAAACCATAATGGCATTGTACGGTGCTATTTTTACTCAAATTTCCTGTCATACAGCAATGCCGCAATCAGCACAACAAAGCATGAGCCTGCATTATGTACCAATGCTCCCGTAGTCGGATTCAATAAACCAAGGACAGAAAGCGTAACTGCGATAAAATTTATGCACATGGAAAGTGTGATGCTT
>CAYOAV010000020.1:0-25479 GCA_964402055.1 uncultured Ruminococcus sp. | reverse complement strand
CGATAAAAGCGAATTTTCGTCCTTTTCATCTAAGAGTGGAATAACATCGCATACTTCCATTCTGCCGTAAGTCAATGTACCTGTTTTATCGAAAGCAATTGTATCAGCCTTGCCCATTTTCTCCAATGCTTCGCCTGATTTTATGATAACGCCGTGCTTTGTCGCCTGACCAATAGCCGCCATAATAGCCGTTGGAGTTGCAAGCACCAACGCACAAGGACAAAAAACAACAAGAACCGTTACCGCACGGACAATATCCTGCGTCACAACACCTGCAATAACAGCTATCACCAAAGCGGCAGGAACAAGCCAGCTTGCGGCTTTATCCGCTATTCTCGCCGTGGGAGCTTTTTTATCCTCTGCCTCCTGAACCATACGGATAAGCTTCTGCAATGAGCTGTCCTCGCCTACCTTGGAAGCGGATATATCAAAGCTGCCGCAGGATTTCCTTGTCAATCATATTTCCTCGTCCTTTGTTGAAACGGTCAATTGGTGGGTATCAGGGAATATGAAGCAAGCTCCCGAACAGCTTGCGGAAATGTTTTTATCCGTCATCGAGCCAATATTAAACATTACTGCTTAACCGATTTTCTGACGTATACTCTTCCGTCCTCTCCATAAATATCAATGTGGTTTTCCATATATTCAAAGCCGTATTTTTCATAAAGTCCGATATGATCAGTTGCAACATATACCTTGTCAAAGCCTTGCTTTTCCGCTTCTTCAAAGGCATAATCAATAAGCTGACCGCTATATCTGTTCCCACGGTATTCGGGAACTGTAAATACAAAGCCTATCCATGGATAAAGGCTATCGTCATTTATGCAATCCTTTTTTGCAAGAGTACAAAATGAAACAAGCCTATCCTCATCAAGCATAAGAAAAAGCTTACCTCCGCCGAGCATATCCTGAAATTTATCCTGTTCAATAAGCTCCGCAAGAAATTTCGCAGAAATCCAGTCGCAGGATTTTATCTGACGGAAAATATTTTCCTTTTCATTCAGATCAAAATAATTGACTATCTTCATATTACCTCGCTGTCAAGTATAACAGTAAAAGGACCATCGTTAAGAAGCTCAACCTTCATATCCGCTCCGAAAACTCCCTTTTCCGTATGGAAATGCTTTGAACATTCGGAAATGATATATTCATAAAGCTCATTAGCCATATCAGGCTTGCCTGCATTAATAAATGACGGTCTGTTGCCCTTTCTGCAATCGGCATAAAGCGTAAATTGAGATATAAGCAGAAGCTCGCCGCCTATATCCGCAAGAGAGAGGTTGGTTTTACCGTTTTCGTCCTCAAATATTCTTAATCCGAGCATCTTTTTTATAAGCCTGTCAGCCTCGGCTTCGGTATCGCTTTGTGCAACACCGATCAGAACCATAAATCCCTTGCCTATCTGACCCTTTATCTCGCCATCAACCTTTACAGAGGCATTCTGTACACGCTGGATAACAAATCTCATCGCTTACCGCCCCTTTCAAGCCTGTTCCTTATCAAAAGTCTTTTTCATAAGGGGTATGAACATTCCTCCGAGTGCGTTTCCGACTGCTACCTCAAGTATATACAGCACTCCGTCAAGACTTACTCCTGCCGAGAAGAAATAAAAGCAGTCCGCAATTGAGTGGTTAAAGCCGCAGAATATAAACAGCATTACAGGTACAGCCGTACCAAATATCAATGAAGTATCGTGACCCTTTATGCGGCAGTTTTTAGCGTTTTCAACTGCAAGATACATCAGCATACCGCAGAAAAATCCAAGTATAAGCCTGCTGACTATACCATCGCTGAGCTTTGTTTCCATTGACGCAAGTGCATTTTCATGAACCTTTGCACCAATTCTTGTTGCAGATATCATAAGTGCGGAAACTCCCGTGCCAACAATATTTCCGAGCAGAGTTATAAGCACCTCACGGATATAGACAGGCTTTCTCTCGGGGATATAACCAACCTTGCCCGTATAAAGAGCAAATCCAAGCTGGATAATGGTAAAAAGACCGAAGCTGAACAGAAAACCGCCTATGTACTTATTATCGCACATAAGATAAACTGTTCCGCCTATACCGATCATAAATCCCGACATAATTGCCTTACAAAAAATACTTCTGAATGATTCAAGCTTCATTGGAAAACATATCCTTTCTTTTAGCTTCTCTTTATCGGGAAGCTTTATTTTTTCTTTTTTTCGATAAGCTCTCTGATATCGCTGTCAGAGGGCATTGATGTTATCGCTCCTGTTTTGCCTGCACTCAAAGCTCCGCAGGCATTGGCATAAACTGAAAATTCTACAAGATCTTCCATGTCAAGATCGTCAAGGCTCTTTGATGATTTCGCCACTCGGGATAAAAACGCTCCGAAAAAGCTGTCGCCGGCTCCCATAGTGTCAACTATATCCGCTTCAAACGGAGCAACGCTGTTTATACCTGTTTTTGTGGCAACGATACAGCCCTTTGCTCCCTGCGTTATACATATTATCTTCACTCCGAAGCCAAGCAGAGCCGCAATAGCCGTTGCAAGATTGCCGAATCCCGAAACAAGACGCAATTCATCCTCGGAAACCTTTAATATATCAACAAGGCGAACCGCACTCTGAATGGTTCTTACAGCGTCCTCCTCCGATTCCCAGTGACTGCGGCGGAAATTCGGGTCGAAGCTGATAATTTTCCCCTTTTCCTTTGCATATTCCGCACAAAGCATTGCCGCCGAGCGTGACGGCTCTGCATTAAGCAATCTTGAACCGAAATGGAATATCTTACAATCATCAATAAGCTTTTTATTCATTTCGGCATAGGTGACAGAGGTTGCGTCACCCTCCTTGCGGACGAAATAATACTCACGCTCCCCCTCGTCATTCCTGCTGACAAATGCAAGCGGCGTGGAATAATCGTTATCAAAAATAAGCCCCTTTGTAATGACCTTATTTTCTTCAAGAACATTTTTGATATAGCGTCCGAACATATCCTTTCCGACCTTGCCCATAAAAGCCGAGGAAACACCAAGCTTAGCCGCCATTACAGCAACATTCGCCGCAGCTCCTCCTGCACTCTGGGCATAGGTGATATCCCCCGAAGCGGAAATATTCTGCGTAAGATCAACAAGCATCTCTCCGACTGCAACTATATCAGCCATTTAAAGTCCCCCTTATTCATTTTCAAGATAATATGAAGCCTCCATATCGGCAACAGAGAGTGCAAACGCAAGCGGAAACATCTCAAATGCCTTTCCTATGCTGTTTTTATCCTCAACTCCCGAAAAGCCCATATGGTATCTTATCGCAAAGGCTTCCTCCCTTGTCAGACGCATAAAGCCTGAAATTATGTAAACGGATTTTTCGCCGTGACCGTAGGGAAGCCTGTCGTCAATGGTGTAATACGGAACCTTTTCCCATACACCCTGCTCATTTTTCGCATTCCTATAATCGACCTTATAGAAATCAACCTTGCATACATCGTGGAGCAAAGCACAAAGGGCGATAGTTTCCTCGCTGTAATTCATTCTGTAAAGCGATTTTGTCCTTTCACGTTCAAGATAATCCTTAAGGCAATGATAAACGTTCAGGCTATGCTCAAGCAAGCCGCCCTCATGCGAACCGTGGAAGCGTGTACTTGCAGGTGCTGTAAAAAAATCCGTTTTAAGCAGATAATTCAGGAAATTATCCGCACCTTCTCTTTTAATGTTATCCTTATATATTTTCAGAAATTCCTCTTTAAGTTCATTATTCAAAGCTATACCTCACTTAATTAAATGCAATATCTGCATATGACTTTATTTTAAGCTTTTCTTTAACAAGCTCAGGTGTAAAATACGGCGGCAGAGCGTCCTTTTTCAGCAATACGCTGACCTCCTGACCGTTTATATCGAACCAGTTATCACCGAATACTACATCAAACTCATCGAAATCAATGTATACTCCCTTGGCATAATTTTCCGAGCTGAAAACAAGATGGAATTTATCGCCAAGGCTGTCACATCTTACGCTGATTTCAGGCGGCAGGAAATCAAACTGCTTCGGCAGGCAGTACATATAAGTCTGACAGCTTATAACAGCGTCCTTGTGCATAAGCGAATATTCAAGCGTGCATTCAGTATAATCAGCCTCTTTAAGACCTGTCATTCCGCTTGTAACGGTGAAGCAGTTCATTGCGGAGAGCGGAGGAACAGTAAATTCTCCCGAATCTCCCTCGGCTATTATCTCCGTGGTATTTTTCCTTATCCTCCACCTAATATGACCTGAAAACTCTGCTGTTCTTTCGTTTGATACATTTATCACAAGCTTATTTTTATCGCTGTCATCGACTGAGCAAAGCACTGGTGCATAGAATTTTCTCGCATAATAATGCAGAGCCTTCCACCTGCCGAAATAATCTATCGACGACCAGGAAATTACAGGGTTGCAGTCATTGACCTGCCAATAGAGCGAACCCATACATATTCCTCTGTGCCTTCTCATCTGCTCAACGTTAAGACGTATTGCGTCCGCCTGAACAAGCTGTGACGCATAGACAAGATTTTCAAAGCTGTATGGATAATGCACCATCTGTGCAAGATAATACATCAGCTTTTCATTGCCGTTTTCACATTTCTGGTGAGCCTCCATAACAGGCGACATAAGATTAAGATCCTTTTCCTCGGCGAAGCTTCTGACCGTTTTCATACAGGGTATTGATTCAAAACCATACTCCGAGCAGAAGCGGAAAAGATACTTTTTATATTCCGTAAACGGCTTAAGGCTGTGCCATACCTCCCAGTAGTGGATATCACCCTTGTTTTTTGCACCGCTGTCATTGAAGCCGCCGCCCGATGACGGTGATGACGGCCAGTAAAACTGATCGGGAGCATTCTGTGCTATAACTCTCGGTGCGATATTTTCAAACATATTGAGGTAGCCCTGTCTTAGCTCATAATCATTCGGCAAACCCCAATACTGCCATGCAGATTCTATCTCATTATTTCCGCACCATATCGCCACGCAGGCATGATGCGATATACGGCGAACGTTATCAACAAGCTCCTTTTCGATATTATCGCAAAAAGCAGGATCATTCCCGTTATAAACCGAGCAGGCGAACATCATATCCTGCCATACAAGCAGTCCAAGCTCATCACATATTTCATAGAACCAGTCATCAGGATAATAGCCGCCGCCCCATACTCTTATCATATTATAATTTGCCGCCGCACAATCCCTTAAAAGCCATTCTGTTCTCTCACGGCTGCAGCTTCCGATAAAATTATCCTCGGGGATATAATTCGCACCCATTGCGAATATTTTCAGACCATTCACCCTGAAGCAGAATTCCTCGCCGATATTATCCTTTCTGCGGCAGACCTCTATCGTTCTAAGACCGATTTTAAGCCTTTTTACATCAACAAGCATTTCCTTATGATAAAGCTTGACCTTTACCTCGTAAAGATTCTGCTTGCCAAAGCCACGCACATTCCACAGCTTTGGATTAAGTATGACGCAGACAGCGGAATTATGCTGCTTCGGGCGGTTGGTTTTGATAATGGAATTTACACCATCAGGATCGGTGATAACAAGTTCAAGATATAAATCATCCGTTGTTGTGTTGCCTATTTCAGTATCAATACAAAGCTTGACGGAATTTTCCTTATGCTCCTGCCTTATGCGGACATTTTCAATTGAGCCGAATTTAACTCCGACAAGGCTTACGCTCCTCCATATTCCGACATCGGGAAGAACAGGACCCCAATCCCAGCCATACATATAATGAGCCTTGCGTATATGAGGATAGCCTGCCATTGTAGAGGCAACTCCCCATAGATTCAGCTCGTCATTTTTATCCTTGATATATTTTATCGGGGAATGAATATATACACGCAATGAATTAGTTCCGCTTTTTATTACGTCCGTAACGTCATATTTATAGGTTCTGTGCATATTTTCAGCAGAGCCTACTGCATTATTATTGAGATATATCTCCGCAATTGTGTCTATGCCGTCAAACTGCAGGAAAATGCGATCGTTTTTGAGCATTTCCGTTTCAGGAATAAAATCATAAGCAAAAACAAAGTCCTTTTCAGAAATTTTCAGTGCTTCATACTGATTAAGACGATAAAAAGGATCTTCAAGCATATTATTATCAAGCATAGAGCTATAAACAGTTCCAGGAACGCTTACACTCAGCTTTATTTCATCATCTGCGGAATTAACTCTCCACATTCCGTTCAAAAATTGCTGCATAATTTCTCTTTGCCCCTTTCAAGGTTGCTGTTATTCTGATTATACAAAAATTTATTCATTATGTCAATAATACTGCACTATTTTTTCAAAGTCAAGGCTTCCTCCGAAAATATCCAAAGCACTTCCGACAGTAAAATCAAGTCTGCCACCGCCGAGTGCTTTTAGCTTGTCAAGATCGCTGTATGAGCCTATCCCTCCAGCGTATGTAACTGGAATTTTTTCCCATTTTCCGAGCATTTCCGCAAGCGGCTCTTCAACTCCGTTTGCCTTTCCCTCAACATCGACCGCATGAATAAGGAACTCATCACAGCAGGAGGAAAGCTTATCGAGAACCTGCGGCGAAAGCTTTAAATCAGTGAACTTCTGCCACCTGTCCGTTACAACAAAATATTCTCCGTCACGCTTGCGGCAGGAAAGATCAAGCACAAGCCTTTCCTTTCCGACTGTGCGCACAAGCTTATCAAGATTGCTGTAATTAACCTCGCCGTTTTTGAATACATATGATGTTACGATAACGTGTGACGCACCATTTTCTATATATTCCACCGCATTATCAGCAGTAACGCCGCCGCCTATCTGCAAGCCGCCCTCATATTCACGCAGAGCAGAAAAAGCCTGTTGCCTGTCAGCCTCATAATATTCACTTTCCGATGAATTAAGAATAATTATATGACCGCCTTTAAGTCCTCTCTCCTTGTACAGACGGGCATAAAAATCCGCACCATACTCCGATACAAAATTCTCCGAGGCGGCATTGTTCCTGTCGGCAAGGCTTCCACCGACTATCTGTTTTACCTTTCCGTTATGTATATCTATACATGGTCTGAAATCCATAAATAAACCTTTTCCTTTCAACTTTTATGCCTTTTATCAAATTATCAAAGCGAAAATTCATTGAACAGCTAATTTTTTACAATAATAACATATTTTTATTTCTTTTTCCATTATATTTTGCAAATTTTATAATAATTGTTGACATTTTAAATAGGAATGTGATATAATTAATGTTAGTTATTGGATATTTTTGCAGATATTGCTAAATTCATAAATCAGGAGGTCGCTATGGGAGATAATACTATAAATTACGGCAGCTATGCAGCTTTTAAACAGACCGTAAGCGAGCTTACCGACTGCCTTTGCCAGCTAAAGCAATTCAGCGAGGAGCTTGATCTTGAAAACACCGCACGTTCAATTGCGGATACTATTGAAAAAATCGCCGAGGAGCATTTTGAGGTTGCTATCGTCGGCGAGTTTAAGCGAGGAAAAAGTACACTTATCAACGCACTTCTCGGTCAGGAGGTTCTCCCTGCCGATGTTCTCCCCGCAACAGCTACTCTTAACCGTGTTACATACAGCGACACACCCTATGTCGAGGTCGAATATAAAACAGGCGAAAAGGAAAATGTTGATATCAACAAGCTTGCCGATTATGTAACAAAGCTTTCCTACGAATCGGAAAAGCGTGCCGAAAGCGTTAAGCAGGCTACCGTCCACTATGCAACAGATTTCTGTAAAAATAACGTTGATATCATCGACACCCCGGGTCTTAACGATGATGAGCAGATGACTAACGTAACCCTGTCAATTCTTCCTGAAATTGACGCAGCTGTTTTCGTTATAAGTGCAAATTCTCCGTTCTCGCAGTTTGAAAAGGAATTTCTTGAAAAAAGAATGCTCACAAGCGACCTTGGAAGAATTATTTTCGCCGTAAACTGCTTCGGAACATTCTCCAAGGAGGACGAGGACAGAATTGTCGAAACCGTTGAAAAGCGTATCGGCTCATATGTTATGGAAAAGGCTAAAACCGTTATGGGTGAGGATTCCAAGGAATTTGCCGTTTATAAGCGTAAGATAGGCAAGCCTAAGGTTATCGGCGTGTATGCAAAGAAGGCTCTTCTTGCAAAGCAAAGCCATAATGAGGAAATGCTTAACGAAAGTAACTTCCCAAAATTTGAAGCCGTGCTTGAACATATGCTTACGCAGGAGCGTGGTTCAATTACCTTGCAGATTCTTGCAACAAAGATAATCAGCAGCGGCTCTGAAATAATCAATTCCATCGTCCTCCGCGAAAATTCACTTATGATGGAAACGGACGAATTTATGGAAAAATATAATGCGGCTATTGAAGAAATCGACGCTATCCGTACAAAAAAGCGTGCAGAGTTCGTCCGCATAAACGATGCCGCAAACAAGGTATATGACGGACTTAAGCCTATACTTGACGGCTACTGGAGTCAGATTGAGGAAACCGCTATGCAGGTTATTGACGATTATCCGATGTCCGCCGATGACCTTAAGCGTGATAAGCTGAAAATCGTTTATGCAAAGCTCACCGAAAGAATTAAAGAGGATATCGAAAATAAAGCACAGATCATCTGCGAACAGATACAGAATGAGATCAATATCGCATTGAGCGATGAGGCTGAACGTTTGCAATCCTTTGAAGACGAATTTTTCGCATCAGTTGCACGCATTCAGGAAATGTTCGCAGTTCCCCAGCGTCATTCAAGAAACGGCGGCATTGTCGATTCCATCATCGGCGTTGCAATAGGCTCTGTCGGCACGGGCGGACTTTTTGTCGGACTTCGTGAGGCAGGCGTAAAGGGTGCATTGCTCGGCGGTGCTTCGGGCTTTGTCGGATTCTGTGCTACATATTATGCCGCAGCATATCTTGTAGGCTTCCTCGGAATCGCCGCCGCAGGTCCTGTAACTCTCTGCATTATGGCAGTGGCAGGCCTTGCAGGAACATTTACAGGAAAGCTCTCCGTTGATAAGCTTCTCGTCCAGGAAAGAATAGATAAATATAAAAACAGCTTCAAAAATTCCGTTTCAAAGCAGTTCCATGAAATGCGTATTTCAAGTGACTTCTCCGAAACAGTCCGTCAGCAGGTTTTCGCTTCATTTGAAGGACTTAAAAAGAAAATTGAGGACGAAACGGAAATTATCCTTAAGGATACACAGAAAACTCTCGATAACCTTAATCAGCTCAAAGCTGAACGTAAATCCATTTCCGAAAATGAAAAGGTCAAGCTTCAGAATATCGCCGAATATACAGGCTCACTGCTTGCTGAAACCTATAATCTTCATCACGCTCTTACCGAAGATGAATATTGATCCAACGCAGATCGCTACTTTGATAATGGAGGATAATAAGCAATGAACGATACTCTCGGTTCTATTGAAAAACAAAATCCCCTGCTCGATATTGATACAAGCTTCACCAACTATCTTGCCGCAAGAACACGCACCTCAAAGGATCATATCGTCAGCGGCAGAATGGACTATGGCTTTGACGCTGACTTCTCCGTAAGGCAGAAGTTCATCACATATTCGGGCTGGAATAAAATATATAAAAATCTCGTAACAACTGAAATACCAAACAAATTCAAACAGATATTCAAAACCGCCAGCGAGGCAGCACAAGGAAATTATCCCGAGCTTTGTGCGATAGTAAAGGCTTGTGCAGAGCGGATCATGATTGACGCTCCAAAGGTTTTCGTAAGAAATGCTCCTCAAAAAATGGAAATATATTCAATTTCCGCTGAAAACACCTCGCCAGTTATAGTTGTAACATCAGGTCTTTGCGAAAACTGCTCAAAATCGGAGCTTGAATATCTCATCGGCTGTGAATGCGGTCATATTCAGAATAACCACTGCATCTATTATCAAGCCGCTCCAAGCTTCGGCATAATTATGGACAGCGATGTTGTGAACCCTGTTACCGATAACAGCAAGCAGCTTGCTTCGGTTATGATGGATTGGCTCACGCTTTCCTATATAACAGCCGACCGTGCAGGAATAATATGCCTTGATAAGCCGCAGGATTTTTCTAAGGTTTTCCGTTCATTGCGTGAAAAGGGACTTAACGATATTTACAGCCGAACAGGTCAGAGCTTTGATTTTGATAAGGCTGATAAAATGTATGAAACTCTCCATGTCACTCCCGCAAGAAGCATATCTCTTGATAACAGCATAAACAAGCTTGAAAGAAGATATTTTGCAGGAATGGAATTTTTAAGCTGTGAAACTCTTTACAGCTGGAGAAACGATATCGAAAATCTTGAGCTTCATACTGTAAATAAACAGGCTCTTGAAGTAAGATGTGAAATAATACTCGGCTCAACAACGGGAAAGGCAGGTGCTTAACATGTCCGAAAATACAACAAATGCTCTTACCTATGACGAGGTTGAACCCGATATTGAAAAAATACAGAACTATATGCGTGATATCCTCCTTAATAAGCCTGTCTGTCAGATACTCGGAGATGAATTTACACGCAGTCTTAAGCAGTGGGACAAGGCTATCACCAAAAGACGTACCGAGCCGTTTTCCCTCGTTGTTCTGGGCGATTTCAAGCGTGGAAAAAGTACAATAATCAACGCTATTCTTGGAAAATCCATCGCTCCTGTCAACGTTGCTCCCGAAACCTTTACAATTAATTCCATCAGCTATGGCGAAACTCCGACTGCGGAGGCTGTCCTTTCAAACGGTCAGAGAATTATGCTCACAGCTGATGATCTGCAGAGAGAACGCCTTGAAAAGCTGACAAGAGCATTCCCCGACAGCCTTGAATACATCGATATCAAGGATAACGCAGAGATTTTAAAGGAAATCCGCATTGTCGATACCCCTGGTCTTTCCGACCTTGACTGCCTCGATAAGCAGGTTCAGGATTATCTTGTCAACGCTGACGCTATTATTTACGTTGCATCGGCACTTTCACCATTCTCCGAATCGGAACAGGTCTTCCTCGCAAGCCATATCCGCCCGATGAGCTTCAGCAAGCTTTTTGTACTTGTCAATATGATAGACGCTATGAACACAATGGAGGATATCGAAAAGATAATCAACCGTGTAAGCGAAAGATGCGAGCTTATCGTTCCAAATGCATTTGTCTACGGCGTAAGCGGAATTGACGAATACCGCAGAAAGATCGGAATAAACCGTCCTGACCTCAAGGGCTTCCAGGAATACTATGAAAATGAGTTCCTTAAATTTGAAATGTCGCTAAAGCGTGAGATAATTCTTCAGAAGGATTTTATCCGTACACAGCGTGTTATAACTATGCTCAACCTTATGCTTAATGATACTGCTTCAAGGATTCATATGGTTTATGATATGATAGCTCTTGACAAGAAAAAGCTTGTTGACATTTCGGAAAAGATTGAAAATGAGTGCCGCTCGCTTGCACAGGCAATTGAAGAACGCCGTCCGAAAATAGTTTTAAGCGTAACAGAAATGCAGCAGCAGGCTGAACAGTGGATGTACGGATTTTTCTCAAAGCTCCGTGAAAGCATATATGAAGCAAGAAATCAGGGCAACCCAGAGGACGTTGAAAAGCATTTCTATTCTTTCCTCGTTGATAAGGTAGGCGAGGCTTATAAGAAATGTATCGAGATACACGAAAATGAGATAAATGACCTTATCACAAATATGGGACGTGAGCTTTCACGAAAGTTAGGGCTGGAAAATCTTGCCGAGGAAGCCGCCGCCGCAAAGGGTTCTTCCGACAGCTTCGTATTTGTAAGTCAGGCTGTAATAAATGCCGCAGGAGCTGACGAAAACGGCGATTATCCATCCGAAACTATGAGTTCGTTCAAAAATATCCTCGGCAGACGCAGAACAACAAATATCATTGATAATGCTCTTGAAAATTACGATGACGTAAGGCTCAACGCTGTCAAGGATCTGAAAAGCACCTATAAAAAAATGGCTGAAAACGCTCTCAAACGTCTTGACAGCCTTTATCAGACACAGGTTGATGCAAGCCGTGAAGCTCTTGCAAAGGCAAAAGAAATGAGTGAGAGCAGCAGCAACGAGGTTGTAAAAACTCATCTTAGCAAGGCTGTTTCCAAGCTTGATGAGGCGGCAGAGGTTTTGAAAAAGTATTGTTAAATCCAAAATCAAGAAAAAATTTCAAAAAAGGCTTGACAAACGAATTATGACGTGATATAATAAATAAGTCGATTGCGGAAGTGCATCGACTTATATGGAGAGGTGTCCGAGTGGTTTAAGGAGCTGGTCTTGAAAACCAGTGATCCCGCAAGGGACCGTGGGTTCGAATCCCACCCTCTCCGCCATTTTATATTTATGCGGAATTACCCAAGTGGTGAAGGGGCTCCCCTGCTAAGGGAGTAGGTCGGGAAACCGGCGCGAGGGTTCAAATCCCTTGTTCCGCGCCAAAAACGGATAGGCTTTTTAGTCTGTCCGTTTTTATTTTTGTCAAAAAAACGACCAAGCAAAACGCATTAAGCCTTTGCTTGGTCGTTTTTGTTGTTATTTCAATAAGGGGCTTGCCCTGTCATCATATAAGCTCTGCAATTATCTCATTGGAAACAAGACAGCCTTGTGGAGTAAGCATTATTCTGCCGTTATTTATCCGCAAAAGTCCGTGTTTTTCAAGCAATTCAGCCTTAGACATTTTGTTATCCAAAAGCATGGAAACAGGTATCCCCTCCTGTGTCAGGCGAAGCCCGAGCATAACACGTTCCTCTGATGTACCGCCGTTGCTGTCGGTCTCATATTCCTGCTGTATTTCATCGGAAATAAAGTCCTCTATCGAGGAATGACAGGCTCTTCTTTCTCCGTCTATAAATGAATGTGCAGAAGGTCCAATACCGTAATACTCCTCACATCGCCAATATTTGAGATTATGCCTTGATTCATAGCCTTTTTGCGAAAAATTTGATATTTCATATTGTGCAAATCCGTTTTTATCAAGCATTAAAACAGCTTCAAGGTACATATCCGCTGTTTCGTCCTCATCGGGGATAAGCTGATGTATTTTTTCACTGCTGTAATAGGGTGTACCCAGCTCGATTTTCAGCATATATGCCGAAACGTGATTTATCGGGAGATCTGAAAGCTTTTCAATCGTTTCTGCAAGCGTTTCAGCGGTCTGATAGGCTGTTGCAAGCATAATATCCGCAGAAATATTGCGGAATCCTGCTTTATAAGCCGATTTTATGGCATCGACTGCCGTTTCTGAATTATGAAGTCTGCCAAGTGCCGCAAGCTCTTTATCAGAAAGCGACTGAACCCCGAACGAAAGCCTGTTCACACCTGCCGAAAGAAGCTCCGAAAGATATTTTTCATCAACGGAACAGGGATTGCACTCCATTGTAATTTCTGCGTCATCGGAAATATCTCCGACAGAGGAAAGAATTGAATATATCTGCTCAGCTGTCATTAATGACGGTGTTCCTCCTCCGAAATAGACCGTATCTGCGGAAATATTCTTACCTTTTATATTCCTTATGACAGCAGACGTATAAGCCTCGGCAGCTCCGATATTTTCAACCGAATAAAAATCACAGTACGGACATTTCCTTTTGCAAAACGGAATATGGATATATAAGCCCTTGTACATTTTTTATCACTCATCGTCCATTTTAAGGACAGCCATAAACGCCTCCTGCGGAACTTCGACCGTTCCGAGCTGACGCATACGCTTTTTACCCTCTTTCTGCTTTTCAAGCAGCTTTTTCTTTCGGGTAATATCACCGCCGTAGCACTTCGCAAGAACGTCCTTACGCATAGCCTTAACGGTTTCTCTCGCAATAATTTTTCCTCCGACAGAAGCCTGTATAGGGATTTCAAAAAGCTGTCTTGGAATATTATCCTTTAAACGTTCAGCAATCTTTCTCGCACGCTTATAAGCATTATCAGCGTGTACAATAAATGAAAGTGCGTCAACGACATCTCCGTTAAGCATAATATCAAGCTTGACAAGCTTAGAGGGAACATAACCGAGCATTTCATAATCGAACGAAGCATAGCCCTTTGTTCTTGATTTAAGAGCGTCAAAAAAATCATAGATTATTTCATTTAACGGAAGCTCATAATGAAGCTCAACTCTTGTTGCATCAAGATATTTCATATCCTTGAAAACACCTCTGCGTTCCTGACAAAGCTCCATAATATTTCCGACATAATCGGACGGAGTGAGTATTGAAGCTTTTACCATTGGTTCTTCCGCTGACTGGATATTAGCAGGGTCGGGATAATTAGTCGGGTTATCAATATAGATAGTTTCTCCGCTCGTAAGGTTTACCTTATAGATAACCGAGGGAGCAGTTGTAATAAGATCAAGGTTATATTCACGCTCAAGACGTTCCTGAATGATCTCCATATGGAGAAGTCCGAGAAAGCCGCAGCGGAAGCCGAAGCCGAGTGCTACTGATGTTTCTGGCTGGAATGAGAGGGAAGCATCATTAAGCTGGAGCTTTTCAAGAGCGTCACGCAGATCGCCATATTTTGCACCGTCAGCAGGATAAATACCGCTGAACACCATCGGATTTACCTCACGGTAGCCTGGGAGAGCCTCCGCACACGGATTTTCAGCGTCCGTAACGGTATCGCCGACCTTTGTATCACCGATAGATTTTATCGAAGCTGTGATATATCCAACCTCGCCAGCCTTGAGCGAGCCTGAATTTACAAGATCCGTTGCTCCCATATAGCCTGTTTCAACAACATCAAACTCCGCACCTGTTGCGATAAGCTTAATCCTCTGACCTATTTTAATTTCGCCGTCAATAACACGGACGTAAATTATAACACCCTTATAGCTATCGTAAAAGCAGTCAAAGATAAGTGCTTTAAGCGGTGCGTTCACATCGCCCTTTGGTGCAGGAATTTCCGTAACAACGCTTTCAAGCACCTGATCGATATTCGTTCCCATTTTTGCGGAAATTCTCGGAGCGTCCATTGCAGGAATACCGATAACATTTTCGACTTCTTCGGCAACACGCTCAGGCTCTGCTGACGGGAGATCTATTTTATTTATAACAGGCATTACTTCAAGGTCATTTTCAATCGCAAGGTAGGTATTTGCAAGGGTCTGTGCCTCAATTCCCTGCGATGCATCAACGATAAGGATAGCACCCTCGCAGGCAACAAGCGAACGTGAAACCTCATAGTTAAAGTCAACGTGACCGGGAGTATCTATGAGATTGAAAACATACTCCTTGCCGTCCTTTGCGGTATAATTAAGGCGGACAGCTCTTGCCTTTATGGTAATTCCTCTTTCACGCTCGATATCCATATTATCAAGCAGCTGTTCCTCCATATCACGCTTTGCAACGGTTGAGGTAAGCTCCAAAATACGGTCTGCAAGCGTTGATTTACCATGGTCTATATGAGCGATAATACAAAAATTCCTGATATTTTCCTGATTGTACAACAGATACACACTCCTGTTCCGTTAATTTTCAACAAAGCTGCTCCGATAAAAACGAAGCAGCTGTTTTTTAAACTGAATATTTAGTCATAAACTCCTCTTCAAGACGGACATAAGACTCATCCTTTGCGGCATGAGCATTCTGAATGAACTCATGACGATTGATAACTGCGTTATTCTTCTGCGAGCCTATGACATAAACCGCAATATTCGAGCAATGGTCGGAAATTCTTTCAAGATTGATAAGCAGATCAAGGAAGTTTACACCGCTCTCAACAACGCATTTACCCTCTTTAAGACGTTCAATATGACGTGCTTTAAGAGTTTCGTTAAGATAATCGATAGTTTCCTCAAGCGGTTCAATCTTTGCGGCAAGCACTGCGTCATTCTGCTCAACACAGCTTATTGCCATTCCGATTATTTCCTCACAGGCACGGGAAATAACGTCAAGCTCATTTATCGCCTGAGTGGAAAAGCTTACAGAATTAGCGTGGAGCTTTTCTGCATCCTCTATAAGGTTCATTGTATAGTCGCCGATACGCTCAAACTCGGAGCTAAGATGCAAAAGCTCCGTAACACGGCGGTTTTCAAAATCTGTCAGCTCGCAATCGGTTATCTTGACGAGGTAAGCATTGAGCCTATCCTCCATACGGTCAATATTTTCCTCATTTTCGACAAGGCTTGCAACAAGCTTTTCATCATAATCGGTTGAGAAAAGCTTACGCATATTTTCAAAGTTATAAAGTGCAAGCTTACCCATTGCAAGAGCTGTATTAGAAGCCTGCTGGATAGCAAGTGCAGGTGAAACAAGAAGTCTGTCTTCAAGTGCAGGAGCTGTAAAATCAGCGGCAACAGATTCTGTATCATCTGTTTTATCGTCACGGACGGTTGCCATTGCAAGCTTTTCAAGAACCTTTGTAAACGGCAGGAAGAAGATAGTTACCGTAATATTGAACAATGTATGGAAATTCGCAATTCCGCCCATATCTATCGGCTCATCCCAAAAGGAAAGTCCGACAATTGCCTGAAGCGAATAAACCACTATAAGGTAAAGCACAGTACCTATAACGTTAAAATAAAGGTGGACAAAGGTAGCTCTTTTTGCGTTCTTTCCTGCACCGACAGCGGCGATCATAGGAGTAACGCAGGTACCGATATTCTGTCCCATGATTATCGGGAAAGCCGCCGAGAAATTCAGCACGCCTGTTGTGGAAATAGTCTGGAGTATTCCGACAGACGCAGACGAACTCTGGAGAAGCACGGTAACAACCGCACCAACGATTATTCCGAGGAACGGATTTTTAAGTGCCGCAAAGATATCACGGAACGCTTGCAGCTCCGAAAGAGGGCTTACAGCCTCTGTAAGTGCGTTCATTCCCGTAAAGAGAATGCCAACTCCGAGGAGTATCTCGCCGAAGGTCTTTCCGCTCTGCTTTTTCGAGAGCATAAAGACTATAAGACCAATTGCCGCAATAAACGGAGCGAGCGTTGTCGGTGAAAACAGCTTCAGCACCGCACCGACATTTTCATTGCTTTCAAGATCGCCAAGTCGGAGTATCTGACCTGTAACGGTCGTACCGATATTCGCACCCATAATAACACCGATAGCGGAGGAAAGCCTTAATATTCCTGCATTTACAAGACCTACAACGATAACGGTCGTTGCGGCGGAGCTTTGAATAACAGCAGTTACCAAAGCACCGAGAATAACACCCTTTACAGGGTTATTTGAGAGCTTTTCAAGAATCTTTTCCATTTTACCCGATGAAAGCTTTTCAAGGCTTCCCCCGAGAATGTTCATACCGTAGATGAACAATGCAATACTGCCTATTGCCTTAATAAAAATACTTACAAGATCAATTACTTCCATAGATTGGTTCCTTTCCCAAATCATTTTTCTTCATTACTTTTTCCTATGTCCGAGTTCATTATATCACAAGAAATATTTTTTTGATATAGTTTTTTTGAAAAATTTTATTTTCTGCTATTTCAACATATTAAGAATAATTTTCCACATTATATTTTGAGCATTTTGCTGTTTTGCACAAAAAAATTATGCCGCTTATTTTTTATTAATGATATTTCTATTGATTAATCGGCAATAATATAGTATAATATAATATTATCTTTTCAGGAAAAGGAAATGTTTTATGAAAAAATGGATAATCGGCAATCCCGACCCGAACACTGCGGCTGAGCTTTCAAAAAATACCTCTCTTTCCCCTCTTTGCTCGTCCGTACTCGTTTCAAGAGGTATAGATACCGTTCAGAAGGCCTGTAGCTTCTTTGATTATAAAAATGGCGAAAATGAAGATATACTTTCCGACCCTTTTCTGCTCAAGGATATGCATGAAGCTTCGGAAATCCTGCTTGAAGCTGTGGAAAACGGCGAATATATATGCGTTTACGGTGATTATGACTGTGATGGCATAACTGCGACAACGATTTTATACTCCTATCTTGAATGTCTTGGAGCAAGGGTCAGATACTACATAAATATGCGTTCGGACGGCTATGGTCTTTGCGAAAACGGTATCAGAGCATTGAGCGAGGACGGCGTTGAGCTTATTGTCACCGTAGATAACGGCATTTCCGCAATAAATGAAATAGCTCTTGCAAATGAACTCGGTATGAGGGTAGTCGTCACCGACCATCACCAGCCTGGCGAGGTTCTCCCCAATGCACTTGCCGTTGTTGATCCGCATAGAACGGACTGCCCCTCTACATTCAAGGATATATGCGGCTGTACCATTGCTTTGAAGCTTATCGCCGCAATGGACGGTGGGGATTACAGTGCCGCATTCGAGCAGTTCGCAGATTTTGCGGCACTTGCAACAATTGCCGATGTTATGCCGCTTTCGAGTGAAAACAGAAGCATTGTCACGCACGGTTTAAGATACTTAAAAAACACAGAAAACTGCGGCCTTAAGGCTCTCATTGAAAAATCGGGAGCAAAGGACAGGCTTTCCTCAACAGATGTTTCCTTTTCACTTATCCCAAGAATAAACGCTTCGGGCAGATTCGGTTCTGCAAGCGACGCTGTTGAGCTTTTTCTCACCGATGATGATGAACGTGCGTCAGAGCTTGCCGATAAGCTTGACAAGCTGAATACCGAAAGAAAATCAGCTGAGGAGGAAATACTCAACGAGGTCGAGGAACAGCTTATTAAATCGCCCGAGATACTATATAACCGTGTTCTTGTCATTTATGGCGAGGGCTGGCATCACGGAGTTATCGGGATAGTTGCCGCAAGGCTGGTAGAACGATTCGGCAAGCCTGTCTTTCTTCTTTCCGATGACGGAGAGCTTGCTAGAGGTTCAGCTCGTTCTGTTGAAGGCTTTTCCATATTTTCCGCACTCTCCGCTTGTTCAGATGAACTCCAGAAATTCGGCGGTCACGTTGGCGCTGGCGGATTTTCTCTGCTTAAAGAAAAAATATCCGCATTTGATAAGGCAATGCAGAAATATGCCGCTGAATATTACCCTGTTCAGCCTGTACAGACTATCCGTGCAGACAAGCTTATCCTGCCCGATGAGCTTAATATTGATACTATAAAAACTCTTTCATCTCTTGAACCGTTCGGCGAGGGCTGCCGCCAGCCTGTATTTCTTCTGCGTAAGGCTGTTATCAACGATATTATACCACTTTCAAACGGTCTTAGCACTAAAATACGCATTATTTACGGCGGCAAGCAGTCGGAGGGGTTATTATTCGGAAAAAGAACTGCTGATTTCCTCTATAAAAAGGGCGATACCGTTGATATTCTCGCTTCAATTTACATAAACACCTATAACAGCAGGCAAAGCCTTAGTATGCGTATTGTTGATATAAGAAGCAGCAACATCGTTCAGGCTAAATATTTCAACGCAAAGCAGGCATATGAGCAATTCAAAAGGGGCGAGGGCATTGAACCTGCTCTTGCGAAGCGTGCATTGCCAACAAGAGATGAGCTTATCCCGATATACAAGGCTATCGCTGGCTTCGGTGAAATATCCTCCGATGAGCTTTTCGGCAGGATCGACAGCGAAAGCATTTCCTACTGCAAGCTGAGAATTGCCATAGACATATTCAGCGAGCTGAAATTTATTGATTATAATATCTGCAATGACAGAATCACCTTTATTAAAAATCCTCCCAAGGCGGCTATCGAAAGCTCAAAAATCTATCAGTCAATTGCCGCAATTATCGGATAAAAGCGAAAGGAGAATCAGAGTATGAACAACAGCAAACAGGAAACCGTATGCACAATAGATATGATAATCCAAAAAATTCTTGACGAGGAAAAGCAATACGACCTTAGCAAGATAATCACTTCATATGAATTTGCGGCAAAGGCTCATGCTAATCAGGTTCGTTCCTCGGGAGAGCCGTATATTACTCACCCTCTTGCGGTAGCATATATCCTGCTTGAATTCGGTATGGATACCGATACTATCTGTGCGGCACTCCTTCACGATGTTGTCGAGGATACTGACGTTACTCTCGATGAGATAAAAAAGCTTTTCGGTCAGGACGTTGCTATGCTCGTTGACGGCGTTACAAAGCTCGGCAAAATTCCCCTTTTCACAAAAGAGGAACAGCAGGCTGAAAACGTCCGTAAGATACTCCTTGCAATGTCGCAGGATATCCGTGTAATAATCATCAAGCTTTGCGACAGACTTCATAATATGCGTACTCTCCAGTACAGACCTGCCGCAAAACAGCGTAATACCGCACTTGAAACAATGAATATCTACGCTCCGATAGCTCACCGCCTTGGAATGAAGACCCTCAAGGACGAAATTGAGGATATAGCCTTCCGTTACCTCGACCCATACGCATATGGTGAAATTGAACGTATGCTTGAAATCAGAAGCGATAAGCGTGAGGCTTTCATTGAATCAATAAAATCAGAAATTTCCGCACGCTTTAAGGAAGATAATTTCGGCAGTGAGCCGCAGATAGACGGACGTGTAAAATCTATCTACGGCATTTACAAAAAAGCATTTTTGCAAGGAAAAAGCTTCGATGAAATATATGATAAATACGCTGTAAGAATCATCGTGAATAATGTTTCCGAATGCTATAACGCTCTCGGAATTATCCACGATATGTTCAGACCTATCCCCAACCGCTTCAAGGACTATATCGCAACTCCTAAGGCTAATATGTATCAGTCACTCCATACTACCGTTATCGGACGTGAGGGAATCCCCTTTGAGGTACAGATAAGAACATGGGATATGCACCACACCGCTGAATACGGAATCGCCGCTCACTGGAAATACAAAGAGGGTATAAGCGGTAAGGACAGGCTCGAAAACCGCCTTGCATGGATAAGGCAGATAATCGAGGCTCAACAGGAAACCGATGACGTTGAGGAAATCGTCCGCACAATAAAGAACGACCTTTCCCCCGAGGATATTTTCGCATTCACTCCCAAGGGCGATATGATATCACTCCCCGTAGGCTCAACTATCGTCGATTTCGCCTATGCGATACACACTCAGGTCGGAAATAAAATGAAGGGTGCAAAGGTTGATGGGAAGCTCGTTTCACTTGATTATAAGCTGACAACGGGAGAAATCGTTGAGATAATAACCTCAAATGACGAAAATCACGCCCCTAACAGAGCATGGCTCGAAATATGCCGCACCAATGAAGCAAGATCAAAAATACGCTCCTGGTTCAAAAAGGAAAGACGTGAGGAAAATATCGTCAACGGCAAAGCAGAGCTGGAAAGAGAATTCAAACGCAATTTTATCCACCTTACAGAGGAACAGCTCCCCGAATTTCTTGCCGATGATATGAAGCGTCATAACTGCTCGACTATTGTTGATTTTTATGCGGCTATCGGTTATGGCGGTGTTATCCTTTCCAGAATTATGCAAAGGCTTAAGGATAAATACCAGAAATATTATGAACAGCCTGAAAGCATTGAGCAGAAAGCTCCTCCCAAGGTTACAAAAAGCAGCTCGGGAGTTATCGTTGAGGGCGAAAGCAACATTATCGTCAAATTCGCACAATGCTGTAATCCGCTCCCAGGCGATGACATTATCGGATTTATCACAAAAGGTCACGGTGTTTCTATCCATAAGCAGGACTGCCCGACATATATCGCCGCACAGAGCAAGGAGCCTGAACGCTGGGTTGACGCTCGCTGGGCTTCTGCGGCAAGCGTTAATACTACCTATAAGGTTACTCTCGATATTGTCGCAAAGGAAAATATACTCATCATCGCAGACCTTACCAAGCTTATGGCGGAGCTTCATATCCCACTTACCAATATTTCGGTAAGTATGCTCAAAAACGGCAACGCAAACGTCCTTGCGACCATTAATGCGGCAGGAGTTGCACAGCTTAACAATATAATTGCAAGAATAAAGAAGCTGCCCGATGTTATCAGCGTTGACAGAACTTTTAAAAGCTGAGGTTTAATAATATGAAAACAATTATGATGAATTGCGGCGGCATTTTCGCAGCTAATTGCTACATTGTTATATCAGACAATGGCAATGCCGCTCTTATAGACGCTCCCTGCGGTGGAGAAAAAATACTTGAAGTAATAAAAAACAACGGAGCAACACTGAAAATGATTCTTCTTACGCATGGTCACTGCGACCATATTGAATCAGCCGATTATATTGCAAAAGAAACAGGAGCAGAGGTATATATTCACGAAGCTGATATGAAAAAGCTTACGGACGATTATCTTAATCTTTCTGAATATTTTTCCGATTATTATGATGCTCCCGTTCCACACTGCGGCAATGCAAAGGCTGTTTCGGACGGCGATATTATAACACTTGATGAGCTTAGCTTCAAAGTAGTGCACACTCCCGGACATACAAGCGGCTCGGTATGTTATATCTGCGGCGACACGATGTTCAGCGGAGATACTCTTTTCAGACTTTCCGCAGGCAGGACTGATATGCCCGACGGAAACAGCATAAGGCTCAATGAAAGTCTTAAAATGCTTGATAATATGAGCGAAGATTTTCGTCTTTTATCAGGTCACGGCGAGGCTTCAACGCTTTCCGCAGAAAAAAAATATAACCCTTTTATGAAAGGCTTTGACTATGACGATATGTTTTAAGGGAAACAGCTGTAAATATGAAATTGAAGCGATAATGAAGCTTTTTCTCCCGATAGAAAACTTCAATTTCCTTTTTGAAGAAGAGGATAAAAGCGGCGATTATGCAATTATTGGCTATGAAAATGGTCTTGCATACTGTAACGTTGCTCTCGGCGGCAAAACTGAAAACAAAAATGCCGCTGTAAAAAATGAAAAGGACGTTGAAACGGTGCTTTGCGGTCTGCTTTATGAAATTATGCAAAAGCTGACAGGGATAACACCACCATGGGGCAGGCTTACGGGAATACGTCCTGTAAAAAAGGTAAACGCTCTGCTTGACGATGGTTTTTCCAAGGTGGAAATTTTCTCAACGCTGAAAAATGAATACGATGTTTCAGATAAAAAGCTTGAGCTTGCATATAATACTGCGGCGGTTCAGAAAAAATACTTTGATTCACTTGATAAGCGTTCATTTTCACTTTATGTTTCCGTTCCGTTCTGTCCGTCACGCTGTTCATACTGCTCATTCGTGTCACATTCGATAGAAAGTCCGAATGCGGCAAAGCTTCTTCCCGAATATGCCGAAAAGCTATGCGAGGAAATACGTCAGACGGCACAGATTTCCGATGAGCTTGGATTGAAGCTTGATACAATATACATCGGTGGCGGCACTCCGACTACACTTTCCGCTGAACAGCTTTCGCTTGTTATGGGAGAAATAGGAAAAAGCTTTGACATTTCAAAAATTCGTGAATATACTGTAGAAGCAGGACGTTCTGACACAATAACAGCAAAAAAGCTTGAAGCAATAAAGAAAAACGGTGCAACAAGAATTTCCGTGAATCCCCAGACTATGAATGACAGCGTTCTTAAAGCGATAGGCAGGCGGCATACGGCAGAGGACGTTGTAAAATCATTCCACCTTGCCCGTGAAATTGGCTTTGATAATATCAATATGGACACCATTGCAGGCTTGCCGACAGATACCTATGACGGCTTTGTTCACACCATTGATGAGCTTTGCGAGCTTGACCCGGAAAGCATCACCATACACACTCTCACTCTGAAACGTTCCTCAAAGCTTTTCCGTGAGGAGGAACGCTTCGTTGACACAAGAATATCTGATATGGTCGATTACGGTCAACAAAAGCTCGGTAAGGAGGGCTATCTCCCCTATTACCTCTATCGTCAGAAAAATACCGTTGAAAACCTCGAAAATGTAGGATTTTCAAAGGCAGGCTATGAATGCCTTTACAATATTTACATTATGGAGGAGGCTCAGACTATCTTAGCTGTTGGTGCGGCTGGCTCAACTAAGCTTGTCAACACGGAAACAGGCAAGATAGAAAGGCTTTTCAACTATAAATTCCCTTATGAATACATTTCACGCTATGAAAAAATGCTTGAAAAAAAGCATAAAATATATGAGTTTTACAACAAATATTTAGAGGAGGACTAAACCATGGCATTCAATTTTGATAATCTCAAATCAGACGCTAAGAACCTTTTTGACAAGGCCGCTTCAAAAACCGCTGACGCTATTGATTATTCAAAAACCCAAATCGACAGAGCACAGCTCCGCACAAAAATCAATGAAAAATATACAGAGCTTGGTAAGCTTTGCTATAATATGCACGAAAGCGACGCTGACGAAACAGGCAGAATGAAAATCATAATCAGCGAGATAAACAAGCTCAAAGAAAAGCTTGATGAGGCTGACAAGGCTGTAAAGCTCAACAAGAAAAAAACCTGTAAATTCTGCCTTACCGAAAATGAAGCGGACGCTGTTTTCTGCATAAAATGCGGCGAAAGGCTCAACTGATAAGGAGTTTTATGAAAAAAAATGATATCTGCACCCTGACGATAACAGGTCTTACCTCCGAGGGAAGTGGTGTTGGCAGAACTGATGACGGTATGGCGGTCTTTGTGCCGCTTACCGCTGTCGGCGATGTTATTTCCTGCAAAATCGTCAAGGTTAATAAAAGCTATGCGTTTGGTATAATTGATAAAATAATAGAGCCGTCTGATTCACGCTGTGAAAATAATTGCAATGTCTATTCAAAATGCGGCGGCTGTGTTTACAGGCATATTTCCTATGAAGCGGAGCTTGCGGCAAAGGAACAGTCCGTTAAGGACGCTTTTAAACGGCTTGGCGGTCTTGACGTGGATTTTGAGCCGATATTAGGCTGTACAGAAACGGAACGCTACCGAAACAAGGCCCAGTACCCCCTTACATATGATGAAAACGGAAAGGCGGTCTGTGGCTTTTTTGCACCAAGAAGTCACCGTGTGATACCCTGCGGCGACTGTCTGCTCCAACCTGAACTGTTCACAAAAATAACGGACGATATCTGTAAATATATAAACGAAAAGCACCTGCCACTCTACGATGAAAAAAGCGGCAAGGGGCTTATTCGTCATATTTATATTCGTCAGGGCTTTCACAGTGGCGAGGTTATGGTCTGCCTTATCGTGACAAAGGCTGATACTAAGCCGTTCAGGGAGCTTTCGGACAGGCTTTGCGGAAAATATCCCGAAATAAAAAGCCTTGTACTTAATATTAACGATAAGTCAACGAATGTTATCACAGGAGAAAAATGCGTCACAATTTCGGGTAAGGACAGCATAGACGATATAATGTGCGGCAAAAAAATCACAATATCTCCATTGTCATTTTATCAGGTCAATACCGCACAAGCAGAGAGGCTTTATGCAATAGCCAAGGAATATGCACAGCTTAATGAAAATGATACATTGCTTGACCTTTTCTGCGGTGCGGGAACGGTCGGACTTTCAATGTCGGACGGAATTAATAAGCTGATAGGTGGAGAGATAATACCGCAGGCAATAGAAAATGCAAAAAATAATGCTAAAAATAATAATGTAAACAATGCGGAATTTTACTGCGGTGATTCGGGCGAAATTGCACATTCTCTCGCAGAAAAGGGTATCAGACCGAATGTTATTATAACAGATCCGCCAAGAAAGGGCTGTGACGAGCAAACACTGTCGTCAATAGTAAAAATGTCCCCCGA
>CAYOAV010000019.1:31267-32463 GCA_964402055.1 uncultured Ruminococcus sp. | reverse complement strand
GTCTGAACCTTTGGCTTGACGTTTTTATGATAATAATCATATGTCATAGTCGGCTTATCAGAAAGAATTTCGCCGTCCGTCATATCAGCAATGAACATTGTATGTGTGCCTAAATCGACAGAAGATGTTACCTTTCCCGAAACATAGGCATTTGAAAATGTTGAAAGATAGATAAGACCGTTTTCACTGAAACGTGGTTCATAGCGATAGGAATCGGCAGTCCCAAATTTTTTTTTATCTTTTCCGCTCTGGAATCCGAAATGCTTTATAAGCTCAAAATCTGCAGAGGTATCAATAACCGAAGCGTTAAAAATTCCTGTTTTTGCCACCATATCATGTGTAAATGTTTCCTTGCTTACAGTAACACCGATTTGCAAGGGTGAGCTTGTCAGCTGTGCGAGAGTATTGATTATACAGCCGTTATCAATTCCGTTATCTGAAGCCGTAAGCACATAAAGTCCGCATGAGATATTATTGAGTGAATCTGTATTCATTGATTTTACTCCTTTGTTTTTTAGCAGTTTAATATTATTATGTAATCTTTTACTTAAAATTATACAAAAAACCGCACAAATACCAAAGCATTTGTGCGGTAATATTGATCATATCTGTGCTGAATAGTTAGGAGCTTCCTTGGTGATATAAATATCATGTGGATGAGATTCACGAAGTCCTGCACCTGTGATTTTAACAAACTGTGCCTTTTCGTGAAGCTTTTCAATTGTATCACATCCTGTATAACCCATACCAGAACGAATGCCGCCGATAAGCTGGAAGATAGTATCGGAAACAGGTCCCTTGTAAGGTACACGTCCTTCAACACCCTCTGGAACAAGCTTTCTTGCATTTTCCTGGAAGTATCTGTCCTTAGAGCCGCAAGCCATAGCACCGAGTGAACCCATGCCTCTGTATACCTTGAACTGTCTGCCCTGATAAATTTCAGTTTCTCCCGGGGATTCCTCACAGCCTGCAAGCAGAGAACCGAGCATTACTACATTTGCACCTGCCGCAAGAGCCTTTACAATATCGCCCGAATATTTGATACCGCCGTCTGCAATAACAGGAATGTTATGCTTTGCAGCTGCACAAGCCGCATCATAAATAGCTGTTACCTGTGGAACACCGATACCTGCAACAACTCTTGTTGTACAGATAGAGCCAGGTCCAATTCCGACCTTAACGCAGTCAGCACCTGC
>CAYOAV010000019.1:27750-31167 GCA_964402055.1 uncultured Ruminococcus sp. | reverse complement strand
TCGGAAACAAGCTTATCAGCTGTAAGCGAGAACGGATTTACAATAACTCCGTTTTCAGAACGCTTGACCTTATCCACCTCGTCAGCCTGCTTTTCGATAGACATATTCTTATGAATAACACCGATACCGCCTTCACGGGCAATTGCGATTGCCATATTAGCCTCGGTAACAGTATCCATTGCGGAAGTGATAATAGGAGTATTAAGGTAAATATCACCTGCAAGACGTGTTTTCAGACTAACCATATTAGGGGTACAATCGGACTCGGCAGGGATAAGAAGAACATCGTCAAAGGTAAGTCCTTCCTTGACGAATTTTTTGGACATATCGGTTTCAAGCATGATAAGCTCCTCCTTTTTCAAAGACTTCAAACTTTAACATATATTTTTATAAGTTTACTACTTTATTTTCATAAGGTCAAGTGCAAATTTGTTAAAATCAATGTAGAATTTAATCAACAGTCCGCAGATTTTTTTGTGCAAGCTGTTAAGAATCTATCTCCCTGAAAGCTGTTTCTTTTTGCAAATTCAAGGTCAATGCTGTTCATAACACGCTTTTTGTCAAGCGTCCATTTCGGTGCAATGACCTCCGATCTTGCACCATCGCCCGTTATTCGTTCAATTATTGTTTCGGGCGGCATAAGCTCTATCTGATTGCAGACAAGCGATGCGTATTCATCAGCTGTAAGCAGTGGAAAAGGATTCATTTCATATTCCTTTGCAAGAGCCGTACCCTTTATTATATGAAGCATATGAATTTTCACCGCATGAGGCTCAAGTGCGGCGGTTGCCCTTGCTGTTTCCATCATCATTTCACGATTTTCATACGGCAAACCGTTTATAATATGTACGCAGATATTTATTCCCCTTTTTTTCAGCATTTCATAGCCACCCAGAAAATCCGCATAGGTGTGACATCGGTTGAGTTTTCCCGCTGTTTTATCATGTATAGTCTGTAATCCAAGCTCAACCGTAAGATAGGTTCGCTCTGAAAGCTCGGCAAGATAATCAGCCGTTTCCTCCAAAATGCAGTCAGGACGTGTCGAAACAGCAAGACCAACAGCATTCGGAAGCTTTAACGCACGCTCAAATAAATTGCGAAGCTGTTCAACTTCACCATATGTGTTGGTATTTGCCTGAAAATAGGGTATGTAAAGTGGCTCTCCCCATTTATCAATAAGTTTTTTTCTCACCTCGTCAAACTGTCGCTCAATCGGTGCATCGGGATTGCCGCCAAAATCACCGCTCCCCGAAGCTGAACAGAATTTACAGCCGCCAACTCCCTTGCTCCCATCACGATTAGGGCAGGTAAATCCACCATTAAGAGCAACCTTTACTACCTTTTTTCCAAAACGCTTTTTAAGATAATAGCTTTGAGTATGATAATGCTTGTTTGTATCGGAATATATGAAATCTGACATTTTTTTACACAACCTTCTGTACTCTTGAAAAAAATAGAATAATATGGTATAATTTGTATATTGAAAAGGAGAAATGAAAAATGAATGATGCTTTAAAAAACAACCCCTTGGGCAGTGAGCCTATAAAAAGGCTTATGCTCAAATTTTCTATGCCAAGTATCATAGCAATGCTTGTCGGAGCGTTATACAATATTGTCGATCAGCTTTTTATCGGCAATTATGTCGGTCAGCTCGGAAATGCCGCAACAAATATCGCATTTCCGTTTTCAACCTCCTGCATAGCCGTTGCATTGCTTTTCGGAATCGGTGCGGCATCCTGCTTTAACCTTGCAATGGGTAGGGGAGAGCATGAAAAAGCACCGTTTTTCGTTGGAAATGCCCTCGTAATGCTTATGTCCTGCGGAATAATTATAACCCTTCTATCGGAAATATTCCTCGAACCATTGTTAATACTTTTCGGTTCACCAGATGATGTCCTGCCCTATGCCGTGGAATATGTCAGAATATGTGCAATAGGCTTTCCGTTCCTTATCGTCACAACCGGCGGAAGTCACCTTATCCGTGCCGACGGAAGTCCTGGAGTTTCAATGGTATGCAACCTTACAGGAGCGATATTGAATACAATACTTGACGCATTTTTTGTCATTACCCTTGATATGGGTATGACCGGAGCGGCTCTCGCAACAATTATCGGTCAGATAGTTTCATCAATTATCGCCATCGCATATCTTATCAGATTTAAAACCGTCAAGCTTGAAAAAAAGCATTTCAAACCGAATTTCAACGTTATTTCAAGGATAGCATCTATCGGAATGGCATCCTTTATAAATCAGCTTGCGATAATGATAGTGCAGATAGTGCTGAATAATTCGCTTAATCATTACGGCGAAGCTTCTGTTTACGGCTCATCAATAACGATCGCCTGTGCAGGAATAGCAATGAAAGTAAATCAGATAATGTTCTCCGTTGTTATAGGACTTGCCCAAGGAACTCAGCCTATCGAAAGCTTTAATTACGGTGCAAAAAAATATGACAGAGTGCGTAAAGCATATGCCCTCGCCCTTGGAACAGCGGCAGTTTTCTCAGTGCTGTGCTTTTCAGCATTTCAGCTGTTCCCACATCAGATTTTGTCAATGTTCGGCGGCGGTTCGGAGGAGTATTTTGAATTTGGTACAAAAATGTTCAAGATATTCCTGTTCTTCACATGGCTCAACTGTATACAGCCTATATCAACAACCTTTTTCACTTCAATCGGCAAACCGATAAAGGGAGCATTCCTTTCATTGACAAGGCAGATAATCTTTTTTATACCGTTTCTGCTTATTTTGCCATTAAAATTTGGCATCGACGGAATAGTATATTCAGCACCCTGTGCAGATCTTCTTGCAGGCATTGTTTCCGCTGTTATGGTAATTATCGAATTTCGATTAATGAGGAAAATGGAAAAATAATAAATCCTCCTGCATATTCCGTGCAGGAGGATATTTTTAAAATCAGTCGTTTACAAATGCACCATAAAGAGCCTTTACAGCCGCTTCAAAGTCCTCTTCATTTACACCAACAATAATGTTAAGCTCAGAAGAACCCTGGTCTATCATCTTTACATTAACTCTTGCGTCTGCAAGTGCGGAGAAAATCTTGCCTGCTGTACCTCTTGCCTTTTTCATTCCTCTGCCAACTACTGCGATAAGTGCAAGGTTGCTTTCAATTTCAATAATATCAGGATGAACACGATAGTTTATCTCGTCAATAACATTCTTTTCCTTGCCAAGAAGACTATCGGTGCTTACAAGAACAGACATTGTATCAATTCCACAAGGAACATTCTCAAAGCTGATACCGTTCTTTTCCAATGCACGAAGAACACTTCTGCCGAAGCCGATTTCGCTGTTCATCATATCCTTTTCAATGTTGATAGCGGAAAAGCCTTTCTTACCTGCAATGCCCGTAATAACATATTTGCTTATCTCTGCGGATTCTGAAACGATCATCGTTCC
>CAYOAV010000019.1:20605-27650 GCA_964402055.1 uncultured Ruminococcus sp. | reverse complement strand
CCTCTTGAGAATGTCTTGATAGTATCGTTAGGCATCGAACCATAGAATCCAGGAACTACAGCATTATCAAGCTCTGCAAGCTTAGCGGAAAGAAGCTCCTGTGTTGTATCAAGGTCAAATGCACCATCCTCGCTGAACTTGATATAACCAGCAGGATCAACGAAATTATAACCAATATAAGCTGCAAGAACCTTGCTGTTGAGATATTCACCACGGCTTGCGGCGAAATCACGTCCTGCTCTGTGAGCGAAAGCATCCTTTATTTCAGTATAATCAGCGGAAAGATCAATATTTATGCCAAGATCCTTGATAATGGAATTATATCTCTGCTCGATAGCTTCAAATTCCTTGTTGAATTTTTCACCCTTAGCAGCCTTTTCATAGCAAGCATAGAGCATATCAGTAATTTTTATATCTTCCTTAAAACGCTTTCCCGGAGCTGAAGCAACAACAAATTTTCTGTTTTCATCGCCCTTGATGATAGCGGCAACCTTTTTAAACTGTGCTGAATCGGCAAGAGAGCTTCCGCCGAACTTAACAACCTTGATATTATTCATAGCAATAATCTCCTTAAATGCGATAATTCATTAATAATATTATACTTCATTAAAGCGGATTTTTCAATTGATATATAAAACAAAAATAAGCCGATAAATTTTGTCCTTTTGTGAAATACGACTGTACTTCGACTATGGACAAAGAAAATAATGTCTTATCCAATTTTCTTATTTTTTCAATCATTTATACTCCAACACATTTTTTCGTTGGAAAAAGTGTGTTGATAGCTACATTTATCGTTGCATTTTTTGTAATTGTGTGGTATACTATGTATCAGAGGTGATAATATGTACCGAATTGCTATCGAAAATCTCTTTATCTGGAAGGAAAGTAAACATCGTAAGCCATTAATTATTGAGGGTGCTCGTCAGGTTGGAAAAACATGGCTGATGAAAGAATTTGGCAGACAAGCTTATGAAAATACTGTATATATTAACTTTGATTCCAATTCTGTAATGGCAGATCTTTTTTCTACCGATCTTAATACGGAACGTCTGATATTAGGGCTAGAAATGTATGTTGGACATAAAATTGACCCGAATAATTCACTACTTATTTTTGATGAGGTACAGGAAGTTCCAAGAGCATTAACCTCCCTTAAATATTTCTATGAAAATTCTCCTCAATATCATATTGTGTGTGCAGGCTCTTTACTCGGCATTGCCCTCCATCAGGGTACATCATTTCCTGTAGGCAAGGTTGATTTTTTAAAGCTTTATCCTCTATCATTCAAGGAATTTCTTATGGCAACCCAAAAGGATCAATTTGCCGGGTTGCTTGATAAACAAGACTTTCAGATGATTACAAGCTTTAAAAAAACATATATTGAATCATTGAAACAATATTATTTTGTCGGAGGTATGCCCGAAGCCGTTCAATGCTTTGCGGAAACTAAGGATTTTAATGAGATTCGTGATATTCAAAAACGAATACTTGCCGCTTATGAACAGGATTTCTCAAAACACGCACCAAATGATATTGTTCCAAAAATCCGTATGGTATGGAACAGCTTGCCTTCTCAGCTGGCAAAGGAAAACAGAAAATTTGTCTATAGCCTTGTCCGTGAAGGTGCCCGTGCAAAGGATTATGAAGCTGCAATTATGTGGCTCAATGATTGTGGTCTTGTTCATAAGATCAGCCGTATCAGTACAGCAGAAATTCCCTTGCGTGCATACGAGGATTTAAAAGCCTTTAAGCTTTTTATGGTTGATGTCGGTCTTCTTGGCTGTATGTCAGGACTTGGTCAACATACCTTGCTTGAAGGAAATGACCTTTTTATTGAATTTAAGGGAGCTCTTACAGAGCAATATGTCTGTCAGCAGTTAAAAACCATTAAAGATCTTAATGTCTATTATTATACCAACGATGGAAATTCCTGCGAGATTGACTTTGTTGTTGATAATGAAGATCAAATAGTTCCGATTGAAGTAAAGGCAGAATTAAATCTAAAAGCAAAAAGACTTAAATCCTATCGTGAAAAATTCTCTCCCAAAATATCTATCCGTACTTCAATGTCAGACTACAAAATAGAGGAAAATCTCATAAATCTTCCATTATATTCTATAGAACAAATAAATAATATTATCGATTTATACTAAGGAATCGCTGATTAATACGTTTTTGTCATTTTCAAAACGATGAAGCTAACGCTTTGCTTTAATCAGCGGATTCCTAAACACCCAAATAAATAAAAAAACGAGAGCAATTCAATGAATGAACTGCTCTCATTTTTTTATTCTTCATTTTCTTCATCATCAGGAGCTTCATCTTCGACAATGACTTCGCTGTTTTCTTCCGCTTGAGCAGCCTTCATCTCTGCTTCAAGCTCTTCTTCACTTGGTTCTTCAACCTTAGCCGTTTCAGCACTGTCGTCATGCTCGGCTCTCGTGAAGGAAACAACCTTTACACCGTCCGAAACTCTCATAAGACGGACACCTGTTGCGTATCTTCCCATAATGCGAATATCATTTGCCCTGATTCTGATGATAACTCCATCGTCCGATATCATAATAATATCGTCCGTTTCATCAACGACCTTTATTCCGCAAACATATCCCTTTTCATCAGAAACCTTGTAATTGAGCATACCATAACCACCACGGTTCTGAACTCTGTATGAATCCAGCTCGGATCTTCTTCCGTTGCCCTTGTCGGTAACAGTCAGCACGGACGCACCCTCACGGACTCTTGCCATAGAAACGACCTCATCGCCCTCACGAAGCTTTATAGCCTTTACACCGTGAGCTGAACGTGACATCTTTCTTATGCCGTTTTCCTCGATGCGTATTGCATAACCATTTTTTGTCGCAACCATGACCTGTGCATTGCCGTCAGTCATTCTTACGCCTGCAATTTCGTCACCCTCATCAAGTCCGATAGCAATAAGACCGTTTTTGCGTACATTTTTGTATGCGTCAAGCGGAGTACGCTTTATCTTGCCCCTCTTTGTTACCATAATGATATTCTTTCCGCTGTCAAAATCAGTGGTTTTTATCATTGCGGCAATTTTTTCGCCCTCTGAAAGCGGAAGCAGATTAATAGCATTAGTACCTCTTGACTGCTTTGAGCCTTCAGGAATTTCAAAGCATTTCAGCTTGTACATTATACCCTTGTTTGTTATGAACAGCACATTATCATGCGATGAGGATATAAACATTTCCTCAACGAAATCTTCTTCACGCTGTTTCATACCTGTAACGCCCTTGCCGCCTCTTCTCTGTGCCTTATAATCACTTACAGGCTGACGCTTTATATATCCGATGTTTGTATAAGTAACAACGCATTCCTCAACAGGGATAAGATCTTCAATATCAACCTCACCCGAAACACTTTCAATAGAGGTTCTTCTGTCATCGCCGTATTTATTCTTGACCGTTTCAAGCTCCTCCGACATAATTTCAAGAACCTTGTCGTGATTTTCAAGTATTTCTTTAAATTCAGCTATCTTAGCATCAAGCTCGGAAAGTTCGTCCTCTATCTTTTGTCTTTCAAGACCTGTGAGCTGGATAATTCTCATCTGTGCAATAGCATTTGCCTGAATTTCAGTTATTCCGAAACGCTCCATAAGCCTTGTCTTTGCTTCATTCGGGTCCTTTGATTTTCTGCAGATATCCACAACCTCATCGATATTATCCGAAGCAATTACCAAGCCCTCTAAAATATGAGCTCTTTCCTGTGCTTTTTTAAGGTCAAATTCAGTTCTTCTGCGAATAACGTCAACCTGGAAATCTATATATTCAGTAAGTATCTGTTTAAGTGTAAGAACCTTTGGCTCGCCTCTTACAAGTGCAAGCATTATTACTCCGACTGTATCCTGAAGCTGTGTATTCGCAAAAAGCTTGTTCAATACAAGCTGAGGTATAGCGTCCTTGTTAAGCTCAATAACAATTCTTACAGCGTGTTCCTTATCAGATTCATCACGGATATTGTGTATTCCCTCAATACGCTTATCCTTTGCAAGATTTGCAATATTTTCAATCAGTCTTGCCTTATTTACCATATAAGGTATCTCAGTAACAACAATACAGTTTCTTCCCTTGATTTCCTCTATATTTGTAACCGAACGGAGGATTATTTTACCTCTGCCCGTTGCATATGCCGCACGGATACCAGCCCTGCCCATAATAATACCACCGGTAGGGAAGTCAGGACCCTTTATATATTCCATAAGCTCATCAAGCTCTGCGTCAGGATTTTTTACAAGATGCTGAATAGCATTTATACATTCCGTCAGATTATGCGGAGGGATATTTGTAGCCATACCAACCGCAATACCTGTTGAACCGTTTACAAGAATATTCGGATAACGAGAGGGTAGAACCTCTGGTTCTTTAAGAGTATCATCGTAGTTTGAGGTATAGGGAATAGTATTTTTATTTATATCCGCAAGCATTTCGCCTGCTATCTTAGCCATTCTTGCTTCTGTATAACGGTAAGCGGCAGGAGGATCTCCATCAATCGAACCAAAGTTACCGTGACCGTCAACAAGAGGATAACGCAGAGAGAAATTCTGTGCAAGTCTTACCAGTGCGTCATAAACCGAAGCGTCACCGTGTGGATGATATTTACCGAGAACCTCACCGACAGTGTACGCACATTTCCTGTACGCCTTGTCGGAGGTATTTCCCGCATCGTTCATCGTGTAGATAATACGTCTGTGAACAGGCTTAAGACCGTCACGGACATCGGGCAATGCTCTTGCAACGATTACCGACATTGAATATTCAAGAAATGATTTTTTCATTTCATTTTCTATATCAACATGAATAACCTTTGCATTTTCATCATTATACAAATCAAAACATCTCCTGTTCTTAAAATTCAGCCGTCTATCTTGTAACGTATTCCCATTACAGCAGCAAGCTTGCTTCTTGTATTGTCAAGCTCCTTTTCGTCAAAAACATCCTGCGGAACGATAAAAACGTATTTTTTGCTTACGCATATTATAAAAATATCTCCTCTGTCAATAATATCAACAGATCCGTCAAGATGAATAATAGTCGCAGGCTTTTCATTTTCAGCTTCATCTGAATTTTCAACTTTTTCTTCCTGCAATTCTTCCTCAATTTCAAGTGAAGTTATTTTTATAGTCCTGTCGGTAATTTCAATCTCAAATTTTTTACCTTCAAGCATTTCCGCAGATTTTTTTACCTGCTTTCTGTTATGAATAGGCTGACTTATGAAATAATATCCTATCGCCGCACATATCAGAAGCATAAAAATCGCTCTTATATCACTTCCGCCCGATGATACAAGCATCATTACAGAGGAAGCCGCCGCAAGAACAACAAGCAGCATTTTCAGAACAACATTTTTTATAACATACTTTTTCTGAAAGGTTTTATAACCTGAAAGTATCATATCAACGCTGTTTGTATATTCCGCCCTTGAAAGCAGAGCTTCATCCTTTTTCTGAAAATTATCTTCCTGATTTTCGCTGAACATTTCCTTTAAAATACCCATAAGATTTTCTCCAAAAAGTATATTTTATGTCAAATTAAATATCAAGATTAGTAACGAATTTAGCGTTTTTCTCGATAAATTCCTTACGAGGAGCAACCTTGTCGCCCATAAGAATAGTAAAAATCTCATCCGCCTTGATAGCGTCCTCCATTTCTACCTTTATGATAGTTCTTCTTTCGGGATCCATAGTTGTTTCCCAGAGCTGTTCAGGGTCCATTTCACCAAGACCTTTATAACGCTGAACATCGACCTTTGCGTTATTTTCTCCTGCAAGCTCCTTGATATAAACATCTCTCTCCTCATCGGAAAAAGCGTATCTTATCTGCTTACCTCTCCATACCTTGAAAAGAGGCGGCTGTGCAATGTAAACATTTCCGTTTGAAATAAGCTGACGCATAAAGCGGAAGAAGAATGTCAGAAGCAACGTTCTGATATGCGAACCATCGACATCGGCATCCGCCATAATAATGATTTTACCGTAACGGAGCTTTGATATATCGAAATCCTCGCCAATGGACGTTCCAAGAGCCGTAACGACAGGCATAAGCTTTTCATTGCCGTAAACCTTGTCGATTCTTGCCTTTTCAACATTCAGCATCTTTCCCCAGAGCGGAAGTATCGCCTGATAGCGTCTGTCACGTCCCTGCTTTGCAGAACCGCCCGCAGAATCTCCCTCGACGATGTAAATTTCTGTAAATTCAATATCCTTTTCGGAGCAGTCTGCAAGCTTTCCAGGGAGTGAAGCCGAGTTCATCGCTGATTTTCTTCTTGCTGTTTCACGAGCCTTCTTTGCCGCTTCTCTTGCCCTTTGTGCCGCCATTGATTTTTCAAAAATATCTCTTGCCTCGGCAGGATTTTCTTCAAGATAGCACATCAGCTTCTCATAAACCATATTTTCAACAAAAGGTCTTACCTCGGGATTACCAAGTCTGCCCTTTGTCTGACCCTCAAACTCGCAGTTTGTGAGCTTTACGGAAACTATTGCAGTCAAACCCTCACGAACGTCCTCACCAATAAGCTTTTCGCCCTCTTTAAGAAGATTGAATTTTTTTCCATAATCATTAAGAACCTTGGTAAGAGCATTTTTGAAGCCTGTTTCATGCGAACCGCCGTCTATTGTATGGATATTATTTGCAAATGACAGTATGACCTCATTATATGAATCGTTATACTGCATCGCAACCTCTGCGGTAGAATCTCCCTGAACTCCACTTACATAAATAACATTCTGCGTAAGCGGTTCAAGTCCTCTTGTCTTATGAATATGCTCAACAAATTCTCTTATACCTCCCTTATAATGAAGAACCTCTGAAACAGGCTCACTTCTTAAATCGGAAAATACTATCCTTACACCAGCATTAAGAAAAGCCTGTTCACGAAGCCTTTTAAGAAGAATTTCGTAATCATATTCAGTTGTTTCCTCGAAAATCTGCGAATCAGCCTTGAATTTTACAGTAGTGCCTGTTTCCGTTGTATCACCGATAATTTTCAGCTCTTCATCATATTTACCTCTTTCAAATCTCTG